>NZ_SOCE01000001.1:111153-430281 GCF_004365175.1 Kribbella voronezhensis | reverse complement strand
CTGCGCTGGTCATGCAGCGACTCGGGGGAGTGGCCCGCGAGCGCGGCGACTACGTGACCGCGGAGAACCTGCACTGCCAGAGCTACGACCTGTTCGAGAGTCTCGGGGACCGGTCGGGGATGTCGTGGGCGCACAACCAGCTCGGGTTCGTCGCGTGGTTGCGCGGCGATCTGGAGATCGCGGCCCGGCGCTGCAAGCGGGCGAGGGACAGCTTCCGCGTGCTCGGCGACGGCGAAGGGCTCGCATGGTCCTTGATCAGCCTCGGCACCATCGCGCAGTACGGCGGTGAGCTGGCTGAGGCCGAAGAGTTGCTGCAGGAGAGTTTGGCGCTGTCGCAGCGGCTCGGGTACCGCGAAGGTGTGGCCTGGTCGCTGAACCAACTGGGCATCGTCGAGCGGCGCCGCGGGCTGACCGAACGGGCCGTGCATTTCCTCGACGAAAGCCTTGCCGAGCATCGCGATCTCGGCGACAGGTGGCGGTCGGCGAGTGTGCTGGAAGAGCTCGCGACGGTCGCCCAGCAACGGAACCGGACGGAGTACGCGGCCTTCCTCCTCGGCGCGGCCGACGGTATCCGCGAGGTGATCGGGGCACCTGTGCCGGAGATCGAGAAAGCCGATCTGCAGGGCACCAAACAGGCCATCGAGCAGGCTCTCGATCGCCGCGCGTTCCGGGCCGCCTGGTCAGCAGGCCGCGCGGCTCCGCTCGCCGCCGTGGCCGATGGCTACCCGGGCCCGTCCGCCAGTCCGGACCGCTCCACCCGCCTGTGAAGTGCGAGCACAAATGGAGCCTCGCGAGGCACCACGACCTGGGGGATCGAAGGTACCCCGCGAGGGATCTGCGGGCGGGAGGCCCTGCGGCTTACGGGACCCGGCCGGCTGTGTCTCTGTCTGACCCCCCAGGCAGTCCCCCCACCCCACAGCCGGCCGAAGCCACGTCGGCGATGTTCCCCGGCCCACCGAGCCCTCCCGGTCGGTGTTTCGGTTCTCCCGCGCTGACTCAAGATTGGCTTGGTCACGCTCTGTCGCACAGGGACGCAACCCTGACATCGCCCTGACAACCGGGTGCTGACAACGAACGTCCCGCCGCGATATCGCCGAATGTGATGGCGTGTTCTCACTCCGTGCGGGAATTCGGCCGGAAATTGCCGCCGAATCCCGCCGGAATGGCGCGCTGGGTAGCCGGTGGATCAGCGTAGATATCCGGAAACCGCTTTCGTGAATCCGGCAATGCGCGTCAGCGGTGCGCGGGCGTTCACGGCATCGTCGTCGTTCGGGTCCGTCCCGCCCGACGACGGCGCGGGGATCCCCTCGCCGGCGCAGGTGGTGTCCCTGGCGGGCGCCTTGCCGGTGGCGAGGAACGTGTTCACGATCTTGTCGGCGCACTTGTTCACGCCGCCGTAGATGCCGTGGTCGCCCTCGCCGGTGATGGTGACGAGCCGCGAACCGGCGTACCGGCTGTGGGCCGCCGCGGCCAGCGAGAAGTTGGTCGCCGGGTCGTGCACCGACTGCACCATCAGCGTTGTCGGCAAGCCTTTACCAGTAGGGATGCGCAGGTCGAGATTGGGGCGGTCCCAGAACGCGCAGGGGTTCTCGCTCATCGACCAGCCGAGCAGCGGGTAGCGCGGGCCGAGGCGAGCCGACAGCACCTCGCCGTACTCGCGGCCCTGCGGCCATTCCGTGTCGTTGCACGTGACGGCGGTGAAGGTCGCGTTCTCCGCGTCGTCGGCGAAAGGCCGGCCGAAGGGCGTGATGCCGACCGTACGCCGGGTCGCTCGCTGGACGAGTTCTTGCTGGCGCGCCAACGGGAGTTCGTCGACCTTTCGCTGCGCCGCCCGGGCGCCGCTTTTGCTCTGTGCCTCGGAAAGGCCGCGCAGGAATGCCAGATCAATCGCCAGCGAATGGAAATCCACCTTTGTATACAGGTCGCCGGTGACGATATTGTCCAGCGTGTTCTGGTCGTAGCTGATCTTCACCGACCCGTCCATGAACTCCTCGACCGCGGGCTCCTTCTTCAGCGCGGCCCGCAGTCGTTCGTACGTCCTGATCACCAAGCGTGGCGAGTCACCGAGTTTCAGTTGAGCGTCGTACTTCGCGGCCCAGGGTGCGAAGTCCTCGCGGAACCGGCGCTCGAACGCCTGCGGCTGGGCGATGAACGTGTTCAGCCACGGCCCGGTGAAGTCGGTGTTCGAGTCGAGCACGAACCGGCCGACGTGGGTGGGGTAGTAGGTCTGGTAGTACGCGCCCAGCCAGGTGCCGGCGGAGTACCCGACGTAGTCGATCTTGTCGTAGCCGAGGAGCTGCCGGATCAGGTCCATGTCCTGCACGGTCTGGACCGTGTTCACGAACGGGAGCAGACCGCGGGACTGGCCCTCGCAGTACGGAAGGGTCAGTTGCGACGCCTCCGCGATGAGGTCGAGGTTCCACGGGTCGCGGTCGCGGGCGTCCATCGTGAAGCCGGGGGCGCCCTGGCAGGTGACGTTCGCGCTGTCGCCGGTGCCGCGCGGGTCGAAGCCGATCGCGAGGTGGTCCTTGGTGAGTGCCTTCTGACTGGCCAGGTACGGCGCCATGCCGAGTCCCGCGCCACCCGGGCCGCCGGGATTGCCGAACACGACGCGACCGGCCCTGCCCTTCGCCGGGCCGCCGGCCTTGCTGATCGCGAGCTGGATGTCGACGTGCCGCGCCTGGTCCGACCAGTCGCGGGGGACGACGATCTTGGCGCAGGACGTCTTCAGCTCCGGATCACCGCACATCCGCCAGGCCGGCTTCTGGTCCAGATATCGCTGGGCGATCCGGTTCGGGCCGGTCTGTACGGCGGCCGCCTGCTGCTGCGATGCCGTCGCGCTCGATCCGGGGACCACCAGCAGCGCGGTCGCGGAGAGGGCGGAGATACCGAGGCCGGCGGCCAGGGTACGGAACTTCATACATTCTCCAGGGATGGCCAAGCGTGTTCGGACCGTCGCAATCTGTCATGTCAGCTGTGCGCGGTCGAGCACCACCCCCGGCCCGGCGTCCGATCATCCGCCTGCTAAGGGGCTGCCGGTCTGAGGCGCGCAGAGCTGGGCGTGCAGCGTCTCGTAGGTCCAGGCCTGCCATTGCTGCGGTGTCCAGCCGCGCTCGCTGACGAAGAGCAGATAGAGCTCGGGGCTCAACAGGCCGAACAGGACGTCGGCGGCGTGCTCGACGGTGATGCCGGGATTGGCGCCGGGTTTGGACAGGAGACTCTTCGCCGCGGCCGTTTGCACGGTGAGGCGTGGATTCTGCTCGTCCGGCCAGAGCTTGGCGATCCCGGTATCGGTGGCTGCGGCTGCCTCGACCATCTTCATGATCGGTGCGACGCGGTCCAGTACTTCGCGAGTGCCTTCGAGGTGCGCCTCGAGATGCGCGGCGGCGGAGTCGGTGGCGAGTGCCTGCTGGAACCAGGGCCGGTCGAGTGTCGCGACCGGCTCGTCGTCGCCGGCGATCGTGCGGTCGACTACCTCTTTCAGCACGGACTGCTTGTTGCCGAAGCCGTAGTAGATGGTCTGCACGGCGACCTCCGCCTGATCGGCGATGTCCTGCAACGAGGTCGCGCCGTACCCGTTCCGGACGAACAGCTCGCCGGCCGCGTCGAGGATCCGGGCGCGGGTCAGCTGGGCCTTCGCCGCCCGCCCGTCCGGCTTCTTTGTCTCGGGAAGCTTCTTGACCGGGTTCATCTTTGTAGTATATCTCTAGAGTCAGTCACTAGAGTTCAACTACAAGGAGTTTGGGATGACCATTCTGCGATTGACCCGGTTCGGCCTGGATGCGGGACGGGTGGACGAGATGCTCGCCACCCGCGCCGTGTTGATCGACGCCGTGCGCGCCAAGGTGCCGGGGTTGACGGAGACGCGGCTGGCACGGGTGGACGACGAGACGTGGCTGGATCTGTGGACGTGGGAGTCGGCGGAAGCACTGGCTGCCGCCGTCGCCGTCGCCCCGACGATGCCTGAAGCGGGCGCAGCGTTCGCGATGATCCGCGACGCGACGGAGGAGCGCCTGGACCTCGTCGACGAACGCTGACCGGCCTGGTCTGCCGCCGCCGGTCGACAGCACCGGCGGCGGCAGGCGGTTGTCGGCCGGTGCGATGCGCGCCGATCCGCGAGCGGTCTAGGCCGGTGTGGTTTAGTAGCCGCCGATGGGGGCTGAGTCGTCGGAGAGGTGCAGCATGTCGTACCTGGGCAACAATCAGCCCCCACCGTATGGCGAACCCCTTCAGGGCGGTCCGCCGTCGGTCTACTCGGCGGAACCGGGTAAGAGGCGCGGGGTGGTTCTGGCAGTGGTCGGGGTGGCCGTGGCGGTTGGGCTGGCGGCCTTCGTCGGGCTGAGTCGCGTCGGGGTCATCGACAGTGGGCCGTTCGCGCGGAAGGTGCCGTCCGTGCTGCCGCCGAGCATCATGCCGGCGCAGGCGGGTGGGCTGTATCGGCTGGATGACGATGCGGCGACGTACAAGCCGGACGGCGCCAAGTTCGACTGGGCCGTCGCCTGGTACTACTCGCCGAAGCCGCCGGGGGAGCGCGCTTTCGACACGCCGGTCTACGTCGTCACGATCTATGGCCCGTTGAAGAAGGCGAAGGACGCGATCCCGACTCGCAAGAACATCGTGCCGGTCGGCGCCGGTGTCTGCGCTGACGGAGACATGGCGGGACCGATCCGCGAGTGCGCTGTGCAGCGCGGCAGCATCGTCGCCACCGTGGTGGAGTACATCGGAACGGCCGGGCGCGTCTCCACCGACGACGGACTGGTCGGCTACGCGACAGCCTTCGCCGACACGCTCTCCTGATCTGCGCCACGCTGTCCGGGAGGTGGTGTGGCGGTCTAGGCCGGTGTGGTTTAGTAGCCGCCGATGGGGGAGTCGAGCCGTCGGAGAGGTGCAGCATGTCTTACCCGGGCAACAACCAGCCGCCGCCGTACGGCCAACCCCCACAGGGCTACCCACCGCAACAGGGCTACCCGCCGCCCCAGCAAGGATTCCCTGCGCAGCAAGGAGTCCCCACGCAGCAAGGGATGCCAGGGATGCCGCCGCAGGGAGTCCCGCCGCAGCAGGGGGTGCCGCCGCAGGGGTTCCCGCCGCAGCAAGGGGTGCAGCCGTACGGGGGAGGGCCTGGGCAACCGCAGTACGGCGGGCCGCAGTACGGGGTGCCGCAGCGGAAGGGGAAGAGCGGTGGGGTGGCGCTGGCGTTGGTCGGGGTCGCCGTCGTGGTGGTGTTGGTGGCTGTTGTCGTGCTGAGTCGGGTCGGTGTGATCGACGGTGGGCCGTTCGCGAAGGGGGTGCCGTCGGTGCCGCCGCCGAGTGAGTTCCCGGCGACCAGTGCCGGGCTGTATCGCTTGGACAACGGGGATCCGGCGACCTTCAAGGTCGGCGGCGCGAAGTACGACTGGGTGGTGGCGAAGTATTACGCCACCAAGCCGCTGGCGGAGCTCGACAACAAGACGCCGGTGTACGTCGCGACCGTGTACGGCCCGCTGGCCAAGGCGAAGGACGCGATCACCACCCGCAACAACCTCACCAAGGTCGGCAGCGGATGGTGTGGCGACGGCAGCCCGAGTGCACCGGTGCGCGTCTGCGCCGTCCAGCGCGGCAGCATCGTCGTCACCTTCACCGAAAGCATCAAACCCACCGGCCGCACCGCCACCGACGAGGACCTGATCATCTACGCGACCGGCCTCGCCGTCGACCTGTCCTGACAGTGGAAACTGTCTGCAGCCCGTCCTAAGGTCGGATCAGCTGAGACGGGTGGCGCGATGGCCGAACGGTCCGGGTTGTGGCGATGCCCGCGGTGTGCCCGGACCTTTGCCAACCGCAACCAGTCGCACACCTGCCGCCCGCTCGGCGATCTCGATGCGCACTTCAACGGCAAGGACCCGGCCGTGCGCGAGACCTTCGACCGCATCGTCGGCATCGTGCGCGAGCTCGGCCCGCTGGATGTCCTCGCCGAGAAGACCCGGATCGCACTGCACGCCCGGATGAGTTTCGCCGCCTTCATTCCGCGGATCCACTGGCTCGACGGTCACGTCGTTCTTGCGGAGAAGCTCGACAGCAAGCGGTTCACCAAGATCGAGGTCTACTCGCCGCACAACGTCCTGCACGCATTCCGCTTCCGCGATCCCGCGGAAGTCGACGCCGAGGTCATCGACTGGCTCACCCGCGCGTACGCCGTGGGCCGCCAACTCCATCGCCGCTGATTCCCGCGATCCTCAGCCGCTGATTTCAACGATCGTCAAAGCGGTTGCCGCAAAGCTCGTCGTGGTTGTTGGCTGGCTGCAGGGACAGTGAGGGGAAGCGGTAGGTGAAGATCAGGTTGACGGCCGGTGAGTTCCGGTACGTCGAGTACGGCGATGCGTCGGCTCCGGCGATGGTGTTGGTGCATGGGTCGCACACGGACGGGTCGACGTGGGCCGCCGTCGCGCCGGAGCTGGCTCGGTCGAGGCGGGTGATCGCGCTCGATCAACGCGGTCATGGCGGGAGCGTGCGCACTTCGTCGTACTCGTTCGAGCTGATGCGTGCGGATCTGCTCGAGTTCGTGGACGGGCTCGGGCTGGAGAAGTTCCTGCTGTGCGGGCATTCGATGGGCGGCACGGTCGCGGCACTTTTCGCCGAGAAGTACGCCGAGCGCTTGTCGGGGTTGATCCTCATCGACAGCCCGCCGCCCGATGGGCAGGGAGACTGGACCGTCCCGCCGAAGCCCGAGGAACAGCTCGGCTTCGATTGGGAGGTGGTGGTGGCGATCTTCGCCCAGCTGGCCGATCCCGATCCCGCATGGTGGGCCGAGCTTCCCGCGATCACCGTGCCTACCCTCGTTGTCGGTGGTGGTTCGACCAGCCCGGTTCCGCAGGAGTTGCTGGCGAAGGTCGTGGATCTCGTCCCCGATGCGAAGCTGACCACGATCGAGGGTGCCGGCCACGCCGTTCAACGCACGCGGCCGGCTGAGTTGCTCGCCGCCGTCCACGCCCGCTTCGGCGCTGACGGTCCCGGCGGCAACTGACGATTCCCGAGCCGGCTGTCGCGACCGGGGGCGGACGTTTCGCAGTACGGGAGGTCAGTCGAGCGGGATTCCCGTGCTGGTTCGGATGTGGTCGGGGAGGGTGTCGTGGGTGTCGCCGGTGGTGGGGGTGCCGGCTGGGTCGATGACGACGATGTCGGCGCCGGCGTCGGAGAACGGGCGGTGGTAGACGCCGCGCGGTACGACGAAAACCGTGCCTGGTGTCAGGGAGACGACGCGTTCGTCGGGGTCGCGGAGGGCGATGCTGAGTTCGCCTTCCAGGACGAGGAAGAACTCGTCGGTGGTTTCGTGCACATGCCAGATGTACGAGCCGGCCACGTGCGTGACGCGGACGTCGTAGTCGTTGATCCGCGCGGCGATCCGCGGACTCCACAGCTCGTCGAAGGTCTTCAGTACTGCGCGCAGGTCGATCGGTTCGTTGGTCACCTCCCCATCGTGGCGGGGTGCGTCACCAGGACGTGAGTGCTAGGAATAGCACATGCCGCAAGAATCCTCGCAGCACAAGGTCGTCGCGATCGTCGACGAGGGATCGAACCCGTTCGAGCTCGGCGTGGCGACCGAACTCTTCGGCCTGCGCCGCCCCGAACTCGACCGCCCCTGGTACGACTTCGCCCTCTGTACGCCGGGTGGCGCGACCCGGATGCATTCGGGCTTCTTCACGCTCACCGACGTTGCAGGCATCGACGCGGTCGACGACGCCGACACGGTGATCGTGCCGAACCGCCCCGATCCCGAGGTGCCCCCGACCGACGAGGTTCTGATCGCCGTACGCCGGGCTGCCGCGCGCGGGGCTCGGCTGGTCAGCTTCTGCACGGGTGCGTTCACCCTGGCGGCGGCGGGAGTTCTCGATGGGCGGCGAGCGACGACGCATTGGCGGTGGGCCGGGTTGTTCGAGCGGCTGTTCCCGGCGGTGAAGCTGGAGCCGGACGTCCTGTTCGTTGACGACGGCAACGTTCTGACGGCGGCGGGGAGTGCGGCCGCGCTGGATCTCGGCCTGCACCTCATCCGGCGCGACCATGGTGCCGAGGTGGCGAACGTGGTCAGCCGCCGGCTCGTCTACACCGCTCATCGCGAGGGCGGTCAGCGGCAGTTCATCGACCGGCCGGTGCCGGTGGTCGCCGACACGTCGCTCGCGCCGCTGCTCGCATGGATCCGCAGCGAACTGGCGAGTCCACTCACCGTGGGCGACATCGCGGAGCATGCGGCGATGAGTCAGGCCACCTTGCACCGCCGCTTCCAGGCGGAGCTCGGGACGACGCCGTTGGCGTGGCTGACAAGCGAAAGGGTCGCTCTCGCCTGCAGGCTGCTGGAGGCAGGCGAGGTCCGCCTCGATGCGGTCGCCCGCCAGACCGGCCTGGGCACGGCCACCAACCTCCGCACCCAACTCCGCCGCCGTACCGGCCTCCCACCCAGCGAGTACCGCCGCCGCTTCGCCCTCACCTCACCCCGGTCCTGACCAACACGACCCGACGGACAGGAGGTAGCAGCTCGCACCTAGTGCACTCGAGCGCACTCCGACACCATGTACGGCGTACGCGCTGTGCACTACCTGTCCGTCGGGACGCCCAACCCAAGAGATGCCTACCCCGAGGCGGGGCGGGTGGTCGAGGCGAAGGTCAGCCGACGGAGCCGGCCAGGACGGCGAGGGTGTGGCGGATCCCGGTGACTACTGCGGGTGCCGAGACCAGGCCGTCGGCGTCGACCGACTGGCGGGTCATCGGAAGGCGGGCGCAGGCCTCCTCGACGATGCTCGCGTTGAGGTAGCCGAGGACCTTGCGGAGGGAGTCGTGGGCGTCGGCTCCGCCGGTGGGGGCGGCGACTGATGACACGTTGATCCAGGCGACGGGCTTGCGGTCCATGCCGGTGCCGCCGACGGTCCAATCGAGGAGATTCTTGAAACTCCCGGGCAGCGCGCCGGCGTACTCGGGGGTGCAGAACAGGATCGCGTCGGCCGCCTCGACCTGTTCCCGCAGCCGGGTCACTGCCGGGTGCAAGGGTTCTCGGTCGTCGTCGGGGTTGAACGCCGGCAGGGCCGACAGTTCGCCGTACAAGGTCGTTTCGACGGTGGCGAGTTGCTGCGCCGTTCGCAGTACGGCGGTGTTGGTCGAGGCGGCGCGGGTGCTACCCGAGATCAGGAGAAGGTGCATCGCTGGACCGTAAAGCTTCCCCTAGGGGGCAAGGTCAAGCTCCGTGCGCTCGCTCGGGTCGGTGTGCAGGCGGACCTGCTTGACGCGGGTGGTGCCGTCGCCGTACAGGTCGAGTTCGCGGCTGGCGCCGTCGGGAGCCCAGCCGGAGTCGGTGTAGAAGGCGCGGAGGACGTCGTCGGTGGAGTTGACCCAGACGGTGACGCGGCTGAAGCCGTCGGCGCGGATCGTGTCGACGACCGCGTTCAGCAGGCGGGAGCCGTGGCCGGCGCGGGTCGCTTCGGGGTCGACCGCCAGTTCGGCGACGAGAGCGTCGTTGCGCGGGTCCGCATCCGGGTCGTCCGAGGCGGTGATCGCGGCGAAGCCGACCAAGGTGCGACCTGACAGCGCCACCATCACCCGGTTGCGCGCTTCGCCCGGTACGAGCAGGGCGGCCCGCCACTGAGCGGCGAACTGGGCGGGGTCGAGGTCTGCCAGTACGTCGGCCGGCAGCAGATCCTCGTACGCCCGGCGCCACGCGGCGACCTGGATCTGCCCGATCGCGTCCGCTTCGGCCGGCAGCGCCAACCGCACACTCGACTCGGCGATCGGGTCTTCGGTGGCGCCCATCGACGACAGGTGGTCGGGTTCCGGTACGCCGAAGTCGTCGCTCATACCGCCCATCCTTTCAAATGCCGCTCGGCAGGACACCCGTCGGGGAGGTGTCCTGCCGAGCGGCGGCTCCAGGAATCGGCCGGTGGGATCAGTAGGTCAGTCGCCGCAGCAGGGTCTCGGCGGGACCACGGTAGTTGTGCATCTTCATCTGGTAGGCGGCGATCACCGAGATCGTCCAGACCGCGATCGCCGCGCCCGCCGCGGTGAAGGCGGTGTTGCCGAGCCGGTCGCCGAGGTTGAGCGTGAACGGCGCCAGCAGCACCATCCAGGACACCGACTGGAACAGGTACCCCGTCATCGAGCGCTGTCCGAGGGCGGAGATCGCGACCACCGGCTTGCTCAACGGCTGCCGGCGAGTCATCAGCTTGTCGACCAGCAGGGCCCACAGCGCGACGTACCCAGGTCCGCCGAACTGACCGCTGATGTTGTGCAGGAAGTTCATCGAGCTGAGCGCGGCGTCGTCGACCTTCAGCCATCCGGCGGCGACCAGAGCGAGCGGCAGGGCACCGAGTACGACGATGCTCATGCAGACGGCGGCGACGCGGGTCAGCAGTGCCCGGTGTGCCTGCGGGTTCTCCAGCAGTTGCTTGCGTGCGGCCCACATGCCGAGCCAGACGATCACCACGAAGCCGAGCACGTACGCCGTGTGCGCGGGCCACTCGTGCAGCCGGTCGACCATGCTGGCGAAGTAGCTGGTCGCGCCCAGCGACGGGTTCGGGTCGTTCGTCATGCCGTGCGCAGGACCAGACGAGCCAACGACGGCCAGTGCGGTCATGACGGCTACGACGATCGTGTAGACGACCTGGGCGCCCCAGATCCACAGCACGATCTTGTGGAACCTGTCGCCCCGGTTGAGGAGGAGAAGCGTGCAGAGCACGCCGACGATGCCGTAGGCGCCGAGAAAGTCACCGAAGTACAGCAGTGTCGCGTGGACGAGTCCGAAGGCGACCAGCCAGCTGTTGCGCTTCAGCAGGATCTTCCGTACTGCGCCGGGTGTCGCACCCGAGTTCCGCTGGCGCCGGGCCAGCTGGACCAGGCCGTAGCCGAACATCACCGCGAACACCGGGTAGGCCCTGGCGTCGACGAGGGTGATCTTGACGAAGTTGAGGATCCGCTCGAGGCCGTGCGGATTTCCGTTCAGGCCGGGGCTGCCGGCGAAGGCGAAGTTGGCGGCGTTGGCGAGCCCGATCATCAGCAGCATCGCGCCGCGGATCAGGTCGGGCGCCAGCGCCCGCTCGGCGCCGCGGACCGGACCACGATGGTCGGGCGCGGCCGGGGCTGAGGTGGCGAGCTGCGTCACGGGAGTTCCTTCCGGGAAACTGTGTCGGGCTTGAGCTGTTACTGAAGATCCTGCCGGTGCCCGCTGTCGGGCCCCAGCGGCCTGAGCCCCCACTCGCGGTGGTGCTAGCACCACCAGCCCCCGGGCCCCTGTCCGCTGTTGTGACACTTCTCGTCGATTTTGCAGACGAAGTGTCACAACTGGGCTATGCTGGCGGCCATGGACAGCTTCCAGGCGACGATCGACGCCGACGGCCGGATCGAGCCGCGCGACGCGATGCCCGAGGGGTACCGCAAGACCTTGATCCGGCAGATCGCGCAGCACGCCCACTCCGAGATCATCGGCATGCAGCCCGAGGGCAACTGGATCAGCCGTGCGCCGTCCCTGCGCCGGAAGGCGATCCTGATGGCCAAGGTGCAGGACGAGGCCGGCCACGGGCTCTACCTGTACGCCGCGGCCGAGACGCTCGGCGTCGACCGGGCCGACCTGCTCGACCTGCTGCACGCCGGCAAGCAGAAGTACTCGAGCATCTTCAACTACCCGACGCTGACCTGGGCCGACATCGGCGCGATCGGCTGGCTGGTCGACGGCGCCGCGATCGTCAACCAGGTCCCGCTCTGCCGCTGTTCGTACGGGCCGTACGCACGGGCCATGGTCCGGGTCTGCAAGGAGGAGTCGTTCCACCAGCGGCAGGGGTTCGAGATCCTGCACACGCTGTGCAACGGCACGGAGGCGCAGAAGGCGATGGCGCAGGACGCGCTGGACCGCTGGTGGTGGCCGAGCCTGATGATGTTCGGGCCGCCCGACGCGGCCTCCACGCACTCCGAGCAGTCGATGGCCTGGGGCATCAAGCGGCACAGCAACGACGAGCTCCGGCAGCGGTTCGTGGACATGACCGTGCCGCAGGCAGACGTGCTCGGCATCCGGGTGCCCGACGACGCGCTGCGGTACGACGAGGAGACCGGGCACTATTCCTTCACCCAGCCGGACTTCACCGAGCTCTATGAAGTTGTCAAGGGCAACGGTCCGTGTAACGAGCAGCGCCTGGCCCACCGGGTGAAGGCCCATGAGGACGGCGCCTGGGTCCGCGAGGCCGCGGCGGCGTACGCGGAGAAGCAGGCCGCTAAGAAGGCGAGTGCCGCATGAGTGAGTCGCGCAGCTTGATCGAGCCGTTGTGGGAGGTCTTCGTCCGGTCCCGCCGCGGGCTGTCGCACGTGCACGTCGGCAGCCTGCACGCGCCGGACGCGACGATGGCCCTCCGCAACGCCCGCGACGTCTACACCCGCCGCCAGGAAGGCGTGTCGATCTGGGTCGTGCCCGCCGCCGACATCACCGCCTCCAGCCCGGACGAGAAGGACGAGTTCTTCGACCCGGCCGCCGACAAGGTCTACCGGCACCCCACCTTCTACCAGGTGCCAGAAGGCGTGGACCATCTGTGAACGACCTCTTCGCCTATGCACTCCGGCTCGGTGACGACGCGCTGATCGCGGCGCAACGCACCGCCGAGTGGATCGCGGCCGCCCCGCAGCTCGAGGAAGACGTTGCCCTCGGCAACATCGGACTCGACCAGCTCGGCCAGGCCCGGTCCCTGCTCCAGTACGCCGGACAGCTCGAAGGCGCGGGCCGGTCGGAGGACGACCTGGCCTACTTCCGCGACGAGCGCGAGTTCACCAACGTGCAGCTCGTCGAGCTGCCCAACGGCGACTTCGCGGCGACGATGGCCCGCCTGCTGTATTTCGCGACGTACCAGCATCTCCTCTACGAAGAGCTGCGCGGGTGTGCCGACGAGACGCTGGCCGGGGTGGCGGGCAAGGCCGTCAAGGAGGTCGCGTACCACGTCGATCACGCGACCCAGTGGGTGCTGCGGCTCGGCGACGGTACCGACGAGAGTCACCGGCGGATGCAGGCCGGCCTCGACGCGATGTGGCCCTATACGGCCGAGTTGTTCGCGCAGGACGAGCTGGTGAAGCGCCTCGAGGTAGCCGTCGATCCGTCGACGCTCGAGGAGGAATGGCTGCGCCGGGTCACGCAGGTGATCGAAGAATCCACCTGCACCGTGCCGACGTCGTCGTACCAGCATTCCGGCGGTCGGGAAGGCCGGCACTCGGAGCACTTCGGCTACCTGCTCGCGGAGCTGCAGCACATCGCTCGCTCGCACCCGGGTGCGAAGTGGTGACCGCCGAGCAGGCGATCTGGGACGCGGTCGGCGAGGTCGCGGATCCGGAGGTGCCGGTGCTGACGATCGCGGACCTCGGCGTACTGCGGGGCGTCCGTCGCGAGGGCGATCAAATGGTCGTGACGATCACCCCGACGTACTCCGGCTGTCCGGCGATGGACCTGATCCGGCACGAGGTCGAGCTCACCCTGCAAGCCCTGCACGTCGACGGCCGGGTCGAGACGGTGTTGTCGCCCGCGTGGACGACTGACTGGATGAGCGAAGCAGGCAAGGCGAAACTCAAGGAATACGGCATCGCACCGCCTACCGGGACACGTGCTGTCGGCGGACCGGTGTCGGTCAGCCTGACTATCCGCTGTCCGCTGTGTGGCTCACCCGACACGACCGAGCTGAGCCGCTTCGGATCCACGTCCTGCAAGTCACTCTGGCGCTGCAACTCTTGTCGCGAGCCCTTCGACTACTTCAAGGCCATCTGATGACCACGATGACCCGCCGCCGGGCCACCTTCCATCCGTTGAAGGTCCAGGCGATCGACGCGATCACCGACGACTCGGTCGCGATCACCTTCGAGGTGCCGGACGACCTCGCCACGGAGTACGAGTTCAGTGCAGGGCAGCACCTCACGGTCCGACGTGCGGGTGACGAAGTACGCCGTAGCTACTCGATCTGCTCGCCCGCGGGTTCCGGCGTACTGCGGATCGCCGTGAAGCGCATCCCGGGTGGCGAGTTCTCGTCGTACGCCGCGAACGAGCTCAAGCCGGGCGACACGATCGAGGTGATGACGCCGCTCGGCCGGTTCGGTACCGAGCTCGACCCGGCGAACGCGAAGCACTACGCGTTCATCGCCGCCGGCAGCGGGATCACCCCCGTGCTGTCGCTGGTCGCCACCACCCTCGCGGTCGAGCCGGAGAGCCGGGTCACCCTGCTCTACGGGAACCGTACGGCGGGCTCGGTGATGTTCGCGGACGAGTTGGCCGATCTCAAGGACGTGTACGCCGAACGGCTGCAACTGGTGCACGTGTTGTCGCGCGAGTCGACCGAGGTGGAACTGTTCAGCGGCCGGATCGACCGGGAGCGGCTGAGCCGGATGATCGACGCGCTGCTGCCGGTGAAGTCCGTCGACGAATGGTTCCTCTGCGGCCCGTACGCGATGGTCGTCGGCGCGCAGGAACTCCTGCTGGAGCAGGGGGTTCCGCGCGAGAGGGTGCACGCGGAGTTGTTCCACGTGGGCGACGAGGCACCGACGGCCCGCGTCGAGGAGACCGCGATCGACGAGAACGCCGCCGAGGTGACGGTGATCCTCGACGGGCGGCGCTCGACCTTCCCGCTCGGCGAGCACGCGAAGGCGGTGCTGGACGCGACGCTCGCCGTACGGTCCGATGCGCCCTTTGCCTGCAAGGGCGGCGTGTGCGGCACCTGTCGCGCGAAGGTGGTCGAGGGCTCGGTCCGGATGGACACCAACTGGGCCCTCGAGCCGGACGAGATCCGCGCCGGCTACGTCCTCACCTGCCAGTCCCACCCGACCACCGAGAAGGTCACCCTCGACTTCGACGCCTGACCTCGCAGCCTGCGCGCCTACCCGAAAACTGCCGGTGATCGCTGGAAGAATCGGCGGCTCACGACTGAGGGGGTGGGGCGCCGTGATGGGGCGTTCGCATGCGTTGTCCGGTTGGTGTGCGGGACTTGCGGTGGCGCCGCTGGTCGGCCTGACCTCGGTGGCCGAGGTGGTGCCGTTCGCCGCCGCGACGGCCGGTTATGCGTTGTTGCCCGACCTCGATCACCCGGGCGCGAAGGCGTCGCGATTGCTCGGGCCGATCACGCGCATCGTGTCGGGGGCGGTGCGGACCTTCTCCGGGATCCTCTACAACGTCACGAAGGGGCCGCGCGACGAGGAGGGCACCGGCAAGCACCGGCATGCCACTCACACCGTCGCGGCCGCGCTGCTGCTCGGATTTCTCGCCGCGGGCGCGGGGGAGCGAGGGGGTAAGTGGGCGGTGCTGGCGATCGCGGTGACCGGTCTGGTGCTGGCCGCTGATGTTCTGGGTGACTGGATCGTGCTCGCGGCTCTCGGCGCTGCCGGTTGGTCGGTAGCCAACGCTGTCTTGCCGGATGCCGCAGCCGAAGCACTACCTGGTACGACGGCCGCCGAAGCTTTGCAGGCCGGTCTCGCCGGGATCGGCAGCTGGATCGGCGTCGCCGTCGCGCTCGGCATGTTCGTGCACTGCCTCGGCGACAGCCTGACCCGCTCCGGCTGCCCATGGCTCTGGCCGCTCCCGATCCGCGGCGAGACCTGGTACGAGATACGTCTCCCGCGTCACCTCCGCTTCCGCACCGGCGGCTGGGTGGAGAACCTGCTCATCGCTCCAGCTCTCGTCATCGGCGGCGTCCTGCTCCTCCCCGGGGCCTGGGCGGCCCTGAGCAACGTCGCCGCCGCGATCTGGTCGACCACGTCGATCTGGATCGCCGGCGGGGCGTAGTACAGGTCAGTAGTCCTGCGGGCGGCCGAGCAGGTACGACGGATGGCCGGCCGCTTCGAGCGCGGCGGCGAAGCGTTGCTGGTTGCGGCGGCCCGGCCACGCTTCCCAGGCGACCAGCGGCAACGCCAGGACTGCGCCGACGAGGACGATCCAGTAGCTGTCGACGACGAAGGCGATCGTGATCGAGACCAGGAAGACCGCCTCGCTGAGCGCGAACCTCACGAAGGTCGACGAGGTGAACCTCTGCCATGACTGCTTCTCGACCTCGGCCGGCTGCCCACCGGGTGGCACCGCGGGCGCGCGGAATCCGGCGAGTTCGCAGAAACTGTAGGCGCCCACTGCGAGGGCGACGACGAGGATCGGCGCCCAGCCGCCCGGGAAATCTCCGATCCCGTCGCCGGCGAGCACGAACCACATCACCACCGTGATCATCGGGATCGCCGCCATCATGGCGGTGACGACCATCGTCAGGCTTGCCGCGGCCGCGGGTTTGGGGGCAGTCATCGGTGTGGACACGGCCGAAACGCTAGCCGTTGGCGGTGCCATCACTCAGCAGAATCGACCGAAAGTAGCGAGATTGCGACCGACAGTGATTACAGAAAGTTTTTCTGACTTTTTTGGTGGAAGCTGTAACGACTCCTGGGGCCGCCACGATAGGACGAGTGAGCCTGGTAGCTGCCCGGACCCCCGAGCGGACAGCTACCAGGCCTACTCATTTCTCGAAGCGTGCGGAGCGGTAATCTGAGCCCCATGTCTTCAAGCGCATCCTCCGCCTCGCAGGCGCTGCCTTTCGGCCGGTTGACCACGGCGATGATCACCCCGTTCAGCCCCGACGGCTCGCTCGATCTGGACGCTGCGCAGAAGGTCGCGACCCAGCTGGTCGACCAGGGCAACGATGCGCTGATCGTCAACGGGACGACCGGCGAGGCGCCGACCACGACCGACGCCGAGAAGGTCCAGCTGGTCAAGGTCGTGCTCGCGGCGATCGGTGACCGCGCCAAGGTCGTCGCCGGGGTCGGCTCCAACAACACGGCGCACAGTGTCGAGTCGGCGAAGGCTGCCGAGGCCGCTGGTGCGCACGGGCTGCTGGTCGTCACGCCGTACTACAACAAGCCGCCGCAGGAAGGCATCAAGGCTCACTTCACCCAGGTCGCCGACGCGACCGGCCTGCCCGTGCTGGTGTACGACATTCCCGGCCGGGCCGGCGTACCGATCCAGACCGAGACACTGCTCGCACTGGCCGAGCACCCGCGGATCGTCGCGGTGAAGGACGCCAAGGGCGACGTGGCGGCGACCACCAAGGTGCTGGCCAACTCGGACCTCTTCTACTACTGCGGCGCCGACGAGCTGAACCTCGCCTGGCTCGCGATGGGTGCGGTCGGGATCGCGAGCGTGGTCGCCCACGTCGCCTCCGAGCCGTACCGCGAACTGATCGACGCGGTCGTGCGCGGCGACCTGACCACCGCGCGAACCATCGATCGACGGCTGGTGCCCGCCGTCGAGGCGATCATGACCAGAACCCAGGGCGCCATCATGGTGAAGGCCGCGCTCAAGCTGGCCGGCGTCATCGAGCACGCGACCGTCCGGTCGCCGCTGGTCGAGGCGACGCAGGTGCAGGTCGACGGCCTCACCACCGACCTCAAGACGGCAGGACTGATTGCATGAGTCACCCCCATCCGGATCTCGACCTTCCCGGCCCGCTCGCGCCCGGCGCGCTGCGGGTCATCCCGCTCGGCGGCCTCGGCGAGGTCGGGCGGAACATGACGGTCTTCGAGTACGACGGCAAGTTGCTGATCGTCGACTGCGGCGTACTCTTCCCGGACGAGAACCAGCCCGGTGTCGACCTGATCCTCCCGGATTTCCAGCCGATCCGGGAGCGTTTGGACGACATCGTGGCGGTGGTGCTCACGCACGGCCACGAGGACCACATCGGCGGACTGCCGTACCTGTTGCGCGAACGCGGCGACATCCCGGTGCTCGGTTCGCAGCTCACGCTGGCGCTGCTCGAGGGCAAGCTGAAGGAGCACCGCCACCGCAATGTGCCGCAGCAGACCGTGGCCGAGGGCGAGACCGTTCGCCTCGGCCCCTTCGAGTGCGAGTTCGTCGCGGTGAACCACTCCATCCCGGACGCGCTGGCAGTCGCCATCCGTACGCCGGCCGGCCTGGTCCTGCACACGGGCGACTTCAAGATGGACCAGTTGCCGCTGGACAACCGGATCACCGACCTGCGCGCGTTCGCCCGGCTCGGTGAGGAGGGCGTCGACCTGTTCTGCGTCGACTCCACGAACTCCGAGGTGCCCGGCTTCACCACCCACGAGCGCGACATCGCCCCGGTCCTCGACGGTGTCTTCAGCAAGGCGAAGAACCAGCGCATCATCGTCGCCTGTTTCGCCTCCCACGTGCACCGCGTCCAGCAGGTGATGGACGCGGCCGTGAAGCACCACCGCAAGGTCGCGTACGTCGGTCGCTCGATGGTCCGCAACATGGCCGTCGCCCGGGATCTCGGCTTCCTCACCGTGCCCGGCGACACCCTGATCGACATGCGCGAACTGGAGAACTACCCGCCGGAGCAGGTGGTGCTGGTCTCCACCGGTTCGCAGGGTGAGCCGATGTCGGCCCTGTCGAGGATCGCGGCCAACGACCACCACGTCGTACAGATCCAGCCCGGCGACACCGTCGTACTGGCGTCCTCGCTGATCCCCGGCAACGAGAACTCGGTGTTCCGGGTGATCAACGGGCTGACCCGGCACGGCGCGAACGTGATCCACAAGGGCAACGCCCTCGTGCACGTGTCCGGCCACGCGTCTGCGGGGGAGTTGCTGTACTGCTACAACATCGTCAAGCCGCGCAACGTGATGCCGGTGCACGGTGAGATCCGGCACCTGCATGCGAACGCGGAGCTCGCCCGGCAGACCGGCGTACCGGCTGAGAACGTGGTGGTGGTGGAGGACGGTGTGGTGGTCGATCTGGTCGACCGCAAAGCCGTTGTCGCGGGCAAGGTGGAGTGCGGGTACGTCTTCGTCGACGGCTCGACTGTGGGCGACATCACCGAGACCTCGCTGAAGGACCGCCGGATTCTCGGCGACGAGGGTTTCATCTCGGTGATCGCCGTGATGGACTCTGTCACCGGCAAACTGACGGCAGGACCGGAGATCCAGGCCCGGGGCTTCGCCGAGGACGACACCGTCTTCGACGACCTCAAGCCCAAGATCGAGGCCGAGATCGAGAAGGCGATCGGGAGCGGGGTGGACGACATGTACCAGTTGCAGCAGGTCATCCGCCGCGTGGTCGGCAAGTGGGTCAGTGACACGCATCGTCGCCGCCCGATGATCATCCCGGTCGTCGTCGAAAGCTAATTGAAAGGTGGGCACGTGAGCGAGCGAAGCGAGCGAACCAACAAGCAGAGCAGCAAATGCTCACCGGTGCCCGGAGCGAAGCGAGGACACCGGTGAGCATCACTGGTGTGAATGGAGCCGGGCAGCGCCGGCCCACCATGAAAGAGGTCGCGGCCCGGGCGGGCGTGGCGCTCAAGACCGTCTCCCGGGTGGTCAACGAGGAGCCGAACGTCAGCCCGGAGCTGACCGCCAAGGTCCAGGCCGCGATCAAGGAACTGAACTACACGCCGAACGAGAGCGCCCGGATGCTGCGGCGCGGCAAGACCGGCACGATCGCGGTGGTGATCCGCGACATCGGCGACCCGTTCTTCGCCTCGCTCGGCCGCGCGGTCGAGCTGTGGGCCCGCTCCAGCGGCTCGGTCGTGATGATCGGCCTGACCGACGAGGACCCCGAGCGCGAGCGCGACGTCTGCCTCGAATTCGTTGCCCGCCGCCCCGATGCGCTCATCATGGCGCCGATCGGCGAGACCCAGGAGTACCTGGCGCCGCACGTCGACGCCGGGATGGCCGTCGTCACGATCGACCGGCCGGCGCACGGGATCGAGGCCGACGCCGTGCTCGCCGACAATGCCGGCGGCATCGACCAGGCGATCGATCACCTGATCCGCCAAGGGCACCGCCGGATCGCGTACCTCGGTGACGACGAGCGGATCTTCACGGCTCGCGAGCGCGTGGTCGCCTACCGGGCGGCGATGGCCCGGCACCGGATCGACGTGGACGAGGACCTGGTCCACCTGTCGGAGCCGACCACCGAGGGCATCGGGATCACCCTGTCCGCAGTACTGGACCGGCCCGAGCCCGCGACCGCGATCCTGTCGGCGAACAACATGACCACAGCCGAGGTACTACGCGGCATGGCCGGCCGGCGGGACCGGGTCGCGCTGGTGTCGTTCGACGACCTCGCGCTCGGCGACCTGCTCAGCCCCGGCCTGACCGCGGTGGCCCAGTCGGCCGACGTGATGGCCCGGACCGCGATCCAGCTGATGACCGAGCGGCTCCCCGAACCGCACCGCCCGGGCCGGACGGTGCGGGTGCCGGTCAAACTGACGATCCGCGGCTCCGGCGAGATCCCGCCGTCCAGCTGATCGCAACCAGCGCTCCGGCCGCGCAGAGCGCCGCGGTCCAGCCAAGGGCGGCTCCTGCTCCGAGTTGGTCCGCGAGAAGTCCCGCAGGCCAGGGACCGACGGTCTGACCGGCCGCGAACCACACGGTCAGCGTGCCGATCACCGCGGTCCACTCGGGCTGCGGGACAGTACGCCGTACCAGCGCGGCGACCGAGGCGGGAACGTTCAGGAACGTCACGCCGACGACCCCCGCCGAAACCAGCACCGTCGTCCGGCTGATCAAGGGCAGCAAGGCGGCGACCACCTGGAGCGCGAGCAGCACGGCCATGGGCCGGGCGTTGCGCCACGTCGTCAGGGGGCGGTTCCACAGTGGCGGTGCGACCATCGCGGCGACGCCCATCAAGGTCCAGGTGATGGCGACCTGGCGTGCGGTGCTGTGCTCAGCCCTGAGATACGCCGTGAGGAACGTGAGGTAGACGATGTACCCGGCGCCGAAGAGAACGTAGGCGAGTCCCATCGGCCGGAGCCGTCCTAACCTTGCTTTGACATCCGGCGTCGGCGGGACAGCGCTGACCGCCGACCAGGAGATCACGGTGGCGATCAAGGAACCGGTTGCCAGCAACAACCACGCTACGGGCCACCGACCGGAGTTGCCGTCGAGCAAGAGGGGCAGCGCGAAGCCGCTGAGCGCGACGCCCAGCCCGGCGCCGCCGAAGTACACGATGAGCGCTGAGCGATCCGCGTGCCGCGCGGCGACGACGGTGCCGGCGACGAAGACCAGCGCGCCGGCCCAGCCAGTTGTTGCTCTCAGCAACAACTGGACGAGCTGCGAGGAGGTGACCGCGGTGGCGGCCAGAGCGAGGGTGCTGATGACCATGCCGAACTGGAACGTCCGGGCGGTGCCGAGCCTGCGGACCACCGTCGCGACGACGATCGCGCCGACCAGGTAGCCGACGCCGTTCGAGGTGGTCTGCAGACCTACGTCCGCGAGCGACCAACCCAACTGCTCGCGCATCGCCGGGACCACGAGGCCGTAGGCGAAGCGCGCGAAGCCGAGGGCGACCGCGGAGCCGAGTGCCAGCCGGTACTTCATGGCTGCCGCTGCAGGAAGTCGAGGCTGTGGCGCACGCCGGCCAGGTCGGTCGGGTCGGCGAGGTCGTGCAGGCCTCCTGGCCCGGCGCTCGGGACAGGCAAAGGGGGTGTGCTGGCGTACATGGCGGGCCTCTCGTCATCATCGAACCGATCGGTACGATGACGAACGCTAGCAAGAGATCGGTCCGGTCGGTACCATCTATCTCATGCCAGTCGCCAAGGGAAGTTCGCTGGATCCGGCGCGGACCCGCGCGGACATGCTGCGGGCCGCAACCCTCGTCTTCTACCAGCGTGGTCTGGACGGCGTGGGGATCGCCGAGCTGTGTGCGTCGGTCGGTGCGTCCAAGGAGACGCTCTACCGGCACTTCGGTTCCAAGGACGGCCTGATCGAAGCGGTCCTGCAGGCTCGCAGCGATCGCGTCAACGCGTGGATCCGCGCGGCTGCCGAGGGTGCCGGTGACGATGCCGTCGCCCAGCTGACCGCCGTCTTCGGCGTGCTGGGCCAGTGGTACTCCGAACCGGACTTCCGCGGTTGCGCGATCGTGAACGCGGCCACCCAGCGGCACGTCGAGCCGGCGCGGACCATCGTGTCCCGCCACCTCGACCGCTATCTGGAGCTGTTCACCGAGATCGCGACGACAGCCGGCGTGGCGGATCCCGTGCGGGTCGGCCGGCAGCTCCTGATGCTGCTGGAGGGTGCGACCGTGCTCGCCGACCATCACGGACTGGGCCGGGCCGCGGCCGAGGATGCACTGGCCGCGGCCCTGCCACTACTGCAGAGCTAGTCCCGCAGTTGCGCGGAAAGCGGGCACTGGAACGGGTCGCGAGCGCGTAGGCCGACGTTGTTGAGGTAGTCGATGACGATCTTGTACGACTCGAACAGCCCGACCTCGGTGTACTTCACGCCGTGCAGTTCGCAGTACTCGCGAACGATCGGGCGGACCGTCTTCAGGGTCGGCCGCGGCATGCTCGGGAACAGGTGGTGCTCGATCTGGTAGTTGAGCCCACCCATCGCGAAGTCGGTCAGCACGCCGCCGCGGATGTTGCGGGACATCAGCACCTGGCGGCGCAGGAAGTCCAGCTTCATCGTCTTCGGCACCAGCGGCATGCCCTTGTGGTTCGGTGCGAACGACGCGCCCAGCCCGACGCCGAAGACGGCCAACTGGAGACCGAGGAACGCGCCGGCCTTGCCGACCGGCAGCAGGATGAGCAGCGCGGCGACGTACGCGCCCAGGCGGGACAGCACGATCGCGGCTTCGATCCGCTCGACCCGGGTGGCGTTGCGACGCAGCAGGTGCTGGAGGCTCGCGACGTGCAGGCTGAGTCCTTCGAGCGTCAGCAGCGGGAAGAAGAGCCAGCCCTGGCGATCGCCGAGCCACTTCACCAGGCCGGTACGACGGGCGACGTGGTCGGGGGTGAAGGCGACGACGCCGATGTCGATATCGGGGTCCTTGCCCAGTTGGTTCGGCGCGTTGTGGTGCTTGCTGTGCTTGTTGCGCCACCAGGTGATGCTCATCCCGGCCAGGCCGCCTGCCAGCACCCGCGCGGTCCAGTCGTTCCAGGCGGCCGAGTTGAAGATCTGGCGGTGCGCGCTGTCGTGACTGAGGAAGGCGACCTGCACCAGGACCAGCGCGAGGGCACCGGCCATCAACAGCTGGAACCAGGAGTCGCCCAGCAGGATGAATCCGGTCACCACGCCACCCAGCGCTGCGAGAACCAGCCCGATCCGGGTCCAGTAGTAGCCGTGACGGCGCTTGAGCAGACCCAGATCACGCACGGTGTTCAGAAGGTCGCTGTAGAGACTTGCGTGCCGCTCCTGCGGGCCTTGCGGAGGTCTGCCGTCCGCTACGAGCTGTGACATGGAAACGCCCCATCCGGGAGTGCATCGGTCGAGATGCGCCACCGGGTCCAGGGCAGCGCCACGAGAAAGTGGCTGATACCCCAACGGAACCACGGCCGACCGCCAGACGCAACTAACGGGTCAGCAGTGCATCAGTTTGCAACGATCCGTCGAGCACGTTGTGGGCGACCGAGGTCAGTCCGCACCCGTTGCCACGCGCGTACGAACGCATCGCGCTGAAGGCCTCGCTCACACTCAGTCCCGCCCGCTCGGCGAGCATGCCCTTGGCCTGCTCGATCACGATCCGGCTGTCCAGCGCGTGCTGGAGCTGGCTCGACAGCTCCCGATGGCCCTCGACCTCGCGCTGATGAAGGAGGCCGATCGTGGCCATGTCGGCCAGGGCCTGGGCCAGGGCGGTGTCGTCGGCCGAGAGCGGTGCCGAGCTGGAGCGGAACAGGTTCATCGCGCCGATGACCTGACCGCGTAGCCGCAACGGCACGGCGTGCGCGGAGACGTAACCGCCGGCCGCTGCCGCCGCCGCGAAATCCGGCCAGCTGTGCAGGTCGACGTTCACCACCGGCTGACCGGAGCGGAAGCACGCCGGGCACGGACCCTCGTCCTGCTGCAGCTCGAACAGCTCCAGCAGCTCGGCCTGGTCGTCGGACGAGGCCATCACATGCAGGACGCCGTGGTCGTCGGCGAGCATCAGTCCGGCCGCGTCCGCCTCGATCAGCTCGACGGTCGCCTCGGCGAGCCGGCCGAGGAAGTCGACCAGGTCGAACTCGGCGACCAGCGTGTCGGCCAGCTCGATGAACACCTGCGTCAGGCGATGTTCTCGTGTCATTCCCAGCGTTCCCTCTCGACCCGGAGTCTTTCCATCATCTGTCCCCGGACAAGGCCGCGACCACCCAGGCTGAGTTGTCAGGTAGTTCGCTCAGCTGTCACCGGGCGGTCATCCGGGTGGAGCACCTTCGGCAGCATGAACCTGAGCCGCCGCCAGTTGCTGGCCGCCACCACCGCCGCGGGTGCAACGCTCGCCCTTCCTGCCACCCGCTCTGCCGCCGCGGCGCCCAGCGTCGTACGCCGGGGCAGGCCGGCCCTCACCTCAGGGATCGCCAGTGGCGACGTCACGTCGAACTCCGCGGTCGTCTGGTCCCGGACGGATCGGCCGGGCCGGCTCGTCGTCGACCTGACCAGCCACGGCCGCTTCGACCGGGCGATCCGGCTTCGCGGCCCGGTCACCTCGGCCGACGACGACTTCACCGCGCAACTGCCGTTGCGCGGACTTCGCCCGGGCCAGCGCTACGACTACCGGATCGCCTTCGAGGATTCGTCCGGCCGCCTCGGTGAGACGGCCCTGGGCTCCTTCAGTACGCCGGGCCGCAGCCGCCGGGTCAGCTTCGTCTTCACCGGTGACACGGCCGGCCAGGGGTACGGGATCAACCCGGATTTCGGCGGCATGATCGCGTACAGGGCGATGCACCGGACGCGGCCCGACTTCTTCCTGCACTCCGGCGACAACATCTACGCCGACGGGCCGATCCAGGCGATCGTGAATGTTGCCGACGGCACCATTTGGAAGAACGTGGTGACCGAGGAGGTCTCGAAGGTCGCCGAGACGCTGGCGGAGTACCGCGGCCGGTACAAGTACAACCTGCTCGACCAGAACGTCCGCGAGCTGTACGCCGAGGTGCCGATCATCAGCCAGTGGGACGACCACGAGACGCTGAACAACTGGTATCCCGGCGAGATCCTGACCGACGGCCGCTACACCGAGAAGCGGGTGGATGTGCTCGCCTCCCGCGCCCGCAAGGCGTTCCTCGAGTACCTCCCGATGGTGCACACCGCGGAGCGCGACCGGATCTATCGCAAGGTGAGCCACGGCCCGCTGCTCGACGTGTTCTGCCTCGATATGCGGACCTATCGCGGCGCCAACCCCGCTCCCGGGGTGGCCGGACCGGTCGCGATGCTCGGCGCGGAGCAGGCCGCCTGGCTGGTGCGCGAGGTCGCGGCGTCGAAGGCAACCTGGAAGGTGATCGCGAGTGACATGCCGCTCGGCCTGCTGGTCCCGGACGGTACCGAGATCGAGGCGGTTGCCAACGGACTGGCAGGAGCTCCGGGCGGACGCGAGCACGAGATCGCGTGGGTGCTGAGCCAGTTCAAGCGGCGCAAGGTGCGCAACACGGTCTGGCTGACCGCGGACGTGCACTACTGCGCCGCTCACCACTACGACCCGGCGCGGGCGGCGTACACCGACTTCGATCCGTTCTGGGAGATCGTCGCCGGACCGGTGAACGCCGGCACCTTCGGACCGAACGCGCTCGACCCGACCTTCGGCCCCAAGGTCGAGTTCCAGAAGGCGGCGGACTTCCCCGGCCAGCCGCCGAGCGGCGGCAATCAGTTCTTCGGTCATGCCGAGATCGACCCGCACAGTGGGGCGTTCACCGTCTCACTGCGCGACCTCTACGGCACCGTGCTGTGGCGCAAGGAGCTCCAGCCGGCAGGAAGGGGAAATCCTTCGAGCTGAGCCGATTCGGCGTACTAGGTTGGCGGTATGACTGCCGACTATCCCGAGAGCCGTCGCGACGAGAGTGTCGTCGAAACGCTGCACGGGCACCAGATCGCCGATCCGTACCGCTGGCTCGAGGACGCCGATGCCGCCGAGACCAAGGACTGGGTGAGTCGGCAGAACGCCTTCACCGAAAGCGTGCTCACGCAGTACGACGAACGCGGCTGGTTCCAGCAGGCGATGACCGCGATCCTTCGCCGGCCACGCGCCGGGGTGCCCGTGCAGTCCTCGGGATGGTTCTTCGTCGGCCGCAACGACGGGACGAAGGCGCAGGACGTCGTGTACGTCGCCGACACGCTCGCCGCGTTGCTCGACGGCGGCCGGGTGCTGATCGACCCGAACACGCTGTCC
The DNA here is from genome assembly GCF_004365175.1 of Kribbella voronezhensis. Taxonomy (NCBI): domain Bacteria; kingdom Bacillati; phylum Actinomycetota; class Actinomycetes; order Propionibacteriales; family Kribbellaceae; genus Kribbella; species Kribbella voronezhensis. The sequence goes on along the minus strand of NZ_SOCE01000001.1, from coordinate 404,222 downwards.
GAAGGCGGTACGGATTCGCTCGGCACCTTCACGGTCAGCCCGGACGGCCGCTACTTCGCCTACGGGATCAACGAGAGTGGCAGCGACTGGACCACGTTCCGGCTGCTCGAGGTCGCGACCGGTGCCGAGGTGGACGACGTGGTCACCGAGGCCAAGTTCTCCGAGGCGGTCTGGCTGCCCGACTCCTCGGCGTACCTCTACTCGCACTATCCCGCCGGCGGACGCAGTGAGGGGACCGAGACGAAGGTGCTCGGCGGTGGTCAGCTCAAGCTGCACAAGATCGGGACGCCGCAGGCCGACGACCAGTTGGTGTTGAGCTTCCCGGACCAGCCGCGGATCTTCGTGACACCGGTGGTGTCCGAGGACGACCGGTACGTCGTCATGCACCTGCACGAAGGCACCGACGCCGCCACCCGGTTGTGGCTCTACCCGATCACGACCGACGGGCTGGGCGATCCGATCAAGGTGATCGACGAGTTCGCCGACGAGATCGACTTCGTCCGGATGGCGGGAGACCGGCTGATCCTGCGGACGGACCGGGATGCGCCGCGCGGCCGCTTGGTGAGCAGTGATTTCGACGGCAACTTCACCGACGTGATCCCCGAGGGCGAGAACGCGCTGCGGTCGGCGTATGCGACCTCGGGCGGGCTGGCGACGCTCTACCTGGTCGACGCCCAGCCCGAGCTCAGGTTGCACGACATCGACGGCGGCAACACGCGTTCGGTGCCGCTCGCGAGTGGCGGACTGGTCGATGTCACCGGCGGCGCGAAGTACGACGAGCTGTTCGTCGGACTGTCGTCCCCGACGGAGCCGACGCTCTCGTACGTCGTGTCTGCCGCGTCCGGCGATCTCCGGCCGCTGCCGTCGCTGGCGCCTGCCGGTGAGACCTTCGCGGCACCGGAGATCACCGTGCGGCGCGTCGTCGAGCCCGGGCGCGAGGTGCCGTACTTCGTGATCAGCCGGGCGGACCTGGACCTGTCGGAGCCACGGCCCACGGTGATGTACGGGTACGGCGGCTTCCGGGTCCCGATCTTCACCGACTACCGGCCGGGGTGGCCCGCCTGGCTCGCGGCCGGCGGCGTACTGGTGATCACCAACCTGCGAGGCGGCGGCGAGTACGGCACCGCGTGGTACGAGGAGGGGCGGCTCAAGAACAAGCAGAACGTGTTCGACGACTTCATCGCCGTGGCCGAGCACCTGCAGAAGACGCGGGTGACCACAGCCGCGCAGCTCGCCATCCACGGCCGCAGCAATGGCGGGTTGCTGATCGGCGCCGTCATGACGCAGCGACCGGACCTCTTCGCCGTCGCCCTGCCTGGTGTCGGCGTGATGGACATGCTTCGCTTCCACCTCTTCACCGTGGGTGCCGCCTGGGCCTCGGACTTCGGCCTGCCGGACGACCCCGAGCAGTTCGAGGACCTGCTGGCCTACTCACCACTCCACAACCTGCACGACGGTTCGGCGTACCCGGCAACCCTGGTCGTCACCGGCGACCACGACGACCGGGTGGTGCCACTGCACAGCCACAAGTTCATGGCAGCCCTGCAACACGCGCAGGCGGGATCTGCTCCGGTCCTGACCCGTATCGAGGTCGATACCGGTCACGGCTTCGGAAAGCCCGCTGCGATGGTCGCATCCGAGTGGGCCGACCTGCTGGCGTTCGCTGCTCACCACACAGGTCTCGTACCTCCTGAGCAGTAGGAGGTGCGGGTGCGGGTCACCAGATCCGTGGGGCTACCAGGTCTCGCGGGTCGTCGGCAGGCTGGCAGCCGTGGGTGGACTCTTCGTAGCGGCGGCTCAAGCCGTTGGTGGCCAGGGTGCGAACGGCGTTGACGAGGCGGTCGACGTGCTCGCGGGTCGTGGCGAGACCGAGGCTCGCGCGCACCGCAGTACCGTGCTCGGGGGAGTCGGCGAGTAGGTGGCCGACCAGCGGGTGCGCGCAGAACTTGCCGTCGCGTACGCCGATGCCGTACTCGGCGGCGAGGGCAGCGGAGACCAGGGTCGAGCTGATGCCCTCGACGGTGAAGCAAACGGTGCCGACCCGATCAGCCTCGGCCCCGAAGATCGAGTACGTCGTGACGCCGGGCACCTGGGCCAGGCCGGTCCGGAGCCGCGGCAGCAGGGTGCACTCGTGCTGCTCGATCGCCTCGCGGTGCTTGGTGATCGCCGCACACGCTGCTGCCAGGGCGATCGCGCCGATGACGTTGGGGGAGCCGCCCTCGTGCCTTGCCGGTCCTTGGTTCCACACCGTCTCGTTGCCGTTGACGGAGGCAGTCGCGCCACCGCCGTACAGGTAGGGGTCTGCGGCGTCGAGCCAGTCGGTGCGGCCGATCAACGCACCCACGCCGTACGGGGCGTACAGCTTGTGGCCGGACAGGGCGACCCAGTCGACGTCGAGCTCTTCGATGTCGACCACGCGATGCGGCGCCAGCTGGGCTGCGTCGAGACAGACCCGGGCACCGTGAGCCCTGGCGACAGCGGCGATCTCTGCGATCGGAAAGATCTCCCCGGTGACGTTGGAAGCGCCGGTGATGACGACCAGCCGCGGTCCTTCGGGTGCGCTGCGCAGTGCGTCGGCGACGGCGGTGACGGCCTGGTTCGTCGAGCTCGGCGCCGCTAGACGCACAGTGCGCTCTGCCGGCCAGGGGAGCAGGGCCGCGTGGTGCTCGGACTCGAACACGATCACCGTCGCGTCGGCCGGTACTGCGCGGGCGAGGAGGTTGAGAGCGTCGGTGGTCTGCCGCGTGAAGATGACCTGGTCGTCCTCGCGAGCGCCGACGAAACCGTGCACCTCGGCGCGGGCCCGCTCGTACCACTGGGTGGTGATCCGGGACGCGTAGCCGTTGCCGCGATGCACGGACGCGTACGAGGGCAGGGCGGCCTCCACTGCGGCTCGTACGGACTCCAGACAGGGTGCGCTCGCGCCGTGGTCGAAGTTGGCGTAATCGGTGACGCGGCCGTCGGCCAGCGGCACCAGCAGGTCGGAGCCGACCGTGGCGGGGATGCTGCCGTTGGTCAGCCGAACGCCGGCCGGCCGCGCGACGGTGGCGTTGGCAGGCTCGAGGATGGAGAGGATCGACATGTTTCTGCTCCCGGTGGTCCGCACTTGCCGATCGGGGCATCCGAACGGCCGGGTCCTCACCCGGGGCACCCCACCGCGGAGGAGGGTTGCCGGCCAGCGAGCCGGGGCTTGACGCTGACACTCATGACCTGCCCAAGACCGTAACCAACGAGCCGGTCGGTGCGCCAGCAGCAATCTCGCTTCCTGAGATTTGCGGACGCATGCTGAGACGCAACTTCTCGGAGGCGCTTTGCGTCCGACGAGCTGGAGGTGGTCACGATGTGGTGGAACAAGCAGCCGAAGTGCCCGGTGCGCACCGAGGAACAGCTCTGGATCGAGGAGTGGCTGGACTGGCTCGCCAACGAGTTCGGCACCGAGATCCTGCAGCGCCCGGTCGTCCTTCCCGAGCCTGCGTTCTTCCCGTCCGGCTACGGGCTGGCGAGGTATGCCTGGCTGCGCGGCGAGTCCGCGCCGGACTGGGCGAGCCACCTCGACACGAATCCGCGGGTCTACCTGCGGGACGGGCTGCGGTTCATCGCCGCTGGATAACCCCGGTGGCTCGCCGCAGGAGCACGCGGGCCGGTCGTAGTTGCCTTGATAAGGATTGGTACTGCGTGGTGTCGGCGGGGGAGGATGCGCGGATGACCTGGATCGCACCCGAAGTCACCCGGCCCGAGGGCTCGCTGGTGGCGCCCGAGCGGGAACTGCTCGCCGGCTACCTGGACTTCTACCGGACCACGCTGTTGCACAAGTGCGCCGGGCTGACCGCCGAGCAACTGGCCGAGCGCCCCGCGCCGCCGTCGAATCTCTCGCTGCTCGGGTTGATCCGGCACCTCACCAAGGTGGAGCGGATCTGGTTCCGGATCCACTTCGCCGACGGCTCGCCGGCCGATCCGGTCTTCGCCCCGGAGCTCGGCAAGGACGCGGACTTCGAGCTGATCGACGCGAGTCGCGCCCGGTCGGAGTACGAAGGTCTGATCGAGGAATGGGCGCTGTCCGACAAGGCGGCGGCGGGGCGATCGCTCGACGAGCAGTTCACCTTCGGCGGCCAGGTGTCGTCGCTGCGGATGATCTACATCCACCTGATCGGCGAGTATGCCCGGCACTGCGGGCACGCGGACTTCGTCCGCGAACAGCTCGACGGGGTCACCGGCGCTTGATCCAGCCTCCCGTGCGCACGCCGTGACGCTACGGATGGGGCGGCGTGATCGGCGTGTGACACGTGGGACTCGAGAGGTTGTCGGGGTAGCCTGCTAGATATGGCGACCCGCACGTCTTCCCCGGCGCGGGCGCGGAAGTCGGCAGCCAACAGCCCTGGAACGGGCCGGTCGGCAGCTGGTGGACGCTCCCGTCCGTCAGGCGCCCAGAAGCGTGGGCAGAGCGCGAAGAAGCGCAGTGGCTCCACCACTGCGCGTCCCAGCGCGTCCGGATCCACCGGCGCGGGTCCGTTCGCGGCCACCATGCTGTACCTCGGGCGTGGCTTCGTGAAGTGCTGGATCGGCATAGCGCACCTGCTCGGCAGTGTCGTCCGCGGCGTCGGCCACGGCGCTCGTGACCTCGACCCGGCACACCGTCGCGACGGTGCCGGACTCACCCTGATCGGCCTGGCTGTCGTCGTGGCCGCCGCGCTCTGGTGGGAGCTGCCCGGCGCGGTCGGCAACGCAGTACGGACTGTTGTCGGCGGCAGCGTCGGCATGCTCGGCTGGGCCGTTCCGCTGATGCTTCTGTTCATCGCTCTACGCACCCTGCGTCACCCGGACCGTAACGGCCCGGCTGGACGCCAGGTGATCGGCTGGACGGCGATCTCCCTCGGTGTGCTCGGCCTGGTGCACATCGCCAACGGCATCCCTCGCCCGGGCAACCCGGCCGACGGCAGCCTCCAGGACGCCGGCGGCGCAATCGGGTACGTCGTGTCCTCGCTCCTGTCCGACCTACTCACGCAGTACGTCGCGGCGCCCCTCCTGGTGCTGCTGTCGATCTTCGGCGCGCTGGTGGTCACAGGGACTCCGATCTACGCGGTGCCGCTGCGAGTGCGTGCTGCGTTCGACGTACTGCTCGGCCGTACCGAGCTGCCGTCGGATGCCCCGTCGGTCGCGGCCGCCGCGGACGAGACTGTCCGGCTCACGCGCAAGGAGCGCCGGGCGAAGGCAGCTCTGGACGAGGACGGCGAGCCGACCGTCAAGCCGTACGACTCACCTGTGCTCGAGGGGCGCGAGATCTCCAAGCGTGGTCGTAAGAAGGCCGCCGAGGAGGAGCCGTACGACGTCGATGGTGACGCGGCCGCTGGTGCTCCGCCTGCTTACGGTGCCGTCGCGGCCGCGATGAAGCCTGCTGCTCAGCCCGAGTCGGCTCCCGAGCCGCCGCCCCACACGCCGCTGCCGCAGCGCGTCGAGCAGCTCAGCCTGTCGGGCGACATCACCTACACGCTCCCGGACGGCCAAATTCTGAAGCCTGGTTCGGTCCACAAGGCCCGGACGAAGGCCTCGGATGCTGTCGTGGACCGGCTGACCGAGGTGTTCGACCAGTTCGGCATCGACGCGCAGGTGACCGGCTACACGCGTGGCCCGACAGTCACGCGGTACGAGGTCGAACTCGGCTCCGCGGTGAAGGTGGAGAAGGTCACCGCGCTGAGCAAGAACATCGCGTATGCCGTCGCCAGCGCCGACGTGCGGATCCTGTCGCCGATCCCGGGCAAGTCCGCGATCGGCATCGAGATTCCGAACACCGACAAGGAGATCGTCAGCCTCGGCGACGTGATCCGGTCCGCCACCGCCCGCAACGACCATCACCCGATGATCGCCGGACTCGGCAAGGACGTCGAAGGCGGCTTCGTCGTCGCGAACATGGCGAAGATGCCGCACCTGCTGGTCGCCGGTGCGACCGGCTCCGGCAAGTCGTCGTTCGTGAACTCGCTGATCACCTCGGTGCTGATGCGCTCCACGCCGGACGAGGTCCGGATGGTGCTGGTCGACCCCAAGCGGGTCGAGCTGAACAACTACGAGGGCATCCCGCACCTGATCACCCCGATCATCACCAACGCCAAGAAGGCGGCCGAGGCGCTGCAGTGGGTCGTGCGCGAGATGGACATGCGCTACGACGACCTGGCGGCCTTCGGGTTCCGGCACGTGGACGACTTCAACAAGGCGGTCCGCAGCGGCAAGGTGAAGCCACCGCCGGGCAGCGAGCGCGTGCTCTCGCCGTACCCGTACCTGCTGGTGATCGTCGACGAGCTGGCCGACCTGATGATGGTCGCGCCGCGCGACGTGGAGGACTCGATCGTCCGGATCACCCAGCTGGCCCGCGCCGCCGGTATCCACCTGGTGCTGGCCACCCAGCGGCCCTCGGTCGACGTGGTCACCGGTCTGATCAAGGCCAACGTGCCGTCCCGGCTCGCGTTCGCGACCTCGTCGCTGGCCGACAGCCGGGTCATCCTCGACCAGCCTGGTGCGGAGAAGCTGGTCGGTCAGGGCGACGGGCTGTTCCTGCCGATGGGCGCGAGCAAGCCGATGCGTATCCAGGGTTCCTGGGTCACCGAGAGCGAGATCCGCGCGGTCGTCGAGCACTGCAAGGAGCAGTTGCAGCCGACGTACCGCGAGGACGTCACCGCTGTGGCCGGTCCTTCGAAGGACCTCGACGACGAGATCGGCGACGACATGGACCTGGTCGTGCAGGCGGCCGAACTGATCGTTTCCACGCAGTTCGGCTCCACGTCGATGCTGCAGCGTAAGCTCCGGGTCGGTTTCGCCAAGGCGGGCCGGCTGATGGACATCCTGGAGAGCCGGGGCGTGGTCGGGCCGAGCGAGGGATCCAAGGCCCGCGACGTACTGGTGAAACCGGACGATCTAGAGGACTTCATCGCCACACTGCGAGGAGAGTGACCCGTGACCGCCTCTTCCACGATGCCCCACGCCCACCCGGTGGACGCGGACGCCGTGAGCCAGGAGTTCACGATCCGCGGTTCGCAGCAGGTCCACGGCGCGCTCGCGGCCGGGGCGGCCCTGGTCGCGATCGGCTTCGCCGCGTCCGCGTCGACCAGTGCCACCGGCGTACTGCGCTGGCTCGCGGCCGCCGGCTTCGCCGCGCTGGCGGTGGTGTGCGCGCGGGGCCTGACGACCGGGGACATGTTCGTCGCCGACAAGGTCGGGATCCGGCTGCGGATCCGCGACGAGTGGATCGGCGCCCGCTGGGAAGAGATCGAAGAAGTCACCGTTCTGCGGCGCCGGCACCTGCTCGACGACGGCCGGATCGCGGTCCACCTGCTCGACCCCGGACCGGTCGTCGCCGCGATGCCCGAGGCGACTCGCAAGGTCACCGATGCCAACCGTCGGCTCACCGGGACGTCTCTCGCGGTACCGTTCGGGTTGACGGCGCGGCCGTCGAACGGGGAAGTGCTGCAGGCGCTACACATGCTGGCCGATGCCAGATGTCCGGTCAGGGAACAACTCTGACCCGTCCGTGACCCCGTCGGCCCGCGACCGTTGACTAGTGGAGTCGACGGGACCGAACAGTCAGGCGGACGGTGGAGAGGCGGTGATGGCGTGAGCATCGGCAGCGAGCTCACAGCAGCCCGCGAACGGGCGGGCCTGACGATCGACCAACTGAGCGCCGCGACCCGGATCAGAAGCGGCCTGCTCACTGCGATGGAAGCCGACGACTTCTCCCGTTGCGGCAGCAACTTCTATGCCCGCGGCCATATCCGGGCGATCGCGCGGGTCGTGAAAGCCGACCCGGCCGTGCTGCTGGCGAAGTACGACGAGGCCCACCCGACCGAGGACGCAGATCGCACCCGCCGCGAGGAGCGCCTGAACGCGAAGGGCCCGTCGCTGCACCCGGCGCGGCCGCGGTGGACACTCGTCGTCGGGGCCATCCTGGTCTGCCTGATGGGCTGGGGGATGATCCGCCTCTTCACGCTTCCGAGCGACATCGAGGCGAACGCCTCCCGCACCACGCCGACGATCGCCGTGACCACTCCGTCGCCGAAGCCCACGCCCACGAAGACGTCGACGAAACCGCCCGTGACGCCGGTGAAGCCGGCCACCAACAAGGTCAAGTTGACCCTCACGGCCACCAAGGACGGCTCGTACGTCACCTTGCGGAACTACCACGGCCTCAAACTCTTCCAGGGCCTGCTGGGCCCCGGTTCGTCCCAGACAGTCGTCTACCCAGGCTCCATCCGCGTCAGCCTCGGCTCCCTGGCCAACATCACCATCCGCATCAACGACAAACCAGCGGCCCCCAAATCCAAACGCTTCACCATCACCCCCACCGGCACAATCCAAAAAGACAAGTAGGCCCACTCGCCGGGCAAGTAGGCCCGTTCGCCCCGACAAGTAGGCCGGGCCCGCCGGACAAGTAGGCCCGTTCGCCCCGACAAATAGGCTCGGCTCGCCCAGCCTGCTCTCTCCGCGCCAGGGTCTCCTGCCTGCGTCCTCGGCGGGTGGGTGCGGCGGCTGCGTACGCCATCGTCGGCATGCTGCCCACCTATTCCACCCCGCGTGCACATTCGCTCCACCCCCGGGCGTATACGTTCGCGTACTTGCCCGTGGGGCTCGCCTGTCTGCTCGGCGGCGCCGATTCGCGTGCCTCTGGGGGAGTGGTGCTGATGGGCTGGTTTCTGTGGGGTGGGCGGAGCAGTCATACTCGGGGGTGATGACTAAGACTCCCACCACCGTCGCCCTGGTCACGCTGGGCTGTGCTCGTAACGACGTCGACTCCGAGGAACTGGCCGGCCGGTTAGAAGCCGGCGGATTCCGCCTCGTCGACGATGCCGCCGAGGCGGACACCGTGGTGGTCAACACCTGTGGTTTCGTCGAGGCCGCCAAGAAGGACTCCGTCGACACCTTGCTGGCCGCCTCGGACTACAAGGACTCCGGCCGCACGCAGGCCGTGGTGGCCGTCGGCTGCCTCGCCGAGCGGTACGGCGAGCAACTGGCCGAGGCTCTGCCCGAAACAGACGCCGTGCTCGGCTTCGACGACTACGCCGACATCTCCGAGCGCCTGCGGTCGATCCTCGCCGGCAACAAGCACCAGTCACACGTCCCCCGCGACCGCCGCAAGCTGCTGCCCCTCGCCCCAGCCGACCGTGCCGGCGCCGCCGGCGTCGCACTCCCCGGCCACGGCGACCCCTCGGGAGCGTCGACGAGCGGCTCGCGGGGCGAGGCTGCTCGTCCGTTGACACCGGTGAGCGCCGAGTTCAGTGTGCTCGACGGCCAGGCTTTGACGGACGCCGAACTCGAGAAAGCGGGCGTCACCCGCGCCGATCTCACCGGCGGCTCGACCGATCGTGAGCTGAAGGGCCGCACGGTCAAGGCTTCTGAGCGTGAGCTGACCATCGACGCCCCCGACCTCCAGTCCGCGCCGGCCAGTGGCCCTCGGGTAATGCGACGCCGTCTCGACGGTGGACCGATGGCGCCGCTCAAGCTCGCCTCGGGCTGTGACCGCCGCTGCGCGTTCTGCGCGATCCCTGCCTTCCGTGGTGCGTTCGTCTCCCGCCGGCCGACCGAGGTTCTCGGCGAGGCCCACTGGCTGGCCGAGAACGGAGTCCGCGAGGTCTTCCTGGTCTCCGAGAACTCCACGTCGTACGGCAAGGATCTGGGCGATCTGCGCTTGCTGGAGACGCTCGTCGGCGAGATAGCGGCCGTCCCGGGCCTGACCCGAGTGCGTGTCTCGTACCTGCAGCCCGCCGAGATGCGGCCGACGCTGATCTCGGCGATGGCGTCGACCCCTGGCGTCGTCCCGTACTTCGATCTCTCCTTCCAGCATGCTTCCGGGCCGTTGCTGCGGCGGATGCGCCGGTTCGGCGACGCCGAGCGCTTCCTCGACCTGATCGAGCTGGTCCGCGCGCAGGCGCCGACCGCGGGTATCCGGAGCAATGTGATCGTCGGCTTCCCGGGGGAGACCGAGGATGATGTGGACATTCTCTGCGACTTCCTTTCCCGCGCCGGCCTGGACGCGATCGGGGTGTTCGGCTACTCGGACGAGGACGGGACCGAGGCGGAGACGTACGACGGCAAGCTGGACGAGGACACCATCGCGGCTCGCCTCGACCGGGTCACCCGGCTGGCCGAGGACCTGACTTCGGCTCGCGCCGAGGCCCGGATCGGCGAGACGGTGGAGATTCTCATCGAGTCGATCGACGACGGCACCGCCGAAGGCCGCGCCGCGCATCAGGGCCCCGAGGTGGACGGTTCGACGACGCTGACCGGCCTTCCGGACGGTCTGGCCGTCGGTGACCTGGTGTCCGCTGAGGTCGTCGGGAGCGACGGTGTCGACCTGATCGCGGAATACGCCGCGCACGTGGCCACCCGGGAAGGCGTCCCGGCAGCTAACCTGACCGCGTGACGATCCCGCCGACGAACCCGGTGCCGCGCGCGGCAGCCGGCCCGCTCAGCGCGCCGAGTGCCTGGAACGTGGCCAACGCGCTGACCGTGCTGCGGCTCGTGCTCGTGCCGTTGTTCGTCTGGCTGCTGCTCCGCGACGGTGGCGACGCCGAAGGTGCCCGGCTGCTCGCGACGGCGGCCTTCGTGGTGGCCATCGTCACCGACCGGTTCGACGGTGACATCGCCCGGCGCTGGAACCTGGTCACCAACTTCGGCAAGATCGCCGACCCGATCGCCGACAAGGCGCTGACCGGGGCCGCGTTCATCGGGTTGTCCATTCTGGGCGACCTGCCTTGGTGGGTGACCATTCTCGTGATGGTGCGCGAATGGGGCGTGACCGCGCTCCGCTTCTGGGTGATCCGGCACGGCGTGATGCCGGCCAGCCGTGGCGGCAAGCTGAAGACCGTCCTGCAGGCGTTCGCACTGGGTCTCTACCTCCTTCCCTGGCAGTCCGTTGCTGTCCTGCACTGGACCGCCGTCGTCTTCATGGGCGCGGCCGTGATCGTCACGCTCGTCACGGGTCTGGACTATGTCGGCCGAGCACTCCGCCTCCGCGCGGCGGCCGAGAGGCCATTGCCATGACGCGCGACGAGTTGCAGGCCGCCATGCACAAGCTGATCGACCTCGTGCGAGAGCGCGGCGCCACGCTGGCCACTGCCGAGTCGCTGACCGGCGGCATGGTCGGTGCGGTGCTGACCGAAGTGCCCGGGATCTCGGCGATCTACCGAGGTGGCGTGATCGTCTACGCGACCGATCTGAAGGCGACGCTCGCCGGCGTCCCCGCGGACCTGCTGGCCGATGTCGGCCCGGTCCATCCGGACACGGCCGCGGCCCTCGCCTCCGGCGTACGGGAGCGGCTTGGGGCCACCTACGGGCTGGCGACCACCGGTGTGGCCGGACCCGATCCACAGGCTGGGGTCGAGCCGGGAACCGTGTACGTCGGCGTGGCCGGCCCAGCCGGCGTACGGGTTCGGCGGTTGTCGTTGAGCGGTGACCGGGAAGCTGTCCGAAGGGGCAGTGTGCAGGGAGTCTTCGAGCTGGCGGTCGAGCTCGTCGCGGAAGAACCAGGCTGATCGGAGTGTTGGGACCAGCATGGGAACAGGTAGGGCAGACTGGCACGGCGCACCGAAGCTGGACATTGCGAGGAGTAGTGACCCGGCAACGGGTACCGTTGGTCCTCACGGCCGAGCTACCGTGCGAGTAGATTCGGTCCGACAGGCGGAAGGGAGAAACCTCATGGTGCTGGTTCGTGGCCTCCTGGGCGACGTCCTGCGGCGCAAGCGGCTGCGCCAAGGGCGCACACTGCGCGAGGTGTCTGCCGATGCCCGAGTCAGTCTCGGGTATCTGTCCGAGGTCGAGCGCGGGCAGAAGGAAGCCTCGAGTGAGTTGCTCGCGGCAATCTGCACGGCGCTGGATGTGCCGCTGTCGACGATCTTCGCCGAAGTGAGCGAAGACCTGGCCCGCGAAGAAGCACTGGTGCTGGCCCACGAGCCCGCGGTCGTCGCCTCGGCGGCCTGACCACCGGCCCTGTTGGTTGTCTCTGCGGCCTGATGGCCGCCCTGTTGGTCGCCAAGCGCCGCCCGACCGCCGCCGCTCTGTTGGTTGCCTAGGCGCCGCTTCCGGTATCCGGCGATTGCCCGCCGATCCGCTGCCCCTGAGCGTCAGCGACGGCCCCACCCGACATCGCGCTAGCGACGGGCTCATCAGACATCTCCGTCGTGGCTCGGTAAGTCGAGGAGTTCGGCCATCGGCTGTAGTCGTGTCGGCCAAACCAGTTGGAGCGCGGGGATCGGCGGCTGCCCCGGCCTGCGGAACAGGTCGTTGGCCAGGAAGAGATGGGTCGTCGAGTCCGGAACTCGGAGAAGCTCTGGGCGACCGGCGTACAGGTCGCTGAGGTCGTGGCCCTCGTCGAAGCGGCGTCCGGCCAGCACCGCCAGCGCCAGCGGCTCCAGGGCTCTGTAGGCGGGGTAGGGATGGCAACCGAAGGTGATCAGCTCCGGATGCCCCCGCAGGCTCAGGCCGAGCGTGTAGGCGAAGGACGGGTTGCGATTGCCGTCGGCTTCCACATGCTGCACGGTCCACCCGTGGGCGTTGATGTTCTGCTCGACCAGCCGCGCGTACTGGTCATCGGTCATTCCGTCGCACTTGAAGCACATGATCTTCTCCTCTCGGACTCGAACAATTGTTCGATGTGTCAGAGAAGGTATCCGGATTCGAAGGGGTGCGGCGGGTTGTCCACAGGGCTCAGAGAGCGGGCTGGCAGTTCGGGCACCAGAAGCTGACCCGGTCGCGCGGTGGCTCGCCGATCGGGGCCGTCAGAATCGTCGTGGCGCACCGCCGGCACGGTTTCCCGGCCCGCTCGAACACCCAACTGCGCTGACCTGGGCGATCCACTCCCGTGCTGACCTGGGTGCCGTTGCGCAAGTTGGCCTTCATCAGCCGTCGGCTCAGATCGACCGCCGCCCCGAGGTCGACCGACGAGACCGGTCGCCAGGGATGCAGACCGAGCAGAAAGCAGACCTCGACGCGGTAGAAGTTCCCGATGCCGGCCAGGTTGCGCTGGTCCAGCAGCGCTTCGCTGATGGTCCGTGACGGATCGGCCGCCAGATTCGCGATGGCGGTCGCCCGGTCGAACCCGGGCGAGAGCAGGTCCGGCCCGAGATGCCCGACCACCTCGTTCTCGGCGTCGGTGGCAAGAACTTCGAGCACCGGCAGCCGGTAGCCGACGGCCACCCAGTTCGCGGTCTCGAGCACGGCTCTCACCTGATGGTCCGGGCCGCCCTTCCAGCGCTCGCCCGGCCGATACAGATGCCAGCTGCCCTCCATCCGGAAATGGGTATGGATCGTCAGCCCACCGGACAGCCGCATCAGCAGGTGCTTGCCGCGAGCAACAACTTCGAGCACCGTCCGGCCGCTGAGGTCCGTCGTGGCCAAGGTGGGCACGCGAAAGTCCGTCCGCATCAGCTCATGTCCGGCCAGCGCCTGGTCCATCCGCTTCGTCGCTCGCCAGACGGTGTCTCCCTCAGGCATGGCTCACGCCCGCAGCCGCAGGCCCCGCGGCGTCGCGTGGAAGCCGGCCTTCGCCAGCGCATCGCCGAACGCCGTATGCCTGACCTGCTCACCGTCTGCCGTCTCGACACTGAGCTTGCCCAAATGCCCGTCCCTGATCGCGAGTGCCAAGGCATCGACCGCAGGCTGCAGCAACTCGGGATCCTCGGTGAAGCTCAGCACTGTCCGTCCACCACGCTCCACGTAGACGATCAGCCGCCCGTCCACGAGCATCACGAGTGCCCCGGCTTTTCGTCCTGGCCGATGCCCGTCCCGCTCCGGCCACGGCAACGCCGCGCCGTAGGGGTTCGCCGGATCCGAAGCAGCCAGTACTACGGCTCGCGCGGCGACCTCCTCCTTGCCGGGGCGATTCGCAGCACCACGAGGGGGTGGTGAGCCAGCAGTTCCAGGCAGCTCAGCCATCGCCCGCAGCCGGTCGACCGCGCCAGGGAGAGCGAACTGGGCAGCCCCGAGGCCAGCCACGAAGTACCCGCGTCGACAGCGGCCCGACTCCTCGAAGGCGCTCAGCACCTTGTACACCGCTGCAAAACCACCTGGCGTGCGCTCGGTGATCACCGAGCCCCGGGTGACGATCCCGTACCGGTCGAGCAGTGTCTCGGCTGCCGCATGCGCCCGCCGGGTCGCGTCAGGATTGCGCTCGGGCAGTAGCGACCACCGGCCGCCCGCAGTCGGGGGACCGCTGCGTGACGGCATTGCCGGTCGCCCCGGTCGCAGCGCCCGACCGGGGCGGGCGCGAGGCGTAGTACGGCGTGTTCGGTGGCTGCCTCGGCCTGCTCCGACGAGGGCGCGGACCGGTGCCAGCGTGTCGTTGGTGAGTTGGCCTGCCCAGACGAGATCCCACAGCACGCCCACCAGCGTCTCGTCGTCGACGACACCTGCGGTTGAGCCGACGACGTCGCTGAGCTGCCGGAAGAAGAACGCGCCACCGCCGGCGAGAGCATCGAGCACCGCTTGGTGGGTCTCACCCAATTCGAATGTCGGATCCGGATCGGGCAAGGTCAGGTCGCAGTTGTCCGCGAGATGCAAGGAAACCCAGCCGTCGGTGCCCGGCAGCGACCCCGAACCGGCCCACACCACCTCACCGGTCGCGGTCAGCTCATCCAACATGGAGGGTTGGTACCCCGGGACGCGCGACGGCAACACGATCGATTCGAGCGCCGAGGCCGGCACGGCGCATCCCGCGAGCTGCTCGACCGCGGCCAGCAGTACGTCGTACCCGCGTCCGCGGCTGCTCGTGATGCCTTGCCACGCGGGCAGGAAGCGGGCGAGCACCGCAGGATCGACCGGCTCGACCTCCTTGCGCAGCGCGGCGAGCGACCGGCGCCGCAGTAGTCGCAGCACCTCGCTGTCGCACCACTCCATCGCGATGCCACCGGGGAGGAACTCGCCCTCGACCACGCGGCCGGCAGCACTCAACCTGCGAAGGGTGTCCGTCACGACTGCGACACCGGTGCCGAGATGCGTGGCGAGATCGACGGCCCGGAACGGTCCGTGTGTCCGGGCATAACGCGAGACGAGATCGCCGAGCGGATCGGCCACCGGCTCGGCGTGAGCTTCGGCCACTCCAGGTGGCAGGGGCACGCCCAGTGCGTCGCGCAGGCGCGCGACATCTTCGACCACGGCCCACCGATGCTCGCCGGCGATCCGCACTCTGACGACCCGGCGAGCGGCCGCCAACTCCGTCAACCAGGTCTCTGCGTCGGCCCCCTCGACACAACGCTGCGCGGCCTCGGAGATCGACAGTGGCCCAACCATCCGCAGTACGTCGAACAGCCCTTCGGCATCACGGGCGCGGCGGTCCTCGGCCAGCCTCTGCAGCTCGGCCTCGGTGCGCAGCACGACTTCTGCGTCGAGCAGTTCGCGGAGCTCGGTCCTGCCCAGCAACTCAGCGAGCAGTCCTTGGTCGAGAGACAGCGCGGCGGCACGCTTCTCGGCCAGGGGAGTGTCGCCCTCGTACATGAACGCGCCCACGTAGCCGAACAGCAACGACTTCGCGAACGGCGAGGCTTCGGCCGTCTCCACCTCGACCACGGAGACGCGGCGCTCGCCGATCCCGGTCAGCAGGTCCTTCAGAGCATCGATGTCGTAAACGTCCTGCAGCACCTCGCGCAGGGTCTCCAGCACGATCGGGAACGAGCCGTATTTGCTTGCCACACTCAACAATTGCGCCGAACGCTGCCGTTGTTGCCACAGCGGCGACCGCTTGCCCGGGTTTCGCCTCGGCAGCAAGAGCGCACGCGCGGCGCACTCGCGGAACCGTGCCGCGAACAAGGCCGAACCGCCGACCTCGGTCGTGATGATGTCCTCGATCTCCGCCGGATCGAACAGCACCAACTCGGCACCGGGTGGCGCCTCGTCCGTCTCCGGGAGCCGGAGCACGATTCCGTCGTCGCCGGAGACCGACTGCGCGTCCATGCCGTAGCGCTCGCGGAGGCGGGCCGCGATCGCCAGCGCCCACGGCCCGTGCACCTGGCCGCCGTACGGCGAATGAATGCAGACCCGCCAGTCGCCCAGCTCGTCGCGGAACCGCTCGACCACGATCGTGATGTCGTCGGGGACCCGGCTGGTGGCCTGCTTCTGCTCGGCCAGATACGCGACCAGATTGTTGGCCGCGAACTCGTCCAGCCCGGCGTCGCGCGCGCGTTTGACTGCCTTCGTCGCCGGCAGTGCGGCCATCGTCCGCACGAACGCTCCGGTCGCCGCGCCCAGCTCGGCCGGGCGGCCCACGGCGTCGCCCTTCCAGAACGGGAGCCGCCCGGGTTGACCAGGGGCGGGGGAGACCAGCACGCGGTCGTGGGTGATGTCCTCGATCCGCCAACTCGAGGCGCCGAGCGTGAACACGTCGCCGACCCGCGACTCGTAGACCATCTCCTCGTCCAGCTCGCCGACCCGGTGGTTCGTGGACTCGCCGACCAGGAAGACACCGAACAGGCCGCGGTCCGGGATCGTGCCGCCACTGGTGACCGCGAGCCGTTGAGCCCCCGGCCGCCCGGAGATCTCGCCACTGACCCGGTCGAAGACGATCCGCGGCCGCAGCTCGGCGAACTCGTCTGAGGGGTAGCGCCCGGAGAGCATGTCGAGCACACCGTCGTACGCCGAACGCGGCAGCGTCGCGAACGCGGCGCACCGGCGTACCAGGTTGTAGAGCTCCTCGACGTCGATGGTGTCGAGGGCAACGATCGAGACGATCTGCTGGGCGAGCACGTCGAGCGGATTGGCCGGGATGTGCAGACTCTCGATCATCCCATCGCGCATACGCTGGACCACCACGGCCGTGTCGACCAGGTCACCGCGGAACTTCGGGAAGAGCACTCCGCGCGAAACAGCGCCGACCTGGTGTCCGGCCCGGCCGACCCGCTGCAGACCGCTCGCGACCGACGGCGGCGCCTCGACCTGGATGACCAGATCGACCGCGCCCATGTCGATGCCGAGCTCCAGACTGCTGGTCGCGACGACACAAGGCAGCCGGCCCGACTTCAGATCGGCCTCGATCAGGGCACGCTGCTCCTTGCTCACCGATCCGTGATGGGCCCGGGCGATCAGCGGCGGCGCGGCCAGTGAGGCGCCCGATTGCGCCATCAGCTGAGCCGGCGAACCCGTTTCCGGCAGCTCCAGCTCGGCGCGCTCGGCGGCGATCTCGTTCAGCCTGGCGGTCAGCCGTTCCGCGAGGCGGCGCGAGTTCGAGAAGACGATGGTGGAGCTGTGCGCCGAGATCAGGTCGAACACGTGCTCCTCGACATGCGGCCAGATCGACGCGTGCCGCGGCGGCCCGGCTGCGCTGCCCGAGGTCTCGATCTCGGTGTTGGCCAGCTCGGCCATGTCCTCGACCGGAACGACGACGCTCAGATCCCACTGCTTGGTGAACTCGGGCTGCACCACCGTCACAGGGCGCTCGCCACCGAGGAACCGGGCCACCTCCTCGACCGGGCGCACGGTCGCGGACAACCCGATCCGCTGGGCGGGCTTCGGCAGCAGCGTGTCGAGCCGCTCCAGGGTGAGGGCGAGGTGCGCGCCGCGCTTGGTGCCCGCGACGGCATGGACCTCGTCGACGATGACCGTCTCGACTCCGCGCAGCGACTCGCGCGCCTGCGAGGTGAGCAGCAGGAACAGGGACTCGGGGGTGGTGATCAGGATGTCGGACGGTTTGGTCGCGAACTTGCGCCGCTCGTTGGCCGGGGTGTCGCCGGACCGGACCGCGACCTCGACGTCCCGCGGGGTTTCACCGAGCCGCCGGGCGGTCTCGCGGATGCCGATCAGCGGAGCTCGCAGGTTGCGCTCGACGTCGACCGCGAGCGCCTTCAGCGGCGACACGTACAGCACCCGGCAACGCAGTTTGGGGTCCTCGGGCGGCGGCACGGTGGCCAGCCGGTCGAGCGCCCAGAGGAAGGCGGCCAGCGTCTTGCCGGAGCCGGTCGGAGCTACGACCAGTGCGTCCCGGCCCGCGGTGATGGCGTCCCACGCCTCGAGCTGGGCCGGGGTGGCCGCTTCGAAGACGTCGCCGAACCACGCCCGGGTCGCGGGCGAGAAGCGGCTGAACGCGGTGGATCTCTGCACGTCACCCATCTTGCCGGGTGCCGCCGACAGTTTTTCGCGGTTGGCACCCGAGGCGGAAATGTCCCCCGCTTCTGGAATGATCGGGCGCATGAAGAACCGCGTGCGCGCTGCGCTCGTCATCGTCGCCTGCCTGGTCGCCTTGACCGGCTGCGTGAAGATCGATGGCGACCTCAAGGTGAATTCGGACCAGACCGTCTCCGGCTCGATGAAGATCGGCGTCGACAAGCAGCTGATGGAGGCCAGCGGCCAGTCGCTCGACAAGGTCCGGGACCAGATGGAACGCGGGATCAAACAGACCACCACCGACGGCGTCACCTGCAAGGCGTTCGACGACGACAAGTACATCGGGTCCGACTGCAAGCTCGAGGACGTGCCGTTCAGCAAGATGGGCTCGTCGACCGGCGACGGGGTGGGTTTCAGCAAGGACGGCGACACGTTCCACGTCACGATCAAGGGGCTGGATCTGGGCAAGACCTCGACCGGTTCCAACCCGGTGATCAACTTCAAGATCACCATGCCGGGCAAGATCACCGCCCACGACGACGGCGCCAAGGTCGACGGCCGTACGGCGACCTACGACAGCCTGGACAAGCTCGGCAATGTCGACCTGACGTCGGAGTCGGGCAGCAGCTTCCCGCTGTGGGCTCTCATCCTCATCATCGTGCTGCTGCTCGCCGCTGCGGGCGCTGTGGCGTTCTTCGTACTGCGGAGTCGCAAGGCCGCCGCACAACAGCAGTACCCGGGCCAGTACGGGCAGTACCCCGGACAGCCGCAACCGGGCCAGTGGGGACCCCAGTACGGCGGCCAGCCGGGTCAAGGTGGTCCGTATGGGCAGCCGGGTCCGGGCGGCCCGCAGTACGGGCAGCAGCCGGGCGGACCGCAGTACGGGCAGCCGGGCGGCCCTGGGCCGCAGGGGCAGCCGCAGTACCCGGGTCAGCCGCAACCAGGGCAGTACCCTGGACCGCAGCAGCCAGGGCAATGGGGTGGGCCGCCGCAGCAGGGGCCGGGTGGCTGGGGGCAGCCTGGACCACAGGGCCAGCCGCCGCAGGGGCAGCCCCCACAGGGACGGCCGCCGCAAGGGCCGGCGCCTCAGCAGGGACCGCCTCAGCAGGGACCGGCGCCGCAGCAAGGTGGCTGGGGACAGCCACCGCAACAGGGTGGACAACAGGGCGGCTGGAACCGCCCGGACAACGACGGGCAGGCATGAGACTGACAGAATTCTGGGACCGGATGGATCGCCATCTCGGTCCCGCCTACTCACGCACCTGGGCCGAGACCCAGGTGGTGAGCGGCCTCGGTGGTCGTACGGTCACCGAGGCGCTGGCCCAAGGGGAGCACGCCAAGACCGTCTGGCGCGCCGTCTGGGCCCATCTCCAGCTACCGCCCAGCGAGCGCTGAGGCCTGCGCCTCGATCAGGCGGACCAGCCGGTCCTCGTAGCCCACTCCTCGGCGGGTAGGTAGATCAGATCGCAGACCGGGTCCTTCAGATCGGCATAGTCGCCGACACCGTCGAACGGCAACGACGCTGCTCTGCGCTTGAACTCGCCGTACGCCGCGGCTGTGTCGGGGTGAGCCCGTAGATAGTCGCGGAACAGCAGCGCGTACCGCTGGTTGGCGCGGCCGTCCACACGGATGTGCAGGTTCACCCGGCGCCGGTACATGGGCTCGACCACGATCCGCTTCACCCACTGGCCTTCGTCGCCGGGCAGACCCGGCACCGGGTGGTCGCGACGTGGCGGGCGTAGCTCCCAGTCGGCTGCCACCAGCAACTGCGCTGCCTCATCCAGGTCGGGCTCGGTGGCCACCGTCGCCTGGATGTCGAGGATGTCCTTGGCCGGAAGCCCCGGCACGGAGGTCGAGCCGATGTGGTCCACGCGGACCGCAGTACTGCCGAGGATCCCGTGGACGGTCTCAGCGGTCTTCTCGTACTGCGCCGGCCAGGTCTCGTCCGGCCGGACGATCACGATCGAGCTCATGGACAGATCATCCCAGCGCCGGACACTGCAGGGACAGGGCTTTCGCTGTGGGGTTAGACGGGCCTGACCCGGAAGGAGCCGGTCGTGAGCAGTTCTGCGGCGGCGTACGCGGCCTTCCGGATGCCCTTGCGCTCGTCGAAGAAGCCGCCGACCACACCGACGGCTGGGAGCTTGCCGATGATCCTGGCGCCGATACTGCCGCGTGGACGGTCCTCGAACACGTCACCGAGTCCGCCCAGCAGCTTGCTGATCCGCCAGACCAACCTGATGCCCTTGCGCAGCCCTGCTTCCTCGGACTGGTCACCGAAGCCCAGTTGCCTTGCTACGTCCTGACCGGCAGCAGTGGGGTCGTCGTACTCGAGTACTGCGTCCGGCGTGATCGGGCGATCGGTCAGAACCCTGGCGATCACGGCAGTCCGATCGGCATGCGCCTCGACGCCGTACTCGCGGCAGACCGCACCGATCACCATTGCCTGTACTGCGGCGCCCAGGGTGTCCTTGATCGGCAGGGTGTCGGCCGCGGCGCCACTGAGCCGGGGGAGTCCGGCGACGACCGCCGCGAACCCGCCGAGCCGCTCGACCCACCAGTCGCAGCGCTCGGCCAGCGGCAGCGTCGGCCACTCGGCATGCCCGGGCACCTTCATCTTCAGCAGCCGGTCGATCGCGAGGATCAGGCCCTTCTCGGCGAGATTGGGTTGCTCCTGGGCGGAGTACTCGGTCAGGATGCTGCGGATACCGAAGGGGTCCGGGGTCCGCAGTGCGTCCAGCACCGAGTCGATGCCGAACTCGACCCGGCTCAGGGCCAGGACCACGGCGGAATCGGGGACGTCCGGGCGCTCTGTCACGCCCGCAAGGGTAGGGACCCGGCGGGGCAGAACGGTTGTTCCGGCAGCTTCCGGCGTGTCAGTTGCGGTTCGAACACGTGTTCGGGTTATTTTGTCTCGTACTAGTTCGTCGGAACGGCCGAGTTGTCCACAGATTTCAAGTGGCACCGAAAACTGTCCGACGTAACCAATACCGTCTCTGGCGACAAAGAATTTCCTCCGGGCGGCTGGGACAGCGGCCCCGATTACTAGATGGGTTAGGTGGCAGTCAGATGGCTGGTGCAGCGGCGAGTGCGGCGGCGGAGCAGCGCAAGGCCGGAGATCGTGAGAAGGCGCTGGCGACCGCGCTGACGCAGATCGAGCGGCAGTGCGGCAAGGGCTCGGTGATGCGGCTGGGCGAGCAGGGCCGCGCCCCGATCGAGGTCATTCCGACCGGGTCGATCGCGCTCGACATCGCCCTCGGGATCGGCGGTCTGCCCCGCGGCCGGGTGGTGGAGATCTACGGCCCGGAGTCCTCGGGTAAGACGACGGTGGCCCTGCACGCGGTCGCCAACGCGCAGCGCGCCGGCGGCATCGCGGCGTTCATCGACGCGGAGCACGCCCTCGACCCCGACTACGCCCAGAAGCTCGGCGTCGACACCGACGCGCTGCTGGTCTCGCAGCCCGACTCCGGTGAGCAGGCGCTGGAGATCGCCGACATGCTGATCCGCTCCGGCGCGATCGACATCGTCGTGATCGACTCGGTCGCCGCGCTGGTGCCCCGGGCCGAGATCGAGGGCGAGATGGGTGACAGCCACGTCGGTCTGCAGGCCCGGCTGATGAGCCAGGCGCTGCGCAAGATGACCGGTGCGGTCAGCGGTACCAACACGACCGCGATCTTCATCAACCAGCTGCGCGAGAAGATCGGCGTCATGTTCGGCTCCCCGGAGACCACCACCGGTGGTAAGGCGCTGAAGTTCTACGCCTCCGTCCGGCTGGACGTCCGCCGGATCGAGTCCCTCAAGGACGGCACCGACTTCGTCGGCAACCGGACCAGGGTCAAGGTCGTGAAGAACAAGGTGGCCCCGCCGTTCAAGCAGGCCGAGTTCGACATCATCTACGGCCAGGGCATCAGCCGTGAGGGCAGCCTGCTCGACCTCGGCGTGGAGCAAGGCTTCGTCCGCAAGGCCGGTGCCTGGTTCACCTACGAGAGCGACCAGCTCGGCCAGGGCCGGGAGAACGCGCGAAACTTCCTGCGCGACAACCCCGATCTTGCCAACGAGCTGGAGAAGAAGATCAAGGAGAAGATGGGCATCGGGGCGACCCTGGACAAGCCGGTCGACGCCACGGCGCCGGTCGAGGTCGATGTCGACTTCTGACCACACCCCGTCTTCCGGCACCAACCGTCAGGGCAGCTCCAAGAAGTCGCTACCGGAGCTGCCCGACGGAGTCCGCCGGGGACTCTCGGGAATCACCCCGCCCCCCAAACCGGCGGGCCCCGACCCGGACGCGGAACGCCCACCCGTCCAGCCCCTCCCATGGTTCCGAGACGGCTCTCCCGCGGCCACCCCTGACACCCGCGCCAACCGTTCCGCCCGGACGGGCAACCGCTCGGCCAGGTCCGCCGATCGCTCGGCTAAGTCCGGCAAGTCCGCCGACCGCTCGGCCAGGCCGGACAGCGGAGCTGCGGCCTCCACAGGCTCCGCCGCGCGATCCCTGAGATCGACCACCAGCCCTACTGAGCCGGCTACAGACGACGCCGAATCCGGCACGCGCTCCAGCTCCACACGCGGACGCTCCGGCCGCACTGGCGCAACGAGCGAACGCTCCGGCGACCGCCTCGGCAAGGCTGGGAATCGCTCTAGCAGCCGCAGCGGCAGATCAAGCCGCCTGGGATCGTCCGAACCCGCCGAGTTCGACCCTTGGTCGAGCACCGCGGGAGAACGCTCCGGCGGCCCCGACTGGTTCGACGTACCCGCGGACGACCCCGACGCTCAAGACCAGATAGCAGGCATTCGCGTTTCCAAGCGCCGCACAAGCGCCGCAACCTCCCACCCTGACGCCTCCACCTCACCCACCACCGACTCGATCTGGGGCGATGACCCTTCGCTCTCGCCTGCCACGGATTCGAGCCGCAGCACGCCCACGTCGGCAAACGCCGATGCGATCTGGGGCAACGACGACGGTTCGACCTCACCAACCGCCGAGTCAGGCGGCCCTTCATCGACTTCTGCCGAGATCGGATCGGTCTGGGGCGACAACGCCTCGACGTCCCCTGCCGATTCGAGCCGCCTCACTCCGACCTCGCCCAGTGCTGACTCGATCTGGGGCGAGGACGGTTCGGCCTCACCACCCGCCGGTTCAAGCCGTCCTTCTTCGGCTTCCGCCGAGATTGATTCGGTCTGGGGCGAGGACGCCTCGACTTCCCCGGCCGATGCGAGCCGGCCCACCTCGGCCTCATCCAGCGCCGACTCGGTCTGGGGCGACGACGACGCGGCCCCGCCCGTCAATTCGAGCCGCCTTACGTCGACCTCACCGACGGCCGACTCGATATGGGGTGACGACGGTGCGACCTCACCAACCGCCGGTTCAAGCCGTCCTTCTTCGGATTCGGCCGAGGTTGGTTCGGTCTGGGGTGACGATGCCTCGACTTCCCCGGCCGATGCGAGCCGACGTACCTCAACCCCGCCCGCCTCGAGCTGGGGTGATGAGACCTCGACCTCAGCTGTGGGCTCGACCCGCGGGGCTTCCGCGTCGGCTGGGGCCGGTTCGGTGCCCAGCAACGACGAAGTTGCGTCGTCTGTTGGGCGTTCGAGTCGTGCCTCGGCATCGGTGGATGCTGTTGATTCGGTCCTGAGCGACGGGGCGCCGATTGCGTCTGCTGACGGTGACGAGGACGGTACGACGGCTATAGGAGGCGACGGGTCGGCTGGTCATGGGTCGGCGTCGGATGAGGCACCGGCAAGCGGCGGTCGCGACGGGGTGTCGGATGGAGCTGGCGGGGCCGGGGGTTCCGCGGGGCGTTCTGGGCGGCGGCCGGGGATGCGGCGGACTCGGAGGTTTGGGGCGGGACCGGCTCGGCCGGCTGATCCTGAGCTGGATCCCGTGGGAGATCCGCATGCGGTGGCGCGGACGATTTTGCTGGACAAGTTGACTGGGCAGCCGCGAACGCGGGCGGAGTTGGCTGATGTGTTGGCTGAGCGGGAGATTCCTGACGAGGTGGCCGACGAGGTGCTCGATCGGTTCACGGAGGTCGGGCTGATCGACGACGCCGCCTTCGCGAACGCATGGGTCGAGTCACGACACCGGGGCCGCGGACTGGGCAAACGCGCTCTTGCCCAGGAACTCCGCCGCCGTGGCGTGGACGATGAGCTGGCCCGGGATGCCCTGGACGAGCTCGATCCCGACCAGGAGGAAGCGACTGCGCGGGAACTGGTCCGCAAGAAACTCCGTTCGATGCGCTCGCTCGACCGCCAGGTAGCCATGCGACGCCTCCTGGGTCTGCTGGCTCGCAAGGGATATCCGGGCTCGCTGGCAATGACCGTCATCAAGCAGGAACTAGCCGCCAGCGACGAAGAGCTCCCCCTCCTCAACGACTCCGGCCTAGAAGCCGACTGACCCGCGCCCCACCACGTCGCACACCCGACTGGGTCAGCACCCACGACATCGCACCCGACTGAGTCGCCACCGACGACGTCGCACCTGGCTGAGTCGGCACCCACGACGTCGCACTCGACTGAGTCGGCACCCACCGCGTGGTATGTCCGGCTGAGTCGCCATCCACACCTCGTGCGCGTGGCTGAGGCGGCATCCACGACGTCGCACCTGGCTGAGTCGGCACCCACCACGTGGTGCGCCCGACTGAGTCGCTACCCACACCTCGTGCGCGTGGCTGAGGCGGCATCCACGACGTCGCACCCGGCTGAGTCGGCACCCACCACGTGGTACGGCCGACTGAGTCGCCACCGCCACCTCGTGCACGCGGCTGAGCCGCCATCCATCACCTGGCCCCCGGCGACCCAAACGATCCGCCACTAGGCCACTCCGCCACGGGGCAGTCGCGCAACTCCGGCACCGGGGGAGGGTCGGGCAGTTGGGTGCATTGGTCGGGTGGGGTCGGTTAGCTCGGGGTGCTCGGACGGGGGTGCGGAGCTCGGTTTGGGTTGGTTGGGTGGGGGGCGGCCGGCTCGGGTGGATTGGTCGAGCGGGGTCAGTTAGCCGGGGGCGCTTGGGCGAGGCCGCGTGGTTCGGTCTGGGTTGGTTGGGGGTGAGGCCGGCCAGCAGGGGTGTTCGAGCGGCGGCCGCGCAGTTCGTCGTCTGGGCTTGTCGGGTCGGGGGAGCGGCGTGGACCGGGGTGAGTGGGCGGGTGTTGGGCGGGCTGATTGGGCGTTGGGGGTGGGGTGTTTTGTGGGGGTGGGTGGGGGATCGGCGGGGGCGTGTGCGGCGAGGGACGTTGACGGGTGGGGGCGGACGGTGTCTGATCCGGAGTGTGGGCTGGTGTTTGTGACCGGTCCGTAGGCTGAGATTTTCGTCCGATCCGCCCCTGACACCTCTCGGAGGGTGCACATGAACGATTTCCAGGAACAGGCGAAGAACTGGCTCCGGAATGTCGTCAAGCAAGACCCGGACAAGATCAAGGCGGGCGTCGAGAAGGCCGGCGACCTGATCGACAAGCAGACCGGCGGGAAGTACGCCGAGAAGATCGACTCCGTGCAGGAGAAGGTCGGTCAGTACGTCGATTCGCAGGCCGCCAAAGAGCCCGGTGCTCCTGGTACCTCCGACAGCACCGCACCGGAACCGACCGACAGCACCCCCACAGATACGACTCAGACGCCGGGTACAACTGACGACTCGGCTGGGACGGCCGGCGCGGACGGTGCCGGGAGCGGCGATTCCGCAGCGGAATCGGCTAACGCCGGCGCGGCCACAGACTCGACCGACACCGCTGCCGGTGGGGCGGACGCGGGCGACGTGAGTGGAGGCGCGGGCGGGGACGCGGGGCTTGGGGAGACGGCGCAGGCTAATGACACCGGTGGGAGTGACGAGGCTGAGCAGGGTGATGGTGCGCCTGAGGGGGAGAGCCAGGGCGAGGCGCCTGCGGAGGCTGATGGGCGTGTGGTTGGGGGAGAAGTGCCTGATGTAGCTGAGCAGCCGAGTAGTTCGGCGGGGTCGAATGCCGAAGGTGCGCGGCCCGGGGCCACTGCGACCGGAGTGGCCGCGGACGAGACTGAAAGCTCGGAAGGCGGCCTTCCGGGTCCCCGCTCCTAGTCGGTCAGAACAATCAGCTAGAACTAGCCAGCCCAGGCCCCGCGGCCAGTCGCAAATCGCGCACCGCGGGGCCGAGCTGTTTGCGTCCAATGACAGGACCGTGGTGCTGGCGGGCCGGGGGGGTGCGGGGCGGGACCGTGGTGCTGGCGGGCCGGGGGGGTGCGGGGCGGGACCTTCGTGTTGGCGGGGTGGGGGAGTTGAGGGGCGGGATGGTGGTGCTGGTGGGGTGGGGAGTTGGGGGCGGAGAGTGATGGGGGGATGACTGGGGTGGGGTGGTGGGGCAGACCGTGATGTGGGGGGTGGGTGTTTGTCTTGACCCTGTGGATAGCCGCGCTTAGCCTCGGGATCAGTAAGGGATCACTCCACCTGACGGTGGCGGGTATAGGACCGGCGGGCCGGTTGATCACCGGCTGACCTGCCGGACGATGAACGCGAGACCAACGCTCGACCGAGCTGGAAGACGGACGACCGCGACCCGATCGCGGCTGGAATAGGACGAAACCGCCTCGGCGGACAGGTGCGGCCACCACAGGCTGGGCCGGGTCACCGGGAAGGGGACGTCGTAGCGGCAGGAAACCCGTCATGGCTGACGGCCCGGCCGGAACGGATGGCACCGTCGACGACGGGGTCGCCGGACCGCTCGGCCGATGCCGGCGGACCGGGCACCGCCTCGACCAGGGTGGTGCGTTTCGCCGTACCGTTGTCCGACCGTTAGTGGACCATCCCTTCGTCGCAGCCAAAGTCACGCCGAGCGTGACTCCGAAGAGGGGAGACGCCGATGTCACTCGCGGCCATGCCGGTGGCGGCATCAGTCGGGCTCGTGCTGATCGGCATGCTGATCGTGGGTCTCCTCGCGTGGATCGGCTTCACGTTGTCGCGCCGCAAGGAGGCCGATGCGTCCGCCGCCGTCCAAGCGGCCGAGGCGACCGCGAAGCTGGAGGCCGCGACCATCACCGCCGGCGCCAAGGCGTCGGCCGAGCTGGTCCGGCGGCAGGCCGAGGAGGAAGCCGCGGTACTGCGGGTCCGGGCCGAGGCCGCTGAGCAGCGGGCCGAAGAGATCCGCCGTGGCGCCGAGGACCGCGCGTCCGAAGTACGGCGGGAAGCCGAGCAGCGGGCGTCGGACGTACGCCGGGAGGCTGAGCTCGAGGCCCAGTCGATCCGCGATGATCTGCGCGAGCAGCGACTCGAGATGGAGCGGCGCGAACACCGGTTGACCGAGCGCGAGGAACGCCTCGACGAGCAGCACCGGTCGATCGAGGAGCGCCAGAACGAGTTGACCGTCCAGCTCACGGAGCTCGACCAGCGCAAACAAGAGATCCGCGACCTCGAGGACGAGCGCCGCCGGATCCTCGAAGGCGTCGCGAATCTGACCACCGAGCAGGCGAAGGCCGAACTGGTGGCCGCGATCGAGGCCGAGGCGAAACGGCACGCGCACACGATCGTCCGCGACATCGAACGGCAGGCGCAGGACGAGGGCGAGATCAAGGCGCGCAAGATCATCACCGGCGCGGTCCAGCGGCTGGCCTCCGAGCAGACCAGCGAGTCCGTCGTCTCCGTGGTGCACCTGCCCAGTGACGACATGAAGGGCCGGATCATCGGTCGCGAGGGCCGCAACATCCGGTCGTTCGAGCAGACCACCGGCGTGAACCTGATCATCGACGACACCCCCGAGGCGGTATTGTTGTCCTGCTTCGATCCGGTACGCCGGGAAACCGCGCGGCTGACCCTGGATTCGCTGGTGCTCGACGGCCGGATCCACCCGAGCCGGATCGAGGAGATCTACGAGCGCAGCAAGGGCGAGGTGGCCGAGTTGTGCGAGCGCGCCGCCGAGGACGCCATGGCCGAGGTGGGGATCACCGATCTGCACCCGGAGCTGATCAGGACGATGGGGCTGCTGCGCTACCGCACGTCGTACGGGCAGAACGTGCTCAAGCACCTCATCGAGTCGGCGCACATCGCCGGGATGATGGCGGCCGAGCTCGGGCTGGATGCCAAGCGGTGCAAGCGGGGTGCGTTCCTGCACGACATCGGCAAGGCGCTCACGCACGAGTCGGAGGGCAGTCACGCGATCGTCGGTGCGGAGCTGGCGCGCAAGTACGGCGAGGACGACGACGTCGTGCACTGCATCGAAGCTCACCACAACGAGGTCGAGGTGCGGACCGTCGAAGCTGTGCTGACGCAGGCCGCCGACGCCGTGAGCGGTGGACGGCCGGGGGCTCGGCGCGAGTCGCTCGAGGCGTACGTCCAGCGGCTCGAGCGGCTGGAGGAGATCGCGATGCACCACGACGGCGTCGAGAAGGTGTTCGCGATGCAGGCAGGCCGGGAGATCCGCGTGATGGTCCTGCCGGACGCCGTCGACGACATCGCCGCCCAGGTGATGGCGCGCGACATCGCCAAGCAGGTCGAGGAGGAACTCACCTACCCCGGCCAGATCCGCGTCACCGTCGTCCGCGAATCCCGCGCCACCGAGGTCGCGAAGTAGCCGGAGCGGGTACGACGTCCGTCGTGCCGGCGACCCGCCTCAGCCAGTACGACGTACGTCGTACCAGCGACCCGCCTCAGCCAGTACGTCGGACGGGCAACTCCTCCCGAGTCAGCGAGGTTCGGCGTACTTCGTGCGCCACTGCGGCGCCTCGAAGGGTGAGCCGTAGATGCGGGTCTCGCGGGCGATCCGGCCGTCGGAGAACTCGACGATGTTGGCGACGTAGTACACGTCGCCGCCGTAGTCCGACCGGCCCAGTACGACGAAGTGGTCGCCCGCGCCGACGATGCGCTGGATCTCGATCGCCGGCGGGTTCGGGTACTCCTGCTGCATCGACCGCATCGTGTCCCGCCCGACGATCCGTTCGCCGGACTGTGGCAACTCCAGCACGTACCCCTCGGTGCGCAACTCGTGCTCGGCCTCGGCGGACAGCGCGAGCTGCCCGTCCATCGGCCACAACCGCTCCAGCAGTTCTCGATTGCGATCGGTCATCCCCGCCACCCCTTTCGGCATCGTTGCCGATCCTCAGTGTGCGCCGCATTCGTTCAGCCAGGCTTAACGCCGGTCAGGAACCGATTGAGGTCCAGAAGGCGCACTGGTGTTCCTGGGCCAGGTCGGCCGACGTGATTCTGGGAGCGGCGAGTGACTGGACGTGCTCCTTGTCCCGGAACGGCTGCCACTGCGGTTGACCCGGACCGTTCGGGTTTCCGGTGCGTGCGAACTGCGTCCAGTAGCGCATCATCGTCGTGGAGAGCTGCTTCTGCGCCGGTGTGCTCGGGCCCGGCAGTTGCTCGTCGTTGAAGAGGTACTGCAGTTCGGCGCCGTGGAACGCGCCGGTCGGGAAGTTGGGCTTCGGGAGCGTGGCGAACCAAGGAGCGGTCTCGTCGGCGAACTCGTAGGCATAAAGCGGTGTCTGCTTGGCGAGTGCGCGATCTCGATCGAGCACCGGGCAGCCCCACGCCCAATCGGTGACGACGGTCGACAGGGCCTCACCGGCGGAATGGAACCGACCGACGGGGTAGCGGGCGAGGACCCGGTCAGCGTCTGCCGGCTTGAACAGCGTGTGTACTTCTTCGCGATAGCTGGCCGGAGTCGTCACCTGCTTGGTCGCTGTTTCGATCGCCGCGGTGAACAAGCGATGCTCGTCCCGCGTGGTCCCCTGAATGACCGGTACGTGGTTGTAGCGGCCGGTTGCGAAGGCGCGATCCGGGCTGAGCGGCAGCACGCCGCCGCCGACGGTGGGTCCTGAACCGACCCCGTCGTCGGACCACTTGGCCAGTTCCTCGGTCGATTTGCCCCGCAGGCAAGCGGCAACGGCTGCCGAAGCGGCTGCAGCCGCAGCGGGCTTGGAGCAACCGAGCTTGGCGGCGACCTCCAGGCCGTGCTGCTCGCGCTCGGGCCGTGGCAGCGGGAACCAGGTCGGCGGTCCAGGCGACCAGTTCCGCCCAGTGCATTCAGCGCTCTGCAGGATCGCCTTCTGGAACAGGCCTGCGGACCCCGGCGCGGCCAGATGGGAACACGCGCTGGTGCCTCCGGCGGATTCGCCGAAGATCGTCACATTGCCCGGATCACCGCCGAACGCCGCTGCGTTGCGCTGGACCCATCGCAACGCTGCCTGCTGGTCCTCAAGACCGAAGTTCCCCGAGAGTTGCCGCGCTTGGCCGTGGTCCAGCGCTGGGTGGGCGAGGAAGCCGAAGATGCCCAGTCGGTAGTTGGGGCTGACCACGATGACCTGCCCGCTGTTCGCCAACTGCTGCGCGTCGTACAGGCTGCCGGCTCCGTTGATGAAGCCGTTGCCGTGGATCCACACCATGACCGGCAGTTTGGGTGGGCTGCTGTGGCGTGGCGTGGCGACGTTGAGATAGAGACAGTCCTCGGTGTTACTGGCCTCGTCGATCAGCCCGGCGTTCTGGGCGCAGCGATTCCCGGGCTTGGTGGCGTCCCGGATGCCACGCCAGGACGCGGCCCGTTGCGGCGAGGCCCAGCGAAGCTTGCCGACCGGCGGCGCGGCATAGGGAATGCCTTGGAAGAGCCGGGCATCCGCGGTGAGCTTGCCGCGCACCGCGCCGGTGTCCGTCGAGACCACGGTGTCCGGCGGAGTTTCCGTCGTACTGCGGCTGTTCGTCCCGCCGACTCGGAGTGCTGCTCCTCCGCAGGCCGCCGCCGAGGCCGAGACCAAAGCCGCAAGGAGCAGCACTCCGAGTCGGCGGGGAAGGCGGTGCCGCGTTCTGTCGCGGTGATTCTGCTGTCGCATGGGAGTGCTCGCATCCTCGGTCGTCGCATTCGTGTGTGGGTCACACTAATATAAAGTGTAAGGTACACACGAAGTCAACCGCCGAGTTCGCGAGGGGTGATGAGCGTGATGCTGTCGACCGACGATGCGCACCTGCCGCCGGGGCTCGTGCTGGCGTGGGGCCTGCCGGCCAAGTCGAACAAGCTGGGCCGGAAGCCGACCCAGAGCGTCGAGCAGATCGTCGAGGCGGCGCTGGAGCTGGCCGATGCCGACGGGTTCGCCGCCTTGTCGATGCCCAAGATCGCCCAGAAGCTCGGGCTGACCGCCAACGCGATCTACCGGTACGTCAGATCACGCGACGAGTTGCTGGTCCTCCTCGCTGACGCGGCATGGGGCCCGGCGCCCGACGTCGACGCGAAAGACTGGCGATCCGCGGCGACCGCCTGGACGCAGGCGATGGTGGATCGGTGCGACGTCCACCCGTGGCTCTGCGATCTCCCCATCCGGGGAGCGCCCATGACGCCGAACCTGCTCGGCTGGGCAGAGGCGATCCTCAAGGTGCTGACCGGTGCCAGGCTGAGTCCCAGCGAAAGCCTGTCGTGCGCGTTGCTGCTGGACGGTTATGCCCGGCGGATTGCCAGTGCGCGCCGCGACGTACGTGACAGCGCCACGACCGACGTCCAGCCGGCGGCTGTGGCGCGATTCCTCCAGCCGCGGCTGAACGAACTCGGCTACTCGACCCTGGCTGCGCTGATGGCCGGCGGCCAGTACTCCGACGAGATCCACGAGGCCGACGTGAGCTTCGGCCTCGACCGGATCCTGGACGGCATCGACGTGCTGATCGCGCAGAAGGCTTAGCTGGTACTACGCCTGCTCGGGGGAGTGGCCGGGTTGGTACTCGACCGGGGTGACGTCGATCTGTTCCTCGATGACGTACTCGTGCGGAGTCGTGTCGTACTGCTCCTCGATCCCCGGCTTGATCAGCGTGATCTCTTCCTGCTCCCGCTGGTTCGCCACCCGGTAGGAGAACCAGAGCCCGGCGGCCCCGCCCAGCATGATGACGATGCCGACCACGGTCAGGTCCACCGGGCCGGAGCCGTCCCGGACAGCGAAGGCGAGGATCGCACCGGCCGCCATCAGCAGGATCCCGACGTTGATTCGCATCTCTGCTCCCTACCCCGGCAGGGCGGCACCGATCACAAGTGACTAAGTGTTGATCCTCACTAACTCTCAGTACCCAATCAAACGCTTGTCATGCGCAATCGTCTGCTCAGGCGATGGCCGCCGGGGCGGCGGTGAACGTGTTGCAGGACGCCGGACTGGCAGAGCTCAGGCCCCGCCGGGACCAGCGGCTGTGACTGGTCTTGTTGCCGTGCGAGCGTTCCGGGTTCCATTCGTCGCCGCGATGCGCGACCGTCCAGAGCCATTTCTTCAGCCAGGCGCCGGTGGCCGGGAAGTACCGGCGGTCGGCGCCGAGGTAGACGCCACTGAAACAGGAGGCCTGCAGTTCCAGCCGCCTGCTCTCGGTCAGTCTCGCGTCGGTGCCGTTGGCATAGTTCGCCCGCGTGTCCGACGCGGCCATGATCCCGGTCAGCCGCTGGATGTGGTGGCCGTACTCGTGCGCGATCAGGAACGCCATCGTCGTCCGCGTCCAGAGCCGGTCGTAGCGACGCTGGTTCGTCAGGTCGAAGTCCGCCCGCATCGAGATGACGCCGTTGCAGTAGGCACCTGAGTCGCTGATGGCGCACTGCGTCCGGACCTGGCCGGGAGCCAGCACCTCCAGCCGGGGCGACCAGAACGTGAAGCCGGCCTTGCGGATGACGGGTGCCCAGGCCCGATCCAGGCACCGGATGGACTCGGTGTAGTAGGCCTTGACCTGAGCGACCGAAGTAGGTCTCGCGGCCGGCTCCTTGCAATGCGACGCCGGCAGCTGACCGACTCGGTAGAGCGCGTTCTGCATCACCGCCCGGTTCGAGGCGGCAAGCGGCTGTTCAGCCGGAGTCGTGGTAGTGGTGGCTCCAGGACTGACCGCCGCTGAGGGAGTGGCGGCAGGGGTGGGCGTAGCTCTCACCGCGGTCCACGTCGCGTTGGTCGTTCCAGTACGTCGGAGCGCCACCGCGCCACCGCCCACGAGGAGGGCCAGAACAGCGCCTACCCCGAGCAACTTCGTCCCCAACCGTTCGGTCACGCGCAGAACCTACCCCGCCAGGGGTGCCCGGATGAGGTCGAGAAGGCGATCGAGGTGGCGCCACTGCTCCGCACCCCACAGCTCCAGTCCCTCGCGAGCGTCGGCGGCCGCCGCAGCACTCAGTTCACGGTCGGCCAGCACGACCACGCGTGCGGTGAAATCGTTCAACGCCCGCCTCAGCAGGAAGAACGCGAACAACTCCAGTCGCAGAGGCCGGATCGGATAAACCTCGAGCACCGTCAGCAGCGCGCTGGCGTCCATCGGCTGTACGCCGTGCAGCAGCAAGGACAGGTCGTACTCCGGCGGCGCGAGCAGCATGTCGTCCCAGTCGAGCACGCTGAGCTGTCCATCGCCGTCGGCCAGCATGTTGTTGCCGTAGAGGTCGGTGTGGCTCACCACGACCCGACTCGGGACGGCACGCGCTACAGCCTGCAACTCGTCCAGCCGATCCAGCTGAGCTGCCAACTCGGTCTCGTACGGCCGGAGCACCTCGCTGCCGTAGTACGGGCGGAGTTGCTCGCGCGTTCTCACCTCGAACTCCTCGCGGAACGGCAACTCGAGCGGGATCGAATGCAGCTGCCCGACGGTCCTGCCGATCTCCGTCAGCACAGCGGGCGGCCAGACCGGCCAATCCGGCAGGATCTCGCCGGCGAGGAACGGGAACAACGCGATCACTCCCGCCGGGACCTCTACCCACAGTTCATCTGTCTTCGTCGCCAACGGATAGGGCACCCGCAGCCCATGAGCGTGCAGCGCTTGCACAAAAGGCAAGCGCTCCAAAGCGCCGGTCGCTCGCCCGCGATCAGGCCAGAGCTTGAGGAAGTACTGCGAACCGTCGGCCCACAGCGAATAGCCCGCCGTGGCCCAACCGACCGGGACGTACTCCAGCGACGAGACCGTGAGCCCGTAGTACTGGAGGACGGCGTCGGTCAGCGTGCTCCGGTCGACCGGCGGTTCGACGAGCACGGCGTCAGCGGAAGGCGGCCTGGCCGGTCAGGGCCTGGCCGATCACGAGTTGGTGGACCTCGGAGGTGCCTTCGTAGGTGAGGACGGATTCGAGGTTGTTCGCGTGCCGCATGATCGGGTACTCGCCGCTGATGCCGTTGGCGGCGAGGATCGTGCGGCACTCGCGCGCGATGGCGATCGCCTCGCGGACGTTGTTGAGCTTGCCGACGCTGACCTGCTCCGGTCGCAGCGAGCCCTTCTCCTTCAGCCGGCCGAGGTGGACCGCGAGCAGGATGCCCTTGTTCAGCTCGACGCTCATGTCGGCGAACTTCGCCTGGGTCAGCTGGTACGCCGACAGCGGCTTGTCGAACACCTGCCGCTCGGCCGCATAGTCCAGCGCCGTCTCCAGGCAGTCCCGCGCGGCACCCATCGCGCCGAAGATGATCCCGAACCGGGCCTCGTTCAGGCAGCCGAGTGGGCCCGACAACCCGCGCGCTTCCGGCAACATCGCGGACGCCGGCAGCCGCACGTCCGCCAGCACCAACTCGGACGTCACCGAAGCCCGCAGCGACATCTTCCGGGTGATCTCCGGCGCCGAGAACCCATCCGTGTCAGTCGGTACGACGAATCCGCGCACCCCGTCCTCGGCGCGCGCCCACACCACCGCGACGTCGGCCACCGAGCCGTTGGTGATCCACATCTTCGAGCCGTTCAGCACCCAGTCGTCCCCGTCGCGCCGGGCATTGGTCCGCATCCCCGCCGGGTTCGACCCGAAGTCCGGCTCGGTCAGCCCGAAGCAGCCGATCGCCTCGCCGGCCGCCATCCGCGGCAGCCACTCGCTCTTCTGCTCCTCGCTGCCGTACTTCCAGATCGCGTACATCGCGAGCGACCCCTGCACCGACACCAGCGACCGCATCCCCGAATCGGCCGCCTCGATCTCCAGGCAGGCGAGCCCATAGGCGACCGGTCCGACACCGGCACACCCGTACCCCGTCAGGTGCATCCCGAGAAACCCGAGCGACCCGAGCTCCTTGGCCAGCTCGCGCGCCGGAATCGTCGCGGACTCGAACCACTCGGGCAGTTGCGGCCGTAACCGTTCGTCGGCGAACCTGCGCGCGGTGGCCCGGATGTCGAGCTCTTCGGAGGTCAGCAGCGAGTCGACGTCGACGAGGTCCAGGGAAACGGTCATGACGTCACGCTAGCCGCATCCGGCCGGGCCGTGCTTTCAGATATCCACAAGCCTGTGTGGCACTGCTCACCGCTACTTGCGGTACCAGGGCCACCACCAGCGCCGCTTGCGGGGATGCCGTACGACGATGCTGCCGTGGCGGGCCTCGCCGGTCACCCGAAGCCGGACGCCCCCGGGCGCCGGCGCACCAGCCTTGTTCGAGGCAGTGCCGTGCACCATGTCGATCTCGTCCATGGTGATGCTCCAGCCCGGCGGCACGATCATCACCACCGAGCTGTGCTTGATCCGCGCGTCCACGTGAATCTCGCGCCAACGGACCACCGCGTCGGTGAAGTCCAGCCGGATCGAGGAGTGTTCGCCGACCGCGACCACCCGCTCGGGCACCTGCCATGCGCCCTCGCGCTTCTGCGCGCTGTGCTTCCCGCGGATCACCAACTCGGCCGAGTTGCTGCCGTGCGGGAGCGGGACCAGGTCGGCCGTCGCCGTCCGCAGCTCCAACTGGGTCTTGGCGGAGTAGATCTGGGTCAGCCGCTCGTCCAGCTCCTCGAAATCGAGCCGGCCGTCGCTGTGCGCTTCCTGCACCACCGAGGCGGCCCGTTCGCGATCGTGGTCAGAGGCCCGGTGCTCGGGCGGCGGCTGCTCCAAACTCATGGGAGCAAAGGTAGCGCCGCCAGCAGGCAGTCGCAGTACGGCGAATCGCCGCGACCACCGGTGACCTGGGACAATGGCCGACGTGAATCCGCGTACCGTCGTCATCCTCGGCTCGACCGGCTCGGTCGGGACCCAGGCACTCGAGCTGATCGGCCGCAACCGCGAGAGATTCCGGGTGCTGGCCATCTCGGCGGGCGGTGACAACGTCGGGTTGCTCGCGCGGCAGGCGCTGGAGTTCGAGGTCGAGGTGGTCGGCGTCGCGAAGGCGACGGTCGCACAGGACCTCCAACTGGCCTTCTACGCCGAGGCGCAGCGCCGCGGTTACGCGCAGGGCGAGTTCCGGATTCCCAAGATCGTCACGGGGCCGGACGCCTCCACCGAGCTCGCCGGGATGGCATGCGACGTCGTACTGAACGGCATCACCGGCTCGGTCGGGCTACGGCCGACACTGGCCGCCCTGGACGCCGGTACGACGCTGGCGCTCGCCAACAAGGAGTCGCTGGTCATCGGCGGCCCGCTGGTGGTCAAGCGGGTCAAGCCGGGCCAGATCGTGCCGGTCGACTCCGAGCACAGCGCGATCGCCCAGTGCCTGCGCAGCGGCACAGCTGACGAGGTACGCCGGTTGCTGGTGACCGCGAGCGGTGGGCCGTTCCGCGGCCGGTCGCGGGCCGAGATGGCCGACGTCACACCCGAGCAGGCGCTCAACCACCCGACCTGGGACATGGGGCCGGTGATCACCATCAACTCGGCCAACCTGGTCAACAAGGGCCTGGAAGTGATCGAGGCCCACCTGCTCTACGGACTGCCGATGGACCGGATCGACGTGGTGGTGCACCCGCAGTCGATCGTGCACTCGATGGTCGAGTTCATCGACGGCTCGACCGTGGTCCAGGCCTCACCGCCCGATATGCGGTTGCCGATCGCGCTCGCTCTCGGCTGGCCCGACCGGATTCCGGACGCGGCGCCGTCCTGCGACTGGACCACGGCGGCCAGCTGGGAGTTCGAGCCGCTCGACGACGAGGCGTTCCCGGCCGTGCAGTTGGCGCGGGAGGCGGGGGAGCGCGGCGGCACGGCGCCCGCAGTACTGAATGCTGCCAACGAAGTCTGTGTGGAGGCGTTCCGCGAGGGGCGGCTGCCGTTCCTGGGGATCGTCGACACCGTGGCCCGGATTGTGACCGAACACGACGTACCCTCGTACGAGGAACTATCCATCGACGACGTGCTCGCCGCGGACACCTGGGCGCGGACCAGGGCCCGTGAACTGACCGCCGCCACCGACCAGCGCCAGGAGATCACACAGGCATGAGCGCACTCCTCACCCTCATCGGGATCGTGCTGTTCGTCGTCGGCATCCTGGCGTCGGTCGCCCTGCACGAGATGGGCCACATGCTGCCCGCGAAGGCGTTCGGCATGAAGGTGACCCAGTTCTTCGTCGGCTTCGGCCGGACGGTCTGGTCCACCAAGCGCGGCGAGACGGAGTACGGCTTCAAGCTGATCCCGGCCGGTGGGTACGTCCGCATCATCGGCATGATGCCGCCGAGCAAACACGGACAGGACCCCGCTGAGCCATTACGGGTGCGCAAGGCGAACACCGGCCCCATCCAGTCGATGGTGGAGAACGCGCGCTCCGCGGAGTACGAGACGATCGCCCCCGAGGACGACGGCCGGCTGTTCTACCAGAAGGTGTGGTGGAAGAAGCTGATCGTGATGGCCTCGGGTCCGCTGGTGAACGTGCTGATCGCGTTCTTCCTGTTCGCCGGGCTGTTCATGTTCTACGGCGCCAATGTCGCGCAGACCACGGTCTCCACCGTGACCGATTGTGTGGTCCCGGCCTCGCAGGCCTCGGCTGATCGCAAGTGTCAGCCGGGCGACAAGGTGTCGCCGGCCAAGGCCGCCGGGTTCCAGGTCGGCGACAGGATCGTGTCGTTCAACGGCACGGCGATCAAGAGCTGGGACGACCTGACCCCGCTGATCCGGGCGAACACCGACAAGCCGGCCACGATCGTTGTCGAGCGCAACGGTCAGCAGACCACGCTGCGGACCAGCACGATCCTCAACCAGGTGGTCGACAAGGCCGGCTCCGACAAGATCGTCTCGGTCGGCTTCCTCGGGGTGTCTCCCGAGATGAAGGTGGAGCGGCAGAACTTCGGTTTCGTCGTCGACAAGATGGGCGAGCTGAGCGTCGCGACCGTGAAGGCCCTCGGGCACTTCCCGTCCAAGCTGGTCGGTGTCGCGAAGTCGATCGTCGGCGGTGACCGCGACGCCGACAGCCCGATGAGCGTCGTCGGTGCGAGCCGGGTCGCCGGCGAGGTGGCCTCGAACAACCAGCTGACCGGTGGCGAGCGGATCGCCTTCCTGGTCTCGCTGCTCGCCTCGCTGAACCTCTTCCTCGCCCTGTTCAACTTCATCCCGCTGCTGCCCCTGGACGGCGGCCACATGGTCGGCGCCATCTGGGAGGGCATCCGGCGCGGGTTCGCCAAGCTGTTCCACCGGCCCGACCCCGGGTACGTCGACGTCGCCAAGCTGCTGCCGATCGCCTACGTCGCGGCCAGCTTCATCGTGGTGATGGGCGTGCTGCTCGTCATCGCCGACATCGTCAACCCGATCAAGCTGTTCAACGGATGATCCCGCAACTGACAATTTCTCAACGGACAAAGGACAAATGAGTATCTCCCTGGGCATGCCCGCGCTGCCGCCGCCCACCCTCGCCCCGCGCCGCAAGACCCGCCAGATCAAGGTCGGCAAGGTGCTGGTCGGTGGCGACGCGCCGGTGTCGGTGCAGTCGATGACGACGACGCTCACCTCGGACGTCAACACCACGCTGCAGCAGATCGCCGAGCTGACCGCGGCCGGTTGCGACATCGTCCGGGTGGCCTGCCCGTCGCAGGACGACGCCGACGCGCTGCCGGAGATCGCTCGGCACTCGCAGATCCCGGTGATCGCGGACATCCACTTCCAGCCCAAGTACGTGTTCGCGGCGATCGAGGCCGGCTGTGCCGCCGTCCGGGTGAACCCGGGCAACATCCGCAAGTTCGACGACCAGGTGAAACAGATCGCGGCCGCCGCGAAGGACCACGGCACCTCGATCCGGATCGGCGTCAACGCCGGGTCGCTCGACCCGCGGCTGCTGCAGAAGTACGGCCGGGCGACGCCCGAGGCGCTGGTCGAGTCGGCCGTCTGGGAGGCGTCGCTGTTCGAGGAGCACGACTTCCACGACTTCAAGATCTCGGTCAAGCACAACGACCCGGTCGTGATGGTGCGCGCCTACGAATTGCTCTCCGAGGCGGGGGACTGGCCGCTGCACCTCGGCGTGACCGAAGCGGGTCCGGCATTCCAGGGCACGATCAAATCGGCGGTGGCCTTCGGTGCGCTGCTGTCGAAGGGGATCGGCGACACCATCCGCGTCTCGCTGTCCGCGCCGCCGGTCGAGGAGGTCAAGGTCGGCCTGCAGATCCTGCAGTCGCTGAACCTGCGCGAGCGCAAACTCGAGATCGTCTCCTGCCCGTCCTGCGGGCGCGCCCAGGTCGACGTCTACACCCTCGCCGAGCAGGTCACCGCCGGCCTGGAGGGGATGGAGGTCCCGCTCCGCGTCGCCGTCATGGGCTGCGTCGTGAACGGCCCCGGCGAAGCCCGCGAGGCCGACCTCGGTGTTGCCTCCGGCAACGGCAAGGGCCAGATCTTCGTCAAGGGCGAGGTGATCAAGACCGTCCCCGAGTCGAAGATCGTCGAGACCCTGATCGAAGAGGCGCTGCGCATCGCCGAGGAGATGGGTGAGTCCGCGACCACCGGCGAGCCCACTGTCACGGTCAGCTAGTCCGCGAGTGACTCACTACCTGGTGGTCAGCGCGATCGCGGGAGAAGCGAAGTACGTGCCGGAAGGGATTCCGGTCGTACTGACGGGTGTCGGGAAGACCGCGGCCGCGGTGGCGACAGCGAAAGCTCTGGCCGCCAGGGACACCACCGATCTCGTCGTGTTGAACATCGGTACGACGGGAGCGCTGCGCGACGGGCTGTCAGGCCTCTATCTCCCCAGCGAGGTGGTCAACCACGACATCAACGCCGAAGCGGTGCGCGCCATCGGGCTCGATCCGCAGGAGTCGTTGAAGATCGAGGGTGGCGACGGGACGGTGCTCGCCTCGGGCGACGTGTTCGTGACCGACCCCGCGGTACGGGAACGGTTGGCTGAGCGGGCGCAGTTGGTCGACATGGAGGGCTACGGCGTCGCGTTCGCCTGCCGCGAGTACGGCGTACCGGTGCGCCTGGTGAAGCATGTGTCGGACACTGCCGACGAAGCCGCGATGGATTGGCCGGCGTTGGTCGACGCCAGTGCCAAGGTGCTAGGCGACTGGGTCCGAGCTCAGGTGGGCGAGGACCTGGGTCTCGCGCGGTAGCCAGCGCTGCACGCCGATGCCGCTCTCGGCGACCGCGCGATTAGCGGCGAGACCATCCGCGACGCTGATCCACTCAGGCGTCAGCTCCAGTTCTCTCTCGTAGCCCTCCAGTTCCTGCGCGGCGCCCGCAACGCCCGCCGAGCAGTAGAAGTAGTGCGAGGTCATCTTGAAGACCTCGTACTCCGGTTCAGCCGCCCGCAGATACTCCACGGTCAGCCCGAGTGCCAGCCCGACCTCCACTTCGCGCAGCCCGCACTCCTCGACGAATTCACGCTGCAGCGCGGAGGTCATCGTCTCGCCGCTCTCCACCCCGCCGCCCGGGAACTTGTAGTCGCCGTGCCGCGAGCGCAGCAGCAGCAACTGCGAGCCACGGAAGAGCACGCCGCGCACCGCGACCCGTTCGAGCGTGGGCGCGGTCAGATCGAGGCCGGAGTCGTGGACGAACTTCCCGAGATACATGCCCGCTATTCTGGCTTGACCTTGACCCCAAGGGCAGGGTTTAGCGTCGGTGTCGAGGAGGCGGGATGCACATCAGCGATCTGGCGGCCGAGGCCGGCGTGACGGTCAAGGCGGTTCGGTACTACGAATCGCAGGGGCTGCTCAAGCCCGGCCGCGAACCCAACGGGTACCGGACCTACCGTGCCGAGGACGTCGCGGTGGTCCGTGAGGTCAAGGCGTTGCTGTCGCTCGGGCTGACCGCGGAACAGACCTACCCGTTCATCGAGTGCCTGCGGGCCGGGAACGACCGGGCGGACGTCTGCCCCGCGTCGCTGACGGCGTACCGGACCCGGATCGCCGAGGTGGACCGGCGGATCGCCGAACTGACCGAGCTGCGGGCCAGGCTGACCGACCTCCTTGCCGATGCCGAGAGCTGGAGGACAAGGACACCATGACAGATCTGCAAATAGTCGACACCACGAACTTCGACCAGGTGGTGCTGGCGGGAGACAAGCCGGTACTGGTCGACTTCTGGGCCCAGTGGTGCCCGCCCTGCCACCAGATCGTGCCGATCCTGGCTCAGATCGCGGTCGAGCGGAAGGACCAGCTCACGGTGGTGAAGCTGAACTCCGACGAGAACCCGGAGATCTCCTCGAGGTACCGCGTGATGGCGCTGCCGACGCTGATGCTGTTCCACCGCGGCGAGCTGATCTGGTCGGTCGTCGGTGCCCGCCCGAAGGCCAAACTCCTGAAGGAACTCGACGACGCCCTCCTCGCCGCCGTCTGAAGCTGCCGCCTGAGGCTGCCGTCCGAGGCTGCCGTCCGACCCAGTGAAGGCGTGACACCAGACGGTGTCACGCCTTCTTGTTTGGTAGTGACCTAGGATGCTAGTATCCTAGGCATGAGCGGTGAGAGCGCCAAGAAGGCGCAGTTCAACGTGTATCTGCCGCCGGAGCTGGTCCGGCGGGTGAAGCACAAGGCCATCGACGACGGGGTGAGTCTGTCGGCGCTGGTCGAGCAGGCGTTGGCCGACTACCTGGACAAACATGGGGAGGCGCGGGGATGAACGACATCCTGATCCGTCCGTTGAGGTTCACGGCCGATGTGGCGGCGATGCGTGCGTTCCTGGAGCTGCTCGGCCTGCGGTCGAGAATCGAGTCGGAGCGCGGCGGATGGGTGGACATGGTCGGCGGCTGGGGGATG
This sequence comes from Kribbella voronezhensis, assembly GCF_004365175.1. Lineage (NCBI taxonomy): Bacteria > Bacillati > Actinomycetota > Actinomycetes > Propionibacteriales > Kribbellaceae > Kribbella > Kribbella voronezhensis. The sequence continues at coordinate 362,392 of NZ_SOCE01000001.1, read as the reverse complement.
GTCGCCCTGCACGACTCGGCGGCCTCCGCGATGGGCGCCGCGCCAGGCCACACGACGCTGTCGTTCGAGGCCGACGACATCGACGAACTGAATGACCGGCTGGTCGCTGCCGGGTACGAGGACGCCACGATCTGGGACGAGGCGTACGGCCGGGTGCTCTCGGTGACGCCGTCCGGCGGCGTGCAGATCTGGTTCGACGAACGTGCCAAGGATCTCTACGGCTACAAGCTGCACGACGCCGACCCGGATCCACGATGGTCGGTGAAGCCCCGGCTCAGCGGGGCCGACGAGACCGAGTGGGAGCGGTTCCTTGCGGTGCTCGGCGGTGGTCAGTCCGTGTACTACGGGTCGCCCGCCGACGCGTTCGGCGTACGGATCGAGTTGGACACCACCGAGGACCTCGCGGCGGTCGCCGAGCGGTTGGCGGGCGGCGGGTACGAAGTGCGGCGGGAGGAGGGCAGCCTCACCGTCGCGGATCCGGACGGGCAGGCCGTCGTGGTGCACGGGTTGACTTCGAGTGTGGTTGAGGACCGATGATCACTGACGTGCCGCTGCGACTACGTGACGATCCCGACTTCCGGCGGTACTGGCTGGCCCGGTCGTCGTCGTTGACCGGGTCGATGGTGACCGCGATCGCGTTGCCGGTGCTGGTCTATCGGCTGAGTGGATCGCCCTTCCTCACCGCACTGGTCACCGCCTTGGAGGCCGCGCCGTACCTGCTGGTCGGGTTGTTCGCCGGTGCTCTCGCGGACCGGTGGAACCGGCGCCGGGTGATGGTGTCGGCCGATCTGGTCAACACGCTGGTGATCGGTTCGGTGCCACTCGCGTACCTGGCGGGGATTCTCACCGTCGCGCAGGTGCTGGTGGTGGGGTTCGTCGTCCAGATGGTCTTCACGTTCTTCGACGGCGCCAACTTCGGCGCGCTGCCGGTGCTGGTCGGGCGGGAGCGGGTGGCGCAGGCGAATGCGGCGGTGTGGACGGCCTCGAGTCTGATCGAGCTCTTCGTCCCACCCCTGGCCGCGGTCCTGCTGGCCGTGCTGAATCCGGCCAGTCTGCTCACCATCGACGCGTTGAGCTTCGCGGCGTCGGCGGTCGCGATCGGAGGCATCGTCCGGGCGATGTCCGAGCCGCGGACCGGACAGCGACCGTTGCGGCCGCAGGTGGTGTTCGCGGACATCGCCGAAGGGCTGCGGTTCCTGATCCGGCACGCCGGGGTGCGGACGATGACGATCGTCGGCAGCCTGCAGTCGTTCGCCGGCGGCGGGTTCATGGCGTTGATGGTGGTGTGGTGCGACCGGGTGCTGCACATCGGTACGTCGGGGATCCGGTTCGGCCTCGTCTACGGGACGTGGGGGATCGGCGGACTGATCGCGGCGCTCGGCTTGCCCAGGTTGCTGAAGCGGATGCCGCCGGCCGCGGTGACGTTGTACGCCATCCCGGTCTCGGCCGCGCTCGGGATCGTCAGTCCGTTGATGCCGAACTGGGAACTGGCCGCGATCGCCTTGCTGGTCTGGGGTTCGGCGTACGTGCTGGTGATCGTCAACGCGGTCTCGTACCGGCAGCAGGTGACGCCCGAGCAGCTCCTCGGCCGGGTGAACACCGCCGGCCGGATGTTGTCCTGGGGAGTCGGCTGGACCGGCGGCTCGGTCGTCGGTGGCGTGCTCGGCAGCTGGCTCGGGATCCGTTCCGGGATGGTGCTGATGGGCATCGGCGGCGTGGTGGCCGTCGTGGTCGCCTGGACCTCTCCGTTGCGGCGAATCGCGGCGGCGCACGACCCGTTGCACGCCTGATCGGCCGGAATCCGCTAGGTTCTGCCCCGTGGGCGTACGGGTACTGGGTCCTCGCGACCTCTCAGCAGCGAGGGCCGTCATCGCCCGCGATCCGGTCGTGAACGTCTTCGTGGACAGTCTGGTGCAGACGTCCGGACTCGATCCGCGCCGCGGCGCGGAGGTCTGGGGGTACGTCGAGAAGGGCGTGCTCGAGGCGCTCTGCCATGCCGGCGGCAACATGGTCCCGGTCGGCGCCGGCGAGGCCGCACTCCGCGCGTTCGCTGCCTATGCGTTGCGGCGTGGGCGGAACTGCTTCCAGATCCTCGGTCCGGCCCGCGCGGTCGAGGTGTTGTGGGAAGCGCTCGAACCGCACTGGGGGCCGGCCCGCGAGGTCCGCGACGACCAGCCGTTCATGGTGATCGACGGGCCGCCGGTGATCACCCCCGACCCGCTGGTCCGCGCGGTGGAGCCGGTGGAACTGCCGATCCTCTATCCGGCCTGTGTGGCGATGTACACCGAGGAGGTCGGCGTACCGCCGCAGACCGGCCCGGACGGCACCTTCTACCGGTCCCGGGTGGCCGAGCTGATCCGGACCGGCCGGGCGTTCGCGCGGATCGAGGACGGCAAGGTGGTCTTCAAGGCCGAGATCGGGTCGGTCGGAACCGGTGTCTGCCAGATCCAGGGCGTCTGGGTCGACCCGGAGCGGCGCGGCGAAGGGCTGGCCGCGCCGGGCATGGCGGCGGTGGTCGAGCTCGCCCGGCAGCTCACCCCGGTCGTGACGCTCTATGTGAACGCCTTCAACACGCCGGCGCGAGCGGCGTACGAACGAGTCGGCTTCCGGACCGTCGAGACCTTCGCGACCATCCTGTTCTGAGCTTGAGCGCTCACTGTGATGGTGCGGTGACCGCTGGTGGGGTTTGCTGATCGAGCGCCGCCCCGCCCAGCGGAAGGAAACACCCTTGCGAAGAATCGCCACGTCCTTGGCCGGTCTGGCCGTAGTCGCCGTTGCGGTCGCCGGGTTCGCCCCCGGCAGTGCGGCCGCGCCGGCACGCGAACCGGTGGCCCGGGCCGACAGCGCCCCGGCGTACTACACGCTGAAGCTCCCAACCGGGCTGACCATGGCCCAGCTCGTCCGTGACGGCTACGACATCAGTCACGGCCACGGCACCCGCCCGATCGTGGTCGCGACCCCTGCGGAAGCCAAGAGCCTGCGCGACCGCGGCGTACTGCTCGCCAAGAGCGGCAGCGTCTACAAGCCGCTGGTACGCGGCGCCGGCACCACCAGTACGACGTACTACGGCGGCTACCACAACGTGCTCGGCCACGAGCAGCACAATGCCGCAGTGGCCTCCGCGCATCCGGACCTGGTGAAGCTGTACGACATCGGGGATTCGTGGAAGAAGGCGAAAGGCCAGGGTGGGCACGACATCCAGGCCTTGTGCATCACCAAGTTGGCCACCGGCGACTGTGCGCTGAACAGCACGGGGAAGAAGCCGAAGTTCGTGCTGCACGCCCAGATCCACGCGCGGGAGCTGTCGACCGGCGAACTCGCGTACCGCTGGATCGACCTGCTGGTCACGTCGTACGGCAAGGATCCCGCGATCACCTCGCTGGTCGACTCGCGGGAGCTCTGGGTGGTCCCGATGGCGAACCCGGACGGCGTGGACGTGGTTGCGTCCTCGCCGTCGCAACCGGTGATGCAACGGAAGAACGTGGACAGTACGACGGGTGGCTGCCCGGCCGACGATGCCGGGGTGGACCTGAATCGCAACTCCGGCTTCCAGTGGGATGTCCACGAAGGTGGGCCTTGCGAGGAGACGTACCCGGGCACCAAGGCGGTGTCCGAGCCCGAGACGATCGCGATCCAGGGCTTGCTGGACAAGATCTTCCGCGACACCAAAGGGGACGTGGATCAGCCGGCCGCGGTCGGGACGACCGGGGTCTTCCTGACCCTGCACAGTTTCGGCAACGACATCCTCGCGCCGTACGGGTACACCAACACGGACGCGCCGGACAAGGCCGCTTTGGTTGCCTTGGGCAAGAAGATGAGTGGGTTCAACGGCTACCCGGTGAGTACCGGCGACGGCGGGATCGGGTACTTCGCGCCGGGTGCCACCGACGACTGGCTCTACGGGACCCGCGGCGTACCGTCGTACACCTTCGAGGTCGGCCCCGACTCGGGTTCCTGCGGCGGCTTCTTCCCGGCCTACTCCTGCATGGACTCCACCTTCTGGCCCAAGAACAAGGCCGCCTTCCTGTACGCCGCGAGGGCCGCCGCCTCGCCGTACGGGACCCTACCTGCGAGTAACCCGGTCAGCTAGGGTGCTCGTATGAGTCGTCGGAGCAGGAGCACGACCGGGCTGGCTGTGTTGCTCGGAGTGTCGGGCGTGCTGCATTTCGTCAGACCTGAGCCGTTCGAGCGGATCGTGCCGCGTCAGTTGCCGCGGAAGAAGGAACTCGTTTACGCCTCCGGGGTGGCCGAGTTGGTCTGTGCGGCGGGGCTCGCGCACCCGCGGACCCGGCGTACGGCCGGATTGCTCAGTGCCGCGTTGCTGGTGGCCGTCTTTCCCGCCAATGTGCAGATGGCGGTCGATCTGAACAAGGTGGGGACGCCGCGGGCGAAGGCGATCGGGTTCGGCCGGTTGCCGTTGCAGCTTCCGTTGATCCGGGCCGCTCTGAAGGCGTCGCGCGAGGGCCGCTGAGCGGGAGCGCCGGGCGTGGGCTGTGGAAAAGTGGTGAAAGCACTGGCGGCGGGCGGATATCCTCTTTGCCGTCAGTAGTTGTATTCCGTTTTCTGCACCTGCTTGGAGACTCCCGTGATTCTGCGCATGTCGTCGCTGTTCCTCCGCACCCTTCGCGAGGACCCGGCGGACGCGGAGGTCCCGAGCCACCGGCTGCTCGTCCGGGCCGGCTACATCCGCCGGGCCGCGCCCGGGATCTACACCTGGCTGCCGCTCGGCCTGCGCGTGCTGCGCAACGTCGAGAACATCGTCCGCGACGAGATGAACAAGATCGGCGCGCAGGAACTGGTCTTCCCGGCACTGCTGCCCCGGGAGCCCTACGAGGCGACCGGCCGCTGGACGGAGTACGGGCCGAACGTGTTCCGGCTCAAGGACCGCAAGGGCGCCGACATGCTGCTCGGGCCGACCCACGAGGAGATGTTCACTCTCGTGGTGAAGGACCTGTACTCGTCGTACAAGGACCTGCCGCTGTCGATCTACCAGATCCAGAACAAGTACCGCGACGAGGCGCGGCCGCGCGCCGGTGTGCTGCGCGGACGCGAGTTCGTGATGAAGGACTCGTACTCGTTCGACATCGACGCCGACGGGTTGCAGGCGTCGTACGAGCTGCACCGCAAGGCCTACATCGCGATCTTCGACCGGCTCGGGTTCGACTACGTGATCGTCAAGGCGATGTCGGGCGCGATGGGCGGCTCGGCGTCGGAGGAGTTCCTGGCGATCGCGGAGAACGGTGAGGACACCTTCGTCCGGTCGCCCGGCGGTTACGCCGCGAACGTCGAGGCTGTCGTCGTGCCGCAGGCCGCGCCGGTCGACGCGTCCGGTGTGCCCGCGGCCGAGGTCGTCGACACCCCGGACACCCCGACCATCGACACCCTGGTGGACGCGCTCAACGCGAAGCACCCCCGCACCGACGGTCGCGAGTGGACCGCCGCGGACACGTTGAAGAACGTGCTGGTGATGCTGGTGAACCCCGACGGCAGCCGTGAGCCGCTGGCGATCGGCGTCCCCGGCGACCGCGCCATCGACGAGAAGCGGCTCGGCGCGCAGGTCGAGCCGGCCGAGGTGGTCGCCTTCGAGGAGGCCGACTTCGCCAAGCACCCCGAGCTCGCGAAGGGCTACATCGGGCCGGGCGTGCTCGGGTCGGAGAACACCTCGAAGATCCGGTACCTGCTCGATCCCCGGGTCGCCGAGGGTTCGGCCTGGGTGACCGGTGCGGACAAGACCGGCTTCCACGTGCTCAACCTGGTGTACGGTCGCGACTTCACCGCCGACGGCACGATCCAGGCCGCCGAGGTGCGCGACGGGGACGAGGCACCGGACGGATCCGGTCCGCTGGCGTCGGCCCGTGGCATCGAGATGGGGCACATCTTCCAGCTCGGCAAGAAGTACGCCGAGGCGCTGGACCTGAAGGTGCTCGACCAGAACGGCAAGCTGGTCACCGTCACGATGGGCTCCTACGGCGTCGGCGTGACCCGTGCGGTGGCCGCGATCGCCGAGGGCAACCACGACGAGCTCGGGCTGATCTGGCCGCGCGAGATCGCGCCGGCCGACATCCACCTGGTCGCCACCGGCAAGGACGCCGCCCCGTTCGAGGCCGCGGCCAAGATCGCGGCGGAGCTCGAGGCGCGCGGTCTGACCGTGCTGTACGACGACCGCGAGAAGGTCACCGCCGGCGTGAAGTTCAAGGACGCCGAGCTGCTCGGCGTGCCGACGATCGCGGTCGTCGGCAAGGGCCTGACCGACGGTGTCGTCGAGGTGAAGGACCGGCGCTCGAACACCCGGGTGGACGTCCCCCTCGCCGAGGTCGTCGACCACCTGGTTTCCGCCGTACGCGGCTGAGAGGTCTCCGCCGTACGCGGCTGAGGAGTCTCCGCCCTACTCGGGTGAGGGGTCTGCGCCGTACGAGGCTGACCGTCCGGTGATGAAAGGGGCCGCAGGCAACGAGCTTGCCGGTCCCTTTCGTCTTTCCTGACAAGGCAACTACCCGTACAGGTTGTTGTACGGGTCGAACTGTACGGGTTGTACCTGGTGCCTCCAGATCGTTGCTGACAGCATCTTTCGCAGGCGGTGGTCCCCCACCGCTCCTGGGGAAAGGATGCGCAATGAGAATCGGATCCAAGGGCCGCGCGGCGGCGATGACGCTGACGGTGTTGGCCGGCAGCCTGACGGCGTTCGTGGCGAGCTCGGGGCCGGCGATGGCGGGGTGCGACATCTTCAACTATGACGTCGTCGAGCCGTTGGGCAGTACCTGGTACGTGCCGATCGCGACGCGCGCCGGGAAGTACAACGCGAGCAGCAGTACGGCGGCCCTGACCTTCACCCTGTCGACCACCTCCACCAAGTCGACGACCTGGTCGGCGTCGGCCGGTGGCAGTGTGGGCTGGGGGATCGCGAAGGTCGAGGCGAAGATCGGCCGCGACGTCACCACGTCGATCGCCAGGGGCACGACGGTGACGGACCCCATGAACGTGCCGGGCAAGCGGTACGGCTACGTGGAGGCCAAGGCGGAGTACCACCGCTACGCCATCTACCAGTACCAGATGACGCCGAAGTGCACCGGCAGGTACATCAAGACCTACGGCTCGCTGGACGCCATCATCACCGCGCCGTTCTTCAGCGAATGCATCACCAGCACCGCCGGCGGCTGTACGCCGAGGCCCTGACCGACCGATCGGTGATGTAAGGGTTGAGCTGGAGCATGGCCTTACCTGAGCATGGTGGCCATGCCCAGTTCCGCCCGATCCGTGTGGTCGTCCCGTGCCTGATGTCTCGCTCTGGACCGTCGTCTTCCTGGTGGTCGCGGCCTTCTCGGCCGGCTGGATCGATGCGGTGGTCGGCGGTGGTGGGCTGATCCAGTTGCCCGCGATGCTGCTCGGCCTGCCGAACGCCTCGCCCGCGCAGATCCTGTCCACCAACAAGATCTCCTCGCTGTTCGGTACGACGACGAGCGCGATCACCTACGGCATCAAGGTGAAGCCGGACCGGCGTACGGTGCTGCCGCTGGCGGGACTGGCCGGGCTGGCCGCGGCCGGGGGAGCGCTGGTCGCGACACACATTCCGATGGCGTGGTTCAAGCCGATCGTGCTGGTGCTGCTGATCGGGGTGGCGATCTACACCTGGCTGAAGCCCGACCTCGGCTCGGCGACCATCCTGCGATTCGACGGACACAGCCATTACGTAGCGGCCGGTCTGGTCGGTGCCCTGATCGGGTTCTACGACGGTGCGGTCGGGCCGGGCACCGGCTCGTTCCTGATCTTCGCGCTGGTCGGGCTGATGGGCTACAACTTCCTCCGGGCCAGCGCCAAGGCGAAGATCGCGAACGTCGCCACCAACCTCGGCGCCATCGTCGTCTTCGCCCTGCACGGCGCGCCGCTGTGGCGCCTCGGACTCATCATGGGCCTGGCGAATCTGCTCGGCGGCCTGCTCGGCGCCCGGACCGCCGTGGCCAGGGGCAGCCGGTTCGTCCGGATCGTCTTCCTGGTCGTCGTCGCCGCCCTGATCCTCCGGCTCGCGTACGACGTCTTCTTCGCCTGACCCGTCTCAGGTTCGCACCCGCCCGGGTGGCCGCCGTTGCGCGCCCGAGTACGGTTGGCCCGCTGTGACGAGTGAGAGGCGGGTGGGGCGACGGACATGGAAGGCCTGCGATTTCGGGTCCTCGGGCCGACCGAGGTGCGCCACGACGGCTCGGTGCTGGCGTTACCGGCCAAGCGGCTCCGGGTGCTGCTCACCGAACTGCTGATCAACGCGAACCGGGTGGTGCCGCCGGGGCAGCTGATCCAGGCCAGCTGGGCCGGTGAACCACCGGCCGGCCCCGAACGCGCGCTGCACACCTCCGTCTCCCGGCTGCGGGCGGCCCTCGGCCCGGTCGGCGACCTGATCCGTACGGTTCCCGGCGGCTACCTGATCGAGCTCGAACCGGACCAACTCGACCTCGCGAAGTTCCGCGCCCTGGTGGAGCGGGCCGGCGCGGCTGACGACCCGCGCCAGCAGGCCCACCTCCTCGGCGAGGCGCTCGACCTGTGGCAGGACGTTCCGCTGACCGGCCTCGGCACCGAGTCGCTCGAAGGCAGGCCGTGGCTGATCGAGGAACGCCTGCAGGCGATCGAGCGACTGGTCGACGCCCGCCTCGCGATCGGCGACCACTCGGCGGTCGTCGCGGAGCTGACCGGACTCACCAGGGAACACCCCCTGCGGGAACGCTTCTGGTCGCAGCTGATGCTCGCCCTGTACCGCGGAGGTCGGCAGGCCGACGCGCTCGCGGCGTACCGGCGGTTGGCGGCCCTGCTCGCCGAGGAGCTCGGGGTCGACCCCGGTACCGAGGTTCGCCAGCTCCACCAGGCGATCCTGACCGGCGACGTGCCCACCCAGACCCCGGCAACTGACCCGATCGAGGAGCCGGCCGACAACTGGGCCAGGCATGCCCAGCTGCCGATGGACCTGAGCGACTTCGTCGGTCGCTCGGAGGTGATCACCGAGATCACCGAGCGCCTGTCGGAGACCTCGGCGATGCCGGTCGTCACCATCTCGGGCGCGCCGGGGGTCGGGAAGTCGGCGCTGGCGGTCCACCTCGGTCACCGGCTGCGAGGTCGGTTCCCCGACGGGCAGTGGCATGTCCGGCTGGCGGGTGCCGGCAACTCGCCGAGGGAGCCACTGGAGGTCCTCGGTGAACTGCTCAGCTTGGCCGGCGTCGACCCGCACGACCTGCCGGCCGACCTCGACCGGCGCGCCGCGCTGTTGCGATCCACGCTGGCAGACCGCCGAGTCCTGCTGCTGCTGGACGACGCCCGGGACGCGCGGCAGGTGAAGCCGCTGCTTCCGGGGACGGCGGGAAACGCGGTCCTGGTGACGAGCCGCAACGAGTTGGCCGGTCTGTCGGTCTCGGTCGGCGCGCGGGGGACCCGGCTGACGATGCTCGATCCGGCCGAGGCGCTCGATCTGCTGGCCGGCATGCTCGGAGCCGAGCGAGTCGCGGCCGAGCCGTCGGCCGCCGCGGAACTGGCGGAGGTCTGCGATCGTCTCCCGCTCGCCCTGCGGATCGCCGCAGGTCTGCTCTCCGGGCGCCCCGATCAGTCGATCGCGGGCTACGTCGAAGAGCTCCGGGCGGGTGACCGGCTGGCAGGGTTGGCGATCGGCGACGAGCCGGATACCGCGGTCGCGGCCACCTTCGCCTTGTCCTACGAGGCGTTGCAACCCCAGGCCAGGCGGCTGTTCGCCTTGCTGGGTGTGGTTCCTGGCGGCGATCTGAGTGTTCCAGGTGCCGCGGCACTGTTCGACGGCTCGCCGCGGGAGGTGGGGCCGCTCCTGGAGACACTTGCCGCAGGCAACCTTCTGCAGCGCGAGCGCAGTCGCTATCGCATGCACGACCTGATCCGCCTGTACGCCGCCGGCCGTGCCGAGGTGGAGCCCGGCGCCGACGCGGCCTGGCAACGGCTGATCGACTGGTACCTGCGCACGACCGACGCGGCCACCGACTTCGAGTACAGCCCGCTCGTCCGGCTCACCGAGCGCGTCTTCGACGAGAACCCGTTCACCGACGCGGCCCAGGCCGGCGCCTGGCTCGAGGCCGAGGAGCAGAACCTGGTCGCCTGCGTCTCCAAGGCCGCCGACTCCGGCCCGTACGGCGTCGCGTGGCGGCTGGCCGACGTACTGCGGCACTACTTCTCCATCAACGATCGGGTCGGCCCCTGGCGGCAGGCCGCGACAGCCGGACTGCGTGCCGCGCGGGCGGCCGGCGATCGCGACGGCGAAGGCGCGATGCGGCACAGCCTTGGTGCGCTGGCTTTCACCGTCGGCGAGGTGGAGGTGGCGATCACCGAATCGGCCGCCGCCTGTGAGGCCTATGCCGAGGCCGGCTTCGGTCTGGGCGAGGCAGCGCTGCTGTGCAACCTCGGGATGGCCTACGACGACCACGGCGAGTCGGTGCAGGCCGCCGAGTTCCTGATGCGGGGGATCCGCGCCTTCCGCGCGCTCGGCCGGATCGGCAGTCTGTGGCCGGCCCTGCACAGCCTGAGCAACGTTTCGCACAACCTCGGTGACCTGGATGCGGCCGTCGCGGCTGCCTCGGAAGCACTCGAGATCGCGCCGGACGGTTACGCGGGCGTCGTCGGGTTGCTCAATCGGGGAGCGGCGTACCGGCTGCTGGGGCAGTGGGATCGCGCGGAGGCCGACATGACGACGGCTCTGGCGATGGAGGAGCGGCCGTCGGCGCCGGGACAGTACGAGACCGCCTTGCTGTACGCCGATCTGGGCCGGTACGACGAGGCGATGGCGCACGCAGAGGCGGGGGTGACGATCAGTCATCGGGACGGGCTGGAGTTCCACGAGGCATCGGCGCTCAACGTGCTCGGCATCATCCGCGGCCGTCAGGGTCGGTGGGACGAAGCCGCGCGGCATCACGCCGAGGCGCGCGACATCGCAGTACGGCTTGGTCATCGGGCGCGGGAGGCCGAGGCGTTGCTTGGTCTGGCGGCGGTAGCGCTCGCCCGGAAGGAGTTGGCCGAGGCGTTCGACCTGGGACAGCAGGCCCGGGAACTCGCCGGGCAACTGCGCCAGCGGATCGTCGAATGCCGAGCGCTCCTGCTGCTGGCCGAGGCCGGACGCCAGGCGGGCCGGGCGGATGACGCGGAACGATGGGCGGCCGAAGCCGCGACCATCCAGGCCGGCACCGGCTACCGGCCACCGGTCGCGGTCAACCGCTGACCGTCTATCGTCTGGGCATGGTGGACTACGACGACCGGCTGCACCGGGTGTATGCCGCAGGACGGGCGTTGGAACCGAGCAGCCTGGACGCGTGGATGGGAGCGTTGGCCGCGGAGGTCCCGGCCGCGCGGCCGTTGTCCGTGCTGGACCTCGGCAGCGGGATCGGACGATTCACACCGGCCCTCGCGGACACCTTCGGCGGACCTGTGTACGGCGTGGAGCCGTCCGCCCGGATGCGCGAGATCGCCACCACCACCGCCTCGCATCCGAACGTGACCTACCTCGACGGCTCGGCCGAGGCGATCCCACTCCCGGACGCCTCCTGCGATCTGGCCCTGCTGTTCTTGTCTTTCCACCACTTCTCCGACAAGGTCCGTGCACTGCGGGAGGTCGCCCGCGTTCTCCGGCCCGGTGGAGTGGTGCTGCTGCGGAGCCAGTTCAGCGACCGGATGCCGGAGTTGCACTGGTACCGGTATTTCCCGTCCGCTCGCCGTGTCGACGCCGCGATGTATCTGTCGCTCGAGGAGGTCCGCGCGCTGGCGGCCGAGGCGGGACTGGTGCCCGCGGCCGAACCGAGGTGGGTCCAGGCCGAGACCCCGGGCACGTTGCGAGCGTCGTACGAGCGGGTGAAGCATCGCGCCTACTCCACGTTCGAGCACCTCCCGCCCGACGAGATCGAGTCCGGCTTCAGCGCTTTCGAGCAGGCCGCGGCAGCCGATCCCGACCGTGAGTTGCCGCCTGTCCCGGCGGCGCTTCTGGTGCTCAACCGGCCTTAGCCCAGGTCACCTGGACCGCCGACGGTTTGCGGAAGACCAGCCCGCGCGGTGGGGGAGAGGCCGGGCTCAGCCGGAGGCCAGGAAGCCTGGTGAGCAAGGCATTCACGGCGGTCAAGGCTTCGAGTCTGGTCAGGTGCATGCCGAGGCAGATGTGTGGACCGCTCGCGAAGGCGAGATGCCGCCGGGCGTTCGGGCGGCGTAGGTCGTACCGGTCGGGCTCGGGGAAGACCGCCGGATCCCGGTTGGCGCCGGCCAGGGACACGATCACCAGGTCGCCGCGGCGGATCTCGGCGTCGGGGGCGAGGACGACGTCGCGAGTGGCGTAGCGGTCCACCACGGCCGCGGCGGGTTCGAGCCGGAGCGATTCCTCCAGGGCGTTGGGAAGCAGGGAGAGATCTGCCAGCACCTGGGACAGCTCCGCCGGATTGGTGAGCAGATGCCACAGCGCGTTGGTGATCGAGCCTTCGGTCGTCTCGATGCCGCCGAACATCAGGACCGCCGCGTTCGCGACCACCTCGTCGATTCCGAGCCCGGCCCGGGCCGCCTCGGCGATCAGCGAGTCGCCCTGATCGATGCCCCCGGCAACATGTTTGTGGAGCAGGGCGAAGGCCGCGGCGCCCTCCTGCGTCACCGGCCGTCCGGCAGCGACCCCGCTGACCGACGACGAGATCGCGTCGTACCACTCCAGCACGGTCGCCGCCGACGTCGGCGCCAGCCCGAGCGAGTAAGCCACCACCGCGACCGACAACGGCCCCGCGACCGTACGCCGGAGGTCGGCTTCGCCGAGCGGCTCGATCGCACTCACCAGCCGATCGACCTCGTCGACGACGAAGGAGGTGAACCGCTCCCGCGTCTGCGCCAGCCCGAACGGCGCCTCGAACGGCTCGCGATGCCGGCTGTGCGCCACTCCGTCCAGCGAGAGCATCGACGGCCCCACCACCTGGGCCGTCGAGAACCGCGGGTCGTCGACCGTGAACGTCTCGGGATCCCGCATCACCCGCATCGCCAGCTCGCGGCTCGCCACCACCCACCCGCCGAGCGCGTCGACCCAGCCCACCGGCCGGAGCCGCGCCAATGCGGGATGCGGATCGGCTTCGAGTTCGGCCAGAGTGGTCATATCGAGAAGCCTAAGTGGTCCGCTCAACGATAAGACCAGAGCCGTTACTGGTATTGCTGCGACAGATCGGATGGTAACGACTCAGCGGGGCATCTGGTTACGAAACCTCCAGTCCAGGCATCTAGGGTGTGGGCCATGTCTGCGTTGGATTCGTCCCCCACCCCACCGCCCCGGTCGGGGAACCTGGTGCTGCTCCCTGCCGTGGATGTGGCGGACGGGCAGGCTGTCCGGCTGGTGCAGGGCGAGGCGGGCAGCGAGACCTCGTACGGCGACCCGCTGGCCGCCGCGATGGCGTGGCAGGAGGCCGGCGCCGACTGGATCCATCTGGTCGACCTGGACGCCGCCTTCGGCCGGGGCAGCAACCGTGAACTGCTCGCCGACGTGACCGGCAAGCTCGACGTACAGGTCGAGTTGTCCGGGGGGATCCGCGACGACGAGTCCCTGGAGGCCGCGCTGGCCACCGGGGCCCGCCGGGTCAACATCGGCACCGCCGCCCTGGAGAACCCCGAGTGGTGCGACCGGATCGTGCAGCAGTACGGCGACCGGGTCGCGATCGGGCTCGACGTGCGCGGCCGCACGCTGGCCGCGCGCGGCTGGACCAAGGAGGGCGGCGACCTCTACGAGGTGCTCGAGCGGCTCGAACGGGCCGGCTGCGAGCGGTACGTCGTCACCGACGTGACCAAGGACGGCATGCTCCAGGGGCCCAACCTGGACCTGTACCGCGATCTGTGCGCGCGCACCGAGAAGCCGATCGTCGCGTCCGGCGGCGTCTCGAGCCTGGACGACCTACGCGCCCTGAGCACGCTGGTGAGCGACGGCGTCGAAGGCGTCATCGTCGGCAAGGCCCTGTACGCCGGCGCGTTCACCCTGACCGAGGCGCTCGAACTCACCCGTGGAGGCGACAAGTGAGTCTTGCCGACAAGCTGGCAGGCAAGAAGGTCCTGGTCACCGGCGTCACCGGATTCGTCGGTGAGGCCCTGCTGCACCGGATGATCGGCGATCTCCCGGACACCACCGTGGTCGCGATCATCCGGCCGAAGGGGTCGCTCACCGGCACCGCGCGGATGGCGCAGATGCTGAAGAAGGACATCTTCAAGCCGTTCTACGGCGAGGGCACCCCGTACGCCGACGCGGACGCGCTCACCGCCGCCCGGGTCGAGGTCGTCGAGGGCGACCTGTCCGACGTACCGGCGTTGCCGCGGGACCTCGACATCGTCGTGCACTGTGCCGGTGACGTCAGCTTCGACCCGCCGATCCACGAGGCGTTCACGACCAACGTGCTCGGCACGAAGAGCTTGCTCGAGCGCATTGTCGAGACCGAGCGCCCGGTGCACTACGTGCACATCTCCACCGCCTACACCGCCGGCCGTCGCCGGGGCGCGATCCCCGAGGCGCCGGTCGAGCACAACGTCGACTGGCGGACCGAGGCCGAGGCCGGGATGGCGATGAAGGCCCGGATCGAGGAGGCGTCGCGCAGTTCGGCCATGCTGGTGAAGTTCCGCAAGGAGTCGGAGAAGCTGCACCGCCGGGCCGGTCACCTCACCGCGGCGGCCGACACCGAGCGCCGCCGGACCGAATGGGTCGCGAAGAAGCTGGTCGAGACCGGGACCGAGCGTGCCCGCAGCCTCGGCTGGACCGACTGCTATACGTTCACCAAGGCGCTCGGCGAGCGGGTGGTGGAGGAGTTCGCCGCGAAGCTGCCGACCTCGATCGTCCGGCCGGCGATCATCGAGTCCGCGGTGCAGAGTCCGCACCCGGGCTGGATCGAGGGCTTCAAGATGGCCGAGCCGCTGATCCTGGCCTACGGCCGCGGTGAGCTGCCGGAGTTCCCGGCCAGCCCCGACTCCGTCGTCGAGATCATCCCGGTCGACCACGTGGTCGGCGCGATCTGCGCGGTGATGGCGACCGAGCCCGAGCTGAACAAACCGGAGTACTACCACGTCAGCTCCGGTGCCCGGAACCCGCTGACCTTCGAGCAGTTGTACGCCGGTGTGCGGGCGTACTTCTCCAAGCACCCCTTCGACCTGGGTGAGCGCGGCGCGGTCCGGCTGCCGGTGTGGAAGTTCCCCGGCGGCGACTCGGTCGAGAGCATGCTGCGGTACGGCGAGAAGGCGCACAAGATCGCCGACCAGATCATCACGCACGTGCCGCGCAGCGAGCGGACCCGCAAGTACGCGCGCGAACTCGACGTGCAGAAGCGGCGACTCGACTTCCTGCGCCGCTACATGGACCTGTACGCCGAGTACGCGCAGGCCGAACTGCAGTTCATCGACGACAACGTGCTCGCACTGCACAACGCGCTCGAAGGTGACGACCGGGAGAAGTTCTGGTGCGACACCTCGATCGTCGACTGGCAGCACTACCTCCAAGAGGTGCACTGCCCGAGCGTGACCGACTCGCTGCGCCGGCTGGACGTCGTACGGAAGAAGCGGAACAAGGCGCTGGCCGAGTCCGCGGGTGTGCTGAAGAAGGTGACGCCGTCCGACGATGCCGAGATCATCGCCGCGTTCGACATGGACGGCACGCTGCTGTCGTCGAACGTGATCGAGACCTACCTGTGGATGCGGCTGCCCGAGCTGGACAGTCACCAGCGGGTCGGTGAGATCGGCGCGATGCTGCGCAAGCTGCCGAAGCTGATCTCGGCCGAACGCAAGGACCGCGGCACCTTCCTGCGCACGATCTACCGCCGCTACGAGGGCGCCGACCTGGAAGAGCTGAACCGGATCGTCGACGAGGTGCTGGCCGAGCACGTGCTGGAACGCCTCAGCGGCGCGGCCGTCCGCCGGATCCGCGAGCACAAGGCGGCCGGGCACCGGACGATCCTGATCACCGGCGCGGTCCGGCCGCTGACCAGGCCGCTGGAGCCGTTGTTCGACGAGATCGTCGCGGCCGAACTGGCCGTCGACGACCGCGGTCGCTGCACCGGCTTCCTGACCGGGCCGCCGCTGGTCGGTGAGTCCCGGGCCGCGTGGATCAAGCACCGCGCCCGCGGTACGAACATCGACCTGTCCAAGTCCTACGCGTACGCCGACAGCCACTCGGACCTGCCGATGCTGACCACGGTCGGCAACCCGGTCGCGGTGTCGCCGGACGTCTCGCTGTTCCGGGCCGCCCGGGCCGCGCGCTGGCAGATCGTCGACTGGAAGACGCCCGCCACCTCATCGCGTCTGGAGATTCCCGGGGTGAACGCCCGATGATGCTCGCACTGGAGATGTACCGCTCGCCGGCCAAGTTCCTGGCCGCGAAGGCGATGGGGAGCCGCATTCCCTCGCTGCTGACCGGTCCGGCGGCCCCGCTCCGGCTGGTCACGATCAACGAGCCGAAGGCCGACAAGGACGGCTGGGCACGGATCCGCCCGATCCTGTCCGGCATCTGCGGCTCCGACCTCGGCATGGTCACCGGCCACACCAAGCTGTACTTCTCGGCGCTGGTGTCGCTGCCGTTCGTCCCGGGCCACGAGATCGTCGGCGAGCTGCTCGACGACTGCGAGGACCTGCCGAAGGGCACCCGGGTCGTGATGGATTCGGTGCTCACCTGCGCGGCTCGCGGTGTCGAGCCCTGTGACGGCTGCGCCTCCGGCCACACCAACCTCTGCGACCGCATCACCGTCGGCCACGTCGCACCCGGACTCCAGACCGGCTTCTGCTCCGACACCGGTGGCGGCTGGGGCAACGTGATGGTCGCCCACCGCAGCCAGCTGTACGCCGTACCGGACGGTCTTTCGGACGAGCGAGCGGTGCTGACCGAGCCGCTCGCGGGGGCTGTGCACACGGCGCTGCGGGCCAAGATCGAGCCGGGTCAGTCCGTTCTGGTCAGTGGGGCCGGCGCGGTCGGGCTGTTCGCGACGCTGGCCTTGCGTGAGCTGACCCAGGCCGGCCGGATCACTGTCGTCGCCAAGCACGCCCGTCAGCGCGAGCTCGCCCGGGCGTTCGGCGCCAGCGACGTGGTCGCGCCCGACGAGGTCTTCCGCGGCGTGCGCCGGGCCACCGGCGCGTTCCGGCTCAAGCCGGAGATGAACGCCAAGGAGTTCCTGCTCGGCGGGGTCGACGTCGCCGTCGACGCCGTCGGCAGCAAGGAGTCGATCGACACCGTGCTCCGGGTGACCAAGGCCGGTGGCCGGGTCGTCCTCGCGGGCATGCCGTCCACCGGTGCCGACCTGTCGCCGGTGTGGTTCCGCGAACTGGAGCTGACCGGCACGTACGCGTCCTCGCGGGGCGAGCCGAACGACCGGCCCGCCTTCGAGACGGCGCTGGAGATCGCCGCGAAGGCCCCGCTGGACGGGATCGTCGGGGCACGTTATCCGCTGTACCGGTGGCGTGAGGCGCTGGACCACGCCCAGTCCGCCGGCCGGTTGGGAACCGTCAAGGTCGCATTCGATGTGAGGGCCTCATGAGGGCGCCGCTTGATGGGCCGCTGAACGTACGACGAGAGAGGTTCTGACATGTCTCGGCCAGGGTTTGTGCTTGAGGTGGACGACCGGACGCCGCCGCTGCTCGTGCACAACGGGGAGGGCTTCAAGCTGGAGCGCTTCCCGCTGGGCACCCGGGTGATCTACCCGCCGGAGTCGCTGCCGGCGGTGCGCGATGTCGAAGAGGCGATCCAGAACGCGCTGCTGAACCCGCTCGAGTCCGAGCCGCTGCCCGAGCTGCTGTACGCCGGGATGCGGCTGACGATCGCGTTCGACGACATCTCGATCCCGCTGCCGCCGATGCAGAAGCCGGACATCCGGCAGCGCATCATCGAGGCGGTGCTGACGATGGCCGCCGACGCCGGCGTCGACGACGTCGAGCTGATCTCGGCGAACGCGCTGCACCGCCGGCTCACCCCGAACGAGTTGCGCGACATCGTCGGCGAGCGGGTGTTCCGGTCGTTCTACCCCGACGGCAAGCTGTACAACTTCGACGCCGAGGACCGCGACAACCTCAGCCACCTGGGGCAGACCCGGCACGGCGAGGACGTCGAGATCTCCAAGCGGGCGGCCGAGTCCGACCTGCTCGTCTACGTGAACGTGAACCTGGTGGCGATGGACGGCGGCCACAAGTCGACGTCGATCGGCCTGGCGTCGTACAAGTCGCTGAAGCACCACCACAACAGCCACACGATGATCCACTCGCGGTCCTTCATGGACCACAAGGCCTCCAAGATGCACGAGTCGGCCTGGCGGATGGGTGAGGTGCTGACCCAGCACGTCAAGGTCTTCCAGATCGAGACCTCGCTGAACAACGACATCTTCGGCGGCCCACTGCAGTTCCTGCAGAAGCGTGAGTGGGAGTGGTCGATCAAGGACCAGGCCTCGTTCCTGGCCACCAAGCGCGCGCTGGACATCGCGCCGCCGAAGCTGCGGCACAAGATCTTCACCGAGACCAAGTCGCACTACGGTCTGACCGGCATCAACGCCGGCAAGATCGAGCCGGTGCACGACCGGACGCTGGAGATGGTGCACCGCCAGCACCTGGTCGAGGTGCAGGGGCAGTCCGACGTCGCGATCATGGGCGTGCCGTTCGTCGGCCCGTACAACGTGAACTCGGTGATGAACCCGATCCTGGCCGCCTGTATGGGACTCGGCTACTACTTCAACTCCTACCGGGGCAACCCGGTCGTCCGCAAGGACGGCGCGGTGATCCTCTACCACCCGGTGGACTACGAGTTCAGCCAGTTGCACCACCCGTCGTACGTGGACTTCTTCGAGGAGGTGCTGTCGGAGTCGACGGACCCGGCCACCATCGAGGCGAAGTTCGAGAAGCAGTACGCCGAGGACCCGTGGTACATCCACCTGTACCGGACCTCGAACGCGTACCACGGTGTGCACCCGTTCTACATGTGGTACTGGATCAGCCACGCGCTGGACCACTGCGGCGACATCGTCTGGGTCGGCGCGAACCGCAAGACGGTCGAGCGGATGGGCTTCCGGTCCGCCTCGACGCTGCAGGACGCGCTGGAGATGGTGAGCCACTCGGTCGGCCGGTCGCCGTCGATCACCTACCTGCACAACCCGCCGCACCTGCTCGCGGACGTTCGCTGATGGGCGCGAACCTGGTGAAGTTCGGCCGCGACACCGCCCGGGACGTCCGGGTGGTGGCGCGCGGCTGGCGCTGGGGCCGCCGGCCGCAGGTCCCGCGCTCGGCCGAGCCGTACGTGATTCCCAAGGAGACCTCGGTCTTCCCGACCCGGTGGGCCCGTACGCCGGCCGCGATCGCGGTCCGCGAGGTGCTGCTGAAGGGCGGCCTCAACGCGGTGATGCGGTTCGAGGTGAACCCGCAGGTAAGTGGGCTCGACTCGCTGACCAAGCTGCACGGCCCGGCCGTCATCGTGGCGAACCACTCGTCGCACCTGGACACCCCACTGGTGCTCTGCACGCTGCCGGACGCGATGCGCCGCAAGACCGCGGTCGCTGCCGCCGCCGACTACTTCTTCGACACGTGGTGGCGGGCGACCGCCTCGGCGATCATGTTCAACACGTTCCCGATCGAGCGCCGCGGCGGCAAGCTCAGCCAGACCCCGGGCGACCTGCTCGAGGACGGCTGGAACGTCGTGGTCTTCCCGGAGGGCACCCGGTCGCCCGACGGGTGGATGGAACGGTTCCGGATGGGCGCGGCGTACATCGCCGTCGAGCACGGCGTACCGGTGATCCCGGTCGGGATCAAGGGCTCGTTCGCCGCGATGCCACGCGGCCGCGGCTGGCCCGTGCCGGGGCGGCCGACGGTCGCAGTACGGTACGGCGACCCGCTGTACCCGGCTGAGGGGGAGAGCCCTCGCGACTTCGCGCCACGCATCTCCGCCGCCGTCTCGGCCCTGCTCGACGAAGAGGCCACGACGTGGTGGGAGGCCCGCCGCCGGGTCGCCTCGGGCACCTCGCCGTCGCAGTCCGGCCCGGATGCCGCCCGCTGGCGCCGTGTCTGGGAGTCCACCACCCCCGTCAAACCCGCCACCTCCAAACCCCGCGCCTGGAAGTAACCACCGCAGGAGCCCCCCGCGTGCTGCGAGGGGCTCCTTGCGGTCAGTCGCCGCGGCGGTCCGACTGGAGGTCGGTGGCGGCCAGGGTCTTGGTGGTGGGTGGGACGACGGTCCAGTCCGGGTGGTTGGGCATGGGCGGCGTCTTCTCGACGTACAGCCAGTCCTGCAGGAACGGCTCGACCGACGGATCACCGGACACCGTGGTGGCCAGGTCGATGTAGCCGTCGGTGGAGATGTTGCCGTTGCGGTGATCGGCCAGGACGGCCTGTTCGATCCGGGCGAACGTCTCGGCGCCCACCTTCTCCCGCAGCGCGTAGAGCACCAGGACGCCGCCGGTGTAGCGCTGGTTGTCGAAGAGGTTCTTGGCGTTCGGCTTCGCGACCGGACCGGACGAGGCCCGCCAGAGGTCACCTTGGCTGTAGGTGTACTTCATCTTGTCGACCATCGTCTTGTACCCGCGGTTGTCCGGCCAGCCCCGCTCGTACCGGTAGTTCAGCGCGTAGTAGTCCGCGTGCCCCTCGTTGATCCACAGGTCGCTCCACGATGCGGGGGTGACACTGTTGCCGAACCAGTTGTGCACCAACTCGTGCATCATGTGGGAGCCGATCTTGTCCTCGGCCTGAGCGAGGTAGTTCGGCTTGTAGAGCGTCAATGTCTGCGTCTCGAGCCCGGTGAAGTCGAACGCGTCCGGCGCGTCGCTGTTGGCCGGCAGGATGCCGTACGCCTCGAGCGGGAATGTCCCGAGGTACTGCTTCACCCACTGGAGCTGCGCACTGGTCAGCTTGAGCGCGGGGTCCACCTTGGCCAGCCGGGCCGCCGGTACGACGTCCCGCATCCGGGCGCCGTCGACCGTGCCGCGGTCCACGATCGTGTAGTCCCCGACGGACGCCTGCACCAACTCGGTCGCCATCGGATTCACGGTCGCGTACGTCGACGTCGTACTGCCGTCCGCGTTCTCCTGGTCGCCGATGTGGTTGCCTGAGGCAACCCCGATCGTTCCCTTCGGCGCCGTCACCCGGATGACGTACTGCGCCTTGTCGGAGGGATGGTCGTTGCTCGGGAAGATCGTGTCCGCACCACTCGGCTGGGGAGCGGTCGCGAATCCGTCCGGAGTCGCCACCCAACCGCCCGCCGGCGGTTTGATCTTGACCGGGTCCGCCTTGTACGTGATGTCGACGACGAAGCCGCGACCCGAAGGGATCGCCCACTCGGGGGTGATGACGAGCTCCTCGCCGTCCTGGACCGCGCTCTCGGTGCTGCCGTCGACCCGGACCTCGGCGATGTCGAGCCCGTAGGAGTCGAGGTTGAACCGGGAGAGGTTCTTGGTCGCGGCGGCGAAGATCTTCACGTGCCCGTCGACCAGCTTGGTGCTGGCGCATTACTCCTGGAGGGCAGAAGACAGGATCCCCTCATGCTGACCGGCTCGGGGCTCACTCCCACCGCCGAGTTCGCCATTTCCACAATCCTGCAAACGTCCGTACTACGGATGCTGTGGCCTGTGTGTGTCAGGTGGGTGTCGTCGCTCGGTACCCTTTGGGCGTGAGTCTTGCCGTGCGAGTCATTCCCTGTCTGGACGTCGACGCCGGACGGGTGGTCAAGGGCGTCAACTTCGCCGACCTGCGCGACGCCGGCGACCCGGTCGAACTGGCCAAGCTGTACGACGCCGAGGGTGCCGACGAGCTGACCTTCCTCGACATCACCGCCTCGTCCGGCTCCCGCGAGACGACGTACGAGGTGGTCGGGCGGACCGCCGAGCAGGTGTTCATCCCGCTCACGGTCGGCGGCGGCGTCCGGGAGGCCGCGGACGTCGACCGGCTGCTGCGAGCCGGCGCGGACAAGGTCGGGATCAACACCGGCGCGATCGCCCGGCCGGCCGTGATCTCCGAGATCGCGCACCGGTTCGGCAACCAGGTGCTCGTGCTGTCCCTCGACGTACGGCGTGCCGCTGATCAGCCGAGTGGGTTCGAGGTGACCACCCACGGCGGCCGCAAGTCGGCCGGGCTGGACGCGATCGAGTGGGCCCGCAAGGTCTGGGAACTCGGCGCGGGGGAGATCCTGCTCAACTCGATGGATGCCGACGGCACCAAACAGGGCTTCGACCTGGAGCTGATCCGGGCGGTCCGCGCCGTCGTCGACATCCCGTTGATCGCCAGCGGGGGAGCGGGCCTGCCCGAACACTTCCCACCCGCGGTCGAAGCGGGCGCCGACGCCGTACTGGCCGCCAGCGTCTTCCACTTCGGAGACCTCCGGATCGCCGACGTCAAGAAGGCGTTGCGCGACGCCGGCATCGTGGTGCGGTGAGCGACGTCGTGGCCGAGCGCCCCACCGAACTGCTGGCTGCCGTCGAGCACGAACTCTCGACGTTGTTCCGCCGCGCCCGCTCCTCCCAGATGCTGCTGGCTCGCCGCGTTCACCCCGAGATGGACGCGGCCGGCTACGCGCTGATCTCCCAGATCGAACTCGGTACGTCGAGTGGCGGCCCGGGGGTGCGCGCCTCCGACGTCGCCCAGGCCCTCGGCCTCGACAAGTCCACGGTCTCCCGCGGCCTCACCCACCTCGAGTCACTCGGCCTGATCGAACGGGTCGAGGACCCCGACGACGGCCGGGCCCGCCTTCTGCGCCTCACCAGCACCGGCGCGGCCGGCTTCAACGCCATGCGAATCCAGCGCCAGACCGAGTTCCGCGCCATCCTCGCCCGCTGGGACACCCCCGACCTGGCCGCGCTGGCCAACCTCCTCGCCCGGCTGAACTCCGACCTCAGCTAGCGCACCTCCGCGTGGGTGGCATAGACCACAGCTCCCTGCATATGGTTGCAGAAACCAACTAAATGTGTATATAGTTGGGTTATGCAACTAGCTCAGCAGACCTCTGTCCCGGAGGTGGAGCGGGACACGCCGGCCCAGGAAGTGCTCGAAGGGGTCAGTTCGCTGATCCGGGCCGTGCGGTGCATCGAACACCGGCACCTGTGGCCCGACTCCGGGCTGCGGCGGGCGGATGCGAGCGTGCTGAAGGTGCTGTCCAAGGGCGGCGAGCAGCGCACCGGTGAGATCGCCGCCAAGCTCGGTGTCGACGCGTCGGTGGTCAGCCGGCAGCTCACCGCGCTGGAAGGCGACGGCCTGGTGAGCCGTCGGCCCGATCCCGCCGATGCGCGGGTCTCGCTGGTCGCGCTCAGCGACGCGGGCCGGCGCCGGCTGGAGGCCTTGTACGCGAACTACACCAAACATCTTCGCGCCGCGCTGGCGGACTGGGACGACGAGCGAATGGCCGACGCCGCGGAAGCTCTGCGCCGCGTCGCCGGTGCCGTCACCGAGGCCGCCGAGTCCGTACGGCGTGTCAACACATCGACTGGAGACTGATGACTGTCACCGAGAACCGGTACCAAGCGCCTGCCGCCGCGCCGGAGCTCACCCACCGCGAGATCCTCGAGATCCTGATCGGCCTGCTGGCCGCGCTGTTCACGGCGATGCTCAGCTCGACGATCGTCAGCAACGCCCTGCCGACGATCATCGCCGACCTCGAGGGATCGCAGACCCAGTACACGTGGGTGCTGACGGCGAGTCTGCTGGCGACCACGGTGTCGACGCCGATCTGGGGCAAGCTGTCCGATCTGATGAGCAAGAAGCTGCTCGTGCAGCTGGCGATCGTCCTGTTCGTGATCGGCTCGGCGCTGGCCGGGATGGCCCACAACGTGCCGTTCCTGATCGGCGCCCGCGTGCTGCAAGGACTCGCGATGGGCGGCCTGATGGCGTTGGCCCAGGCGATCATCGGCGCCGCGATCCCACCGCGCGACCGCGGCCGGTACTCCGGCTACATGGGTGCTGTCATGGCAGTGGCAACCGTCAGTGGGCCGCTGATCGGTGGTGTCATCGTGGACACCTCGTGGCTCGGCTGGCGCTGGTGCTTCTACGTCTGCGTCCCGCTCGCCGTGATCAGCCTCGTGATGCTGCAGAAGTACCTGCACCTGCCGCTGCTCAAGCGGCGCGTGACGATGGACTACCTCGGGGCGATCCTGATCAGCGCCGCGGCCAGCCTGCCGCTGATCTGGGTCACCTTCGCCGGTCAGGACTTCGACTGGATCTCGTGGCAGTCGGCCTTGTTCGTCGGCGGCACCCTGCTGTTCGGCCTGCTCGCCGTCCTCGTGGAGACCAAGGCGAAGGAGCCGCTGGTTCCGCTGAAGGTCGTGCGGCAGCGGACGACCGCCCTGGCGATCGTGGCCAGCCTCGCGGTCGGGGTCGCGATGTTCGGCAGCGCGCTGTTCCTCGGTCAGTACTTCCAGATCGCCCGCGGCTACAGCCCGACCGAGGCCGGCCTGCTGACGATCCCGATGATGCTCGGGTCGTTCCTCGGTTCGGTCGGCTCCGGCCAGCTGATCACCCGGTTCGGCAAGTGGAAGCGGTACCTGATCGCCGGCGGCATCCTGCTCGTCATCGGGCTGGCGATCCTCGGCACCATCGACCACACCAGCCCGTACTGGTACGTCGGCCTCGGCATGCTGTCGATGGGTGTCGGCATGGGCATGATGATGCAGAACCTGGTCCTCGCCGTACAGAACACCGTCGACGTGACGGAGATCGGTGCGTCGAGCGCGACCGTCTCGTTCTTCCGAAGTCTCGGCGGAGCCGTCGGTGTCTCGGTCCTCGGCGCGGTGCTCGCTGCGCGGGTCAAGGACCTGCTGATCCAGGGCCTGCTGGCCGGACCGGGCGGCGCCGAGGCGGTGCGCAAGCTGCAGGAAGGCGGCGGCGGGACGAGCCTGCTCGACGTCGGTCACCTGCCTCCGCAGCTCGCCGAGCTGGTTCGTCAGTCGTACGGCGATGCGACCGGCCGGATCTTCCTGATCGCCGCGGCCTGCGGACTGGTCAGCCTGCTCGCGGTCCTCTTCATCAAGGAGGTCCCCCTCCGCCGCACGGTCGCCAAGCTGGAGCCCACACTCGAGGACGTCCTCGACGACTGAGTACTACGTACGCAAGGCAGGCGGTTCCAGCCCCTCCAGCGACCTCGTCCGGATGATGGGGGAGCGAAGTAGCCAGAGGACCGCAAGGAACCCGCTTGCCGAGGAGATCAGCAATGTCTCCCGGACACCGAGCCAGGTGCCGAGGAAGCCACCCACGATCGCGCCGAGCGGCCGCACCCCGTAGTTGATGCTGCTGTAGGCGCCGGAGACCCGGCTTCGCATCTGCTCGTGGGTCACCGAGGCCTGCAGCGAGTTCTGCGGAATGTCGTAGCACATCACCGCGAACATCCCGACGAAGTCGGCGGCGCCCAAGGCGGTGGCCCGGACCCACAGCGGTCCTGAGGCGAGCGCGGCGATCGCGATCGAGGCGGGAAAGACGAAGGCGCCGATGGCGATCAGCGGACCGACGCCGATCAGCCGGGTCAGTGGCGTCGCCGCGAGCGCGCCGAGCAGGCCGCCGGAGGCGCCGATCCCGAAGGCGAGGCCGATCGTGCCGGCGGACAGGCCCAGGGTCCGGCTGGCGAACAGGATGAGCAACGCCGCACCGATCAGGTTGAAGAAGTTGATCGTCGTCGAGCAGGCGAGGGTGTAGCGCAGGTACGGGTGGCGCAGCAGGTAACGCATGCCCGCGCGTGCCCTGCCGAGCAAGGACTCCCCGGCACCATCGGCCGGTCCCGGTGCCGTGTCGAGGCGGCTCACCTGGATGGCCGAGAAGACGAACGACAAGGCGTCGGCGAGGACGGCGACCGGTGCGGTCAGCCACTGCACCAGCAGGCCGCCGAGCGCAGGACCGCCCATGAAGGAGATCGAGCGCGTCGAGGACAGCTTGCTGTTCGCTTCCAGGAAGTGGTCTCGCGACACCAGACGTACGAAGAACGACGAGTACGCCGTGTTGAACACGACGTGGGCGATACCGGCGAGAATCGCGACCACGTAGAGCTGGCCCAGCGTCAGCAGGTCCAGCCAGTACGCCGCAGGCAGCGACAGCAGCAGGACCGTGCGACTCAGGTCGGCGGCGATCATCAACGGGCGCTTGTCCCGCCGCTGATCCACCCAGGCGCCGATGAACAAGGACGCGAGGTTGGGCAACCAGACGGCCGCGGTCAGGAAGCCGACCTGACTGGGTGAGGCGTTCAGCAAGGTGACGGCGATCAGCGGCAGCGCGAGCTCGCTGATCCGGTCGCCGAACTCCGAGACGCCCTGAGCCGACCAGAAGGTCCGGAACTGACGGTCGCGCCACAGACTGGTAGCAGGCAGAGTCCTCACGACGGATCCTTACTCGGGCGGCAGGAAAGAGCAGCGGGCGAGGGTGGGCGGCTGGATCAGGTGGTTGCTTCCGGCAATGACATCCGGATCATCCGGATCGGGCGGGCCTCCGCCGGCGCGCCTTCCGAGCCGCGTCGGACGTAAGGAGCGAGGAGGTTCTCGATGGCTTCGTCGAGCGCCTCGGCTTCCTCGAGGGTGACCTGCAGCAACGTGTTCGCGGACCAGGCCTGTCGGCTCAGCTCAGGATCCAGGCCGGGCTCGACGTCCGACAGCCATTGCTGGACATAGTCGAGGGCCTGGCGCATCATCTGGGCGCGGAGCAGCCGGCCTGCCTCAGCGCCCTCGGGCGTCGACGGCATGTCGAAGCGGAAGCCGCGCGAGACCGCTTTCCACCATCGCCGCCGTTTGTCGGGAGCGCCGTCCGGTGGCGGTCCGTCTGTGACGAGGCCGAAGGTTGCCAGGTGCCGTAGGTGCCAGCTGGTCACCGACGGGGAGGCGCCGACGTGCTCGGACAGCTGGGTGGCGGTGGCCGGGCCGTTCTTCTGCAGGTAGCTGAGCGCGGCCAGCCGGACCGGGTGCGCCAGCGCCCGCATCGCCTGCGGGTCGGTGACCTCGAAATCGCCGTACGGATTCCTGAGAGACATGTTTCGAGAGTAATCTCTCAGATCCTTCAGCGCATCAGTGCTACGCAGATGCGTACCAAAAATCCAGTGATCAGCGCAAATGTCCTGGTTATAGTTAACAGGTGCGTACTACTGATGAAGCGGCCAAGCGGATCCTGGCCGGGGTCAGCCTGCTGGCGAGCCGGGCTCGGGCTGAGCGGACCGGCGCGATCACCCTCGTTCAGACGGCGGTCCTGCGCCATCTGGCCAGGTCCGGTCCGCTGACGCCGAGCGAGCTCGCCGACCGGCTCAAGAGCCAGCCGCAGTCGCTGTCGAGGGTGTTCGCCGCGCTGGAGGACCAAGGCTGGATCCGTCGACGCCCCGCGCCCGACGACGGGCGTCAGTCCCTGCTGGAAGTCACCCCGGCCGGCGTCGAGGTGTTCGCGGCCGAGCTCCGGCCGAGGGAGCGCTGGCTGGCCGGCGCGCTGGAGCAACTGACCGAGGCGGAGCGCGACTTCCTCGTCGTCGCGGCGGGCCTGCTCGAACGACTGGCGGAGGACGACGATCTGTGACGGCGACGATCAGCACCGACATCACCCTCGACAAAGCCCCCGTACGCCGGGTGGCGCGCCTCTTCCGCCCGTACCGCTGGTCGATCGCCGTCCTGCTCCTCATCTCGGTCGCTCAAGGGGCGGCCGGGGTCACGTCGCCGTTCATGGTCCGCGAGATCGTCGACCGCGCGCTCCCGCAGCGCAGCGCGAGCCTGGTCATCCTCTACTCCGGCGGCATGATCGTCGCGGCCGCGCTCGCCGCTGTCCTCGGCGTCGCGTCGACCCGGCTCTCGAACGTGATCGGTCAGGGCGTGATGCACGATCTCCGCGTCGGCGTGTACGACCATCTGCAGCGGATGTCGCTCGGCTTCTTCACCCGCACCCGGGCCGGCGAACTGCAGTCGCGGATCGCCAACGACATCGGCGGTGTGGACAACGTCGTGATCAACACCGCCAGTTCGGTCGTCCAGAACGGCATCGCCGCGCTCACCGTGGCCGTCGCGGCCCTGTTCATGAACTGGAAGCTCGCGGCTGTCTGCCTGATCGTCGTACCGCTGTTCCTGGCCTTCTCGTTCCGGCTCGGGCGGCAGCAGCGCCAGATCGCTCGCGGGCGTCAGCAGCAGCTCGCCGGGATCACCGCGCTGGTCGAGGAATCCCTTTCGGTGGCAGGGGTTCTGCTCGCCAAGACGCTCGGCCGGCAACGCGAACTGTCCCGCCGGTTCGCGACCGAGTCACGCGCCTTGTCGCGGATCGAGCTCGACGCGGCGATGAACGGCAAGTGGGTGAACTCGAGCCGGCGGGCCAGCCTGACGATGATCCCCGCGCTCGTCTATCTCGTCTCCGGACTCACCCTCGCGCACGGCTCCGCGCAGTTCTCGATCGGGACCGTGGTCGCGTTCACCACGATGCTGAACCGGCTGGTCGCGCCCGCGACGGCCCTGCAGGGCATCGGCACCGCGGCCTCCACTTCGATGGCTCTGTTCGGTCGCATCTTCGACGTCCTGGATCTGCCGATCGACGTCGAGGAGAAACCGGACGCCCGCGACCTGCCGCGCCCGCGCGGCGAAGTACGGGTTTCGCAGGCGTTCTTCCGGTACTCCGACGACGCACCCTGGACGCTGTCCGGGGTCGACTTCGTCGTCGAGCCCGGGACGACGACCGCGCTGGTCGGCGAGACCGGCTCCGGCAAGACGACGCTGGCCTATCTCCTCGCCCGGTTGTACGACCCGCAGCGCGGCCAGGTGATGATCGACGGTGTCGACCTGCGCGACCTGAAGTTCGCCGCGATCTCGGACGCGGTCGGCCTGGTTTCGCAGGAGACCTACCTGTTCCACGAGTCGGTCCGGGAGAATCTCCGCTTCGCGGCCCCGGCGGCGACCGATGCCGAGGTGATCGCCGCGGCGAGGGCGGCCCGGATCCACGACCTGATCGCGGGGCTGCCCGAGGGATACGACACCGTCGTCGGCGCCCGGGGCTACCGGTTCTCCGGCGGTGAGCGGCAGCGGCTCGCGATCGCCCGGATGCTGCTGCGGAACCCGCCGATCCTGATCCTCGACGAGGCCACCAGCGCGCTCGACAACGAGACCGAACGGGCGGTCCAGGCCGCGATCGACGAGCTGGCCCGGGGCCGGACGACGATCGCCATCGCGCACCGGCTGTCGACGGTCCGCAACGCCGACCAGATCCTCGTCCTCGACCACGGCCGGGTCGTGGAACGCGGCACCCATGAGGAGCTGCTCGCCCGGTCCGGCCGGTACGCCCAGTTGCACGGCGCACTCACCTGAACCCTTGTGCCGGAAATTGCTGTGAAAAAGGATGGAACCGGACGGGGGAGCAGCGCGTGTTAGGGGTGTGAGGCACATCGACGGCGATCCGGCGGCTGAAGTGGCGGCGCTCTATGCGCGCACCTGGCCGCGGCTGATCGGCGTACTGGTGTCTATCGGGGGATCGCGTGCCGACGCCGAAGAGGTCGCGCAGGACGCGTACGTGAAGCTGCTCGGCCGGTGGGACCGGATCCGCCGCTACGACGACCCCGAGGCGTGGGTGCGAGCGGTCGCGGTACGGACCCTGGTGAGCAGGTTGCGGCGTCAGCAGGTGGCTGCCCGTGCCTCCGCGAAGTTGCTGGGAAGGACCGGGGTGGTTCGTGAGCCGGATGGCGACGCGCTGGACGTGTCGGCCGCGCTGGCCAGGATCTCGCCCGCCCAACGAGCTGTGGTGGTGCTGCATCACGTGATGGATCTACCGATCGAACAGGTCGCCGACGAACTCGGCCTGCCGCCCGGGACGGTGAAGTCCCGGCTGGCCCGGGCCAGGCAGGCGCTGGCCCCGCTACTCGCCGTACAGGAGGAGGTGCCGCACCATGCCTGAGCTGGACGAACTGCTGACCGAGTACGTCGACGAGCGGACCCCCGAACACGCACCGTCGTTCGCGCAGGTGGAGCGCGCTGTCGTCCGGCAGCGGCGACGCCGGAGCCTCGCGACGGTGGCGGCGGTCTCACTGGTGGCCGGCGGAATCGCGGTGGCGACCTTCGACCAGCCACGTGCCGAGGAAGACCCCGCGACGCCGCCGGTGAGTGCGCCCGTGCTCGGTGTGCTCGACGACGGACCGCCGCCGGCGCGGTTCAAGTTCGGTACGACGGTGATGGTGCTGGCCGGGGAGGTCCCGATCATCAGCGTCGTCGCCGACCAGGACAGCACCGACAGCGTGGTCGTCGAGGTCGCTCGCGACACCGAGGCGACCTGCATCCCGCACACGATGGTGCGGATCCTTGCGCAGGACACCAAGACGGTCCGGATCGCTGCCTACCGGTACTCGGTGGCGCCGGATCAACCCGACGGTCAGCAATGTCCGAAACCTGGTGGAAAGGACGTGCGGATCCCGCTGGATCTGCGCTGGCAACTCGGGAACAGGAAGGTGCTGGCCGGCACGACTGGGAACCGGTCGGTCCTGAACTGACGACCTCGCCGGGGCGGACCGCGACCACCCCGGCGAGGAAGTCTGTCTACATCGCGCGCGCTGCCTTCATGGCCGGTGTCGCGTACGGCGTCCCGATCCGTTGACCGGCGAGCCACTGCGTCAGCCGGACCGCCTCGGCGTCGAGCGCCTGCCGGGTCCGGGCCGAGACCTTCTCCAGCAAGGACACCCGTACGACGCCGTCGCCGTCCTGCACCCAGCACCCGACCACCCGGCCGTCGGCCCACGCCGTCGTACCGGCGTTGCCGCGGATCTCGAAGATCTGCTCGCGATGCGGCCCGAGATAGAAGTCGCGGCCCTTCCAGCCCATCACGGTCGGATCCAGCACCGGCAGCAGCGCCACCCACGGACCCGGATCGCCGACCTCGTCGACATCATCAGGCAGCAGCCAGCCAGTGGCGCCACCATCCAGCGAGACCTCGACAGCATCGAGCGCCTGAAGCGCAGTTCGTACCGCGGACTTGGTGGAGCCGAGCCACCAGACGAGATCGTCCTCGGTCCCGGGGCCGAACGAGTGGAGCCACCGGCGGACGAGTTCGCGATAGCCGTCGGTCGCGGAAGGCGGTGGCGGTGCGGTCTCTCCGAGCCAGCGGTCCATCAGGGTCCACCGGTGGCGCGAGGTGAACCAGCGGCCGGTGTTCACGCCGCGGACGATCTCGCCGGACAGGCTCAGCAGCGTCAGAACGCCGGACGCGGTGAACGTCTGCCCTGCCGACAGCTCCACCTTCACATCCACCATCGGCACCGCGGCCCGCACGTCGGCGGTCGTGCAGCCGTCCGGAGTGGCGGCCAGTAAGGCGAGAAGCTGAGTCCGGGCCTCCTTCAGCCACCGTTCGCCGTCTGTGGTGATGCCGACTTTGACGACGCCTTTGGTGATCCGGGCGCGTTCGGCAGTGGCGACCCGGGCGGAGGCGCTGCTCCACACGAGCGGGAGCAGGTCGCGGGGGAACACGAAGAGCGTGCGCCGCATCGCCAGCTGCTTCACCAGGCTGCGGTCTTCGTACAGGGCGCGATCCAGGTCCGTGAGTTCGAAGCCGTCGACCCGGGCCCAGCAGGACAAGGAGACCGAGGCAGCCTCCGTCGCGTGGAGCGCGGTGATCGCCTCCGTCGCCGCTTCCGGCGTACCGACCCGGTATGGCGGCGCCAGCGCGTGTCTGACGGCGAGGCGGGCGCGGCGTTCGTCGTCGGTCACGTGGCGCATGGCAGCCATGCTTCCAGACGGGACCGACAGCTACCGGGTCGTCAGCGTGCGGCGCCAGATGTCGGTGATCACCTTCGGGCGCATGCCGACGCCGAGATAGAGGTGAACCGCAGGGGTTGGGTTCGAGCTGTCCACGTGCAGGATCGTTCCGGCTCGGCCGGCGGCTTGGTCGAGGGCGAAGGCGTCCTTGAGCAGGAAGGTGGCGAGACCGCGGCCGCGCGCCTCGGCGAGGACGGCCAGCCGGCCGACGTACCCGCAGTTCTCGGACGAGACGAAGTTGTCGTTGCACTCGCGCATCGCGATCGGCCGGCCGTCCAGTTCGAGCACGGTCACCTGCGACCAGTCGAAGGTGGGGCGCGCGTCCCGCGACGCCACCCACTCGTCGTACGGGCGGGGCACGGAGGTGGGCTGGTCGGCGAAGGCCTCCGCCAGCACGTCGTGGGCCGCGCGGCGGGTCGCGTCGTCGAGCGCCCCGCGCCGGACCGCGATCCCCGGCGGGACCGGCGGCGCCTCGACCTGACCCCGCGGCCTGATCTCCATCCGCTGAATGGTGGTGCCGAGTTCGAACCCTCGCTCAGCGGCCAAGCCCGCAAGCACCCTGTCGTCGCGCAGGACGGCCACCCCCACGGTGACCTCGTTCCCGCCGATGGCCTGGGCCTGCTCGTGAGCCCGCTCGGTCGCGGCGTCGAGCAGCCACCCCGCGACCGCCGGGTCGTCGGCGGTGACGTCGAGGTCGATCCGGCCCCCGAACCGGCTGGCCGTGCCGGTCCCGACCAGTTGGGTCCCGTCGAAGACCGCCCAGCTGTCCCGTTCCAGCTCGTGCGCGGGATCGCTCAGGAACCCGGTCACGTCCTCCAGACTGTGCTTGGGAAAACCCAACAGCTTCGAGGTATACGCACCCATCTGGGCCGTGATCGCCTCGACGTCGGTCAGCTGGATCGGGCGGACGGTGAGGTGGCCCGGCGGGGGCGCGGCGGTCATTCCCACAGCGTGGGGAAGGACCGCCGCGCTGTCCAACGGATTAGCAGGCCTTGACCCATTCGCCGCAGGTGTCGGCGGCGGTTCGGGACAGACTGGGCTTGATCGCGGTGACTGCAGCCTGGTCGGTCCAGGAGGCGAGCAGGACACCGACGGCATCCTCGACCGAGCGGGGGCTGCTCAGGTAGTTGTTGCTGATCATCGAGAACACCAGCTTGCGGCCGTCCTTGGTGGTCACGTAGCCAGACAGTGCGGTGACCCCGGTCAGCGAACCGGTCTTGCCGTGCAGGTTGTTCGCGGCCGGGGTGTTGGCCATCCGGCTGCGCAGGGTCCCGCCGACGAAGCGGTTCGGGTTGCCGGCGATCGGCAGCGCGTCGTACCACTGCTGGAACCACGGCTCGTGCTGGGCGGCGAGCAGGATGTCGGTGACGCTCTTGGCGGTCACGTTGACCTTGCGCGACAGGCCGGAGCCGTCGGACAACCGGATCTTGCTGGTGTCGACGCCGACGCTCTGCGCGTAGTCAGTCACTACGTCGAGGCCCGCCGACCAACTACCACTCGCGGCTGCCACTGCGCCCATGGCCTTCACCAGGGTCTCCGCGTGCATGTTGTTGGAGAGCTTGAGGAACGGCGTCATCAGTTCCCCGACCGTCATCGACTCGTCGCGTGCCAGCCGGCGAGCGGTCGCCGGGGTGGCCGACGTACGGAGGTGGCCGACGACCTTGATGCCCTGAGCGGTCAGGGCGCGGCGGAACACGTCGGCGGCGTACAGCTCCGGCTCCCAGACGGTGACCCATTCCTGGCCGACGGCGGCGCCGGCCGGGACCGAGCCGGTGACGCGGACGATGTTGGTGCCGTGGTCGCGCTCGATGGTGAGGGTGTTGGCGGAGCCCGCGGCACCCGTGGTGGCCGTGTTGACCAGCTTGATCACGTCGTTGGCCGGTACGAGGGTGAGGTTCACCGGCGCCCCGACCGTGGCACCGGGCCGGCTTTCGACGATCGCCGTACCGGAGTCGTAGTCGGTGTTCGGAGCGAGCGTGAGCGCGGAGATCTGGGCGCTGTAGTAGAACGGCTCGTCGTCCCAGGCCCAGCTGTCGCCGAGGCGGACCTTGTCGAAGTACGTGTCGTCGGCGATCAGGTCACCGTCGATCCGCCGGATGCCGGCCTTGGCGAGCTGCTGGGCGAGTCCGACGTAGTCCGACTCCAGTGAGGTCGGGTCGCCGAAACCCTTCAGATAGAGGTTTCCGCGCAGCTTCCCGGCCGTGACCTGTGCGGTCGCGAGGGCGTCGGTGTGGAAGCGGTAGTCCGCTCCGAGCGTGTGCATCGCGGCTGTCGAGGAGAACAGCTTGGTGTTCGACGCAGGCAGCAGCCGGCTGCCGCCGTCGTGGTCGTACAACGTCTCCCCGGTGGTCGCGTCCCGGACGACGAGACCGACCTGCGATCCGTCGTACCGCGGATCCTGCAGCAACGTGTCCAGTTGCTGCTGCAACGGCGTGGCCTGTACTGCGGCCGGGGCGGGCGCTCCCACGGACTGCGTGACCAACCCGGCGGTGGCCGCGACGGCGGCGGCGACGGCGACCAACCCACGCGACGACACTCTTGGTAAGAACTTCACGACGAACTCCTAGGCTTCAGGCGGAAACCAACTACCCGGGAGTCTCCACCGCCAAGCCGCAGCGGTCCAGCGGTTGGCCGAAGTACGACCCCTCGCGTTCCAGGTGAATCGATGGAAAAGTTGGTGGCACAGGTTCCGCCCCACCTGAGGAGTGCTTCGATGACCAGACGATTGCTTGCCGCCGTGACCGCGGCGATGACGCTACTGACCGTGCTCACGCCCGCCCAGGCCGCGGTACGGGAGGTGCAGAAGACGACCGCGGCGGTGTTCCCGGCCGACGTGATCGCGGAGGACTTCCCGGATCCGGATGTGTTCCAGAAGAACGGCACCTGGTACGCGTACTCGACCAACAGCGGTCGGGGGAACGTGCCGGTGGCCAGCGCGCCGGCAGCCAACGGGCCGTGGACGATCCGCGGCGACGCGATGCCGGCCGGCCCGTCCGCGGCCTGGGCCCAGCCCGGCCGCACCTGGGCGCCTGACGTCTACCCGAACCCGGACGGCAGTTTCACCCTCACCTACACCGCCTGGCACAAGGCGTCCGGCCGGCAGTGCATCGGCGTTGCCACCGCGAGTTCCGCGCTCGGCCCGTTCACGCCGGTCGGCACGCAGCCACTGATCTGCCCGCTGGACCTCGGCGGCGCGATCGACGCGAACACCTTCGTGGCGAACGACGGCACCCGGTACCTGGTCTGGAAGAACGACGGCAACGCGATCGGCAAGCCGTCCACGCTGTGGCTCACCCGTACTGCGAACAACGGCACGACTCTCGTCGGCGGCAACACCGCGATGCTCACGTCGAGTGGTGTGATCGAAGCGCCCGACCTGGTCCAGCGAGGCAGCCAGTACGTGCTGTTCTTCTCCGGGGGCGGCTACAACGACTGCAACTACCTCACCTCGTACGCGACCTCGCCCAGCCTCAGTGGCCCGTGGACGACCGCATACCGCCCACTGATGACCACGGCGACCTTCGACAACCACATCTGCGGTCCAGGTGGCGCGGACTTCAACAGCAGCGGCAAGGTGTTCGTGCACGGCTGGGTCAACGGCTCCCGGCACCTGTACGTCGCAGACGTCGGCTGGGCGAACGACTACCCCGTGGTCCGGGGCAGCCGGGTCCGGACCGAGGCCGAGCGTGGCACGCTGAACCATTGCGTGGTCCGCACCGGCGCAGCAGGTGCGTCCGGGGGAGCCGTCGCCGCCTACATCGACTACGCGGACTCGTGGGTCGAGGTCTCCTTCCTGGCCCCGACCGCCGGTGGCTACACGCTGTGGGTGGGCTACGCGAACGGGATGGGCTCGACCTCGAGCCACGGCGTGGTTGTCAACGGCAACAGTCAGGGAGTGGTCAACTATCCGGTCACCGGCTGGGACAACTGGCAGCAGACCGCAGTACAGATCACGCTCACTGCGGGCTGGAACACGGTCCGCCTGACCAAGGGCAATCTGTACGCCGAAGTGGACTACCTCGAGCTGCAGTGAGCGTCACCCCAGTAGGCTCGGTCCGGAACCACACTGCTCACGGGGAGTCCGGACCGCCTGATGGCAAAACCACCAGAACAGCTCCCCGGTGACCGGCCGCGCCGCCGGTCGCCGGGCTGGCTCGATCTGCGTCGCACCACGCGTGGTCTGCAGGCGATGTTCTACGGCGCGCTCGCCTCGCTGATCTCGTTGGTGATCACGTTCTGGACGCTGCCGCAGATCAGCAGCAACGGGCGGCTCCCGATCCTGCGGCTGGTGGTGCTGCTGGCGGTGATCGGGCTGGTGATGCGCTGGATCCTGGCCGGTGTCGCGATCCTGATCGGCTCGGTCGGTGTCCTGATCGGCGGCCTGCTGTCCCAGTTCTGGGTGGTCTACCTCGGTGTCACGATCGATCCGGGCGTGCAACTGCACGGCGGGGTCGAGGCGCCGGTGCTGGTGTCGATCGTGATGTCCTCGGTCAGCGCGTTCGTCGGCTGGCTCGCGTACGCCGGCAGTGACGACGCCTATGTGTCCGAGGTGATGCGGGTCGTCCGTCGCCGGGCCCGACGTCTGCAGCCCGCGCCGAAGACGGGGATGCTGATCATCCAGCTCGACGGGTTGTCCGCCCCACTGCTCAACTGGATGGTGATGTCGGGCAACCTGCCGCATCTGGGCGGCTGGATCCGGGACGGCAGCCATTCGATGGTCGGCTGGCATACCGGCGTACCGGCGACCACTCCTGCCAGCCAGGCCGGCATCTTGCACGGTGGGTCGGGGCAGATCCCGGCGTTCCGCTGGTACGAGAAGGAAACCAGCCGGGTGATGGTGACCAACCGGGCCCGCGACGCGGCCGAGATCGAGGCCCGGATGTCGACCGGCCGCGGCCTGCTCGCCGACGGCGGGGCGAGTATCAGCAACAACTGGTCCGGCGACGCCGAGCACTCGGTGCTGGTGTTCAGCCGGGCCGCCCTGCCGAACGGCCGCAGCCGTGGGTACGTCCGCTTCTTCTCCAGCCCGCAGGGTGCCGCCCGCGGCCTGGTGCTGTGCGTGGGCGAGATGATCAAGGAGCTGCATCAGGCGCGCAGGCAGCGCCGGCGGAACCTGATCCCGCGGGTCAAGCGCGGCGGCTCGTACATCTTCCTGCGAGCCATCTCGAACGTCTTGCTGCGCGACCTGAACGTCTCACTCATCACCGACGAGCTGGTCAAGGGCACGCCGGTGATCTACTGCGACTTCGTCGACTACGACGAGGTCGCGCACCACGCCGGCCCGACCCGGCCGGAGTCCCTGCAGACCCTCGAAGGTCTCGACCGGGTGCTCGGGGCGCTCAGGCGGATCATCGACACGCTGCCGCACTCGTACGAGGTCGTCGTGCTGTCCGACCACGGCCAGAGCCAGGGATCGACCTTCCTGCAGCGGTACGGGCGGACGCTGACCCAGGTCGTCGACGACCTGGTCGACACGACCAAGGAACCGGTGGCGGCGACCGGCAAGTCCGAAGGTTGGGGACCGGTCAACGCCTTCCTGACCGAGCTGAGTCTGCGGCGCAGTGTGGCCGGCAGTGTCACCCGCAAGGCGCTGCACGGCAAGGCGTCCCGCGGTGAGGTCGAGCTGGGCCCGAAGGACTGCGAGCCGGCGGTTGCTCCCGACGAGCAGATGGTCGTCACCGCGTCCGGCAACCTGGCCCTCATCTACTTGGCGACCACGCCGGGCCGGGTGCCGCTGGAGGAGATCGAGCTGCTTCACCCCAGGCTCATCCCCGGCCTGGCGACACACCCCGGGATCGGATTCGTTGTCGTCGACTCGCTGGCCGAGGGACCGGTGGCGGTCGGGCGGGCCGGAGTACACGTCCTCCGGTCGGGCCGGATCGAGGGGATCGACCCGCTCACGGCGTACGGCGAACACGCGGCCGCCTCGATGCTGCGGCAGGCCGAGATGCCGCACAACGGGGACATCGTGGTGATCAGCCGGGTCGACGAGTACACCCAGGAGGTGGCTGCGTTCGAGGAACTCGTCGGCTGCCACGGCGGCATCGGCGGCTGGCAGACCGAGGCGATGCTGGTCCACCCGCGCCGGTTCGTCGTCGACGAGCCACCGGTCGGCTCCGACGCCGTGCACCACCTGCTGATCAGCTGGCTCGAACAACTCGGCCATCGCCGCTTCGAGGCCGCCGAGGAACTGGCCCCGACCGATGCGACCGTGGAGGCCTGAGAGTGCGGATCACCTGGTGGGGGCACGCCACCACCACCATCGAGGACAACGGCACCCGGCTGCTGACGGACCCGGTGCTGACCTCGCGGATCGCCCATCTCCGCCGCCGCCGCGGCCCGTCTCCGCTGCCGGAGGCCGGAGACTGCGACGCCGTACTGATCTCCCATCTGCACGCCGATCACCTGCATCTCACCTCGCTGCCGCTGGTCTCGTCCGATGCCGCCCTGGTCGTGCCGCGGGGTGCGGCGAAGCTGATCCAGCAGGACTGCGGGAAGGACGTCGCCGACCGCTGCATTGAAGTTGCCGCGGGCAACCAAGTGCGGATCGGCCGGCTGGACATCACTGCCGTGACGGCCGCGCACGACGGCCGTCGATTGCCCTGGTCGGCCCACGAGGGACCTGCGCTCGGCTACCGGGTCGAGGGCAGTCCGAGCGTGTGGTTCGCGGGCGACACCGACCTGTACGACGACCTGGCGGCCGAAGCGGGCCCGGTGGACCTGGCGCTCGTGCCGGTCGGCGGCTGGGGGCCCTCACTCGGCCCTGGGCATCTGGACCCGGTGCGAGCGGCCGAGGCAGTACGCCGGGTGGGCGCGCGCATCGCCGTACCGGTGCATTTCGGGACGTTCTGGCCGATCGGGTGCGACTGGCTCAAGCCGGACCTGTTCCTGCCGCCGGGTTCGCGGTTCGAGGCAGCGATGACGGCACTGGATCCGGAGGTGCGGGTGGAGTTGCTGGCGCCGGGGGAGTCGACCGAGGTGGTTCATCGATGACGGGCGACGATTTCGGCTGGCTGTACCTGGTCGCGCTCGCCGGGGCGGTCCTGATCGGCGCGGTCCTGCCGGTGCTGCCGACCGGCGCGGCTGTCTCCGCGGGCGCGGTACTGGCTTCGCACAGCAACCCGATCGGGTTGATCGGCGTACTGATCGCGGGTGCGGGCGGCGCGTACGCCGGCGACCTGATCGTGTACGCCGGGTGCCGTGCGGGTGGCGAGAGACTCGCCAAGAGGATCGGCTGGTTGCGCGACAACGCGTCGCTCGACGCGCTGCGAGAACGG
Source organism: Kribbella voronezhensis (assembly GCF_004365175.1). Lineage (NCBI taxonomy): Bacteria > Bacillati > Actinomycetota > Actinomycetes > Propionibacteriales > Kribbellaceae > Kribbella > Kribbella voronezhensis. The sequence goes on along the minus strand of NZ_SOCE01000001.1, from coordinate 323,475 downwards.
CTCGCCGAGCACGAGATCAGCGTGTTGCTGACGTCACGGCTGATCCCGGGCGGTCGGGTGCCGGTGCTGCTGGCGGCCGGGCTCGCCGGGTATCGCTGGCATCGGTTCGCGGTGGTCGACCTGGCGGCGTCGTCGCTGTGGTCCGCTGTTTACATGGCGATCGGACTGCTGGGCTACGCGCTCTTCGACAAGCCGTGGCAGGGCGTGGTGGCGGCGATCGTGCTGGTGCTGCTGACCACGGTGGTCAGCAGTTTGGTCCAGCGGCTCCGGCGGAAGTCCGCGGCGAGGCGGCCCACCGGAGAGCCGGCGACCGACGCCGAATGATCAGACGCCGAACGACGCGGTCCTGATGCGTTCGACTGTGGCGGGGTCACCGGTGAGTTCGACCTGGGCGACCGCTTGGCGGCCGAAGCAGAAGAGGACGAGTTCGGCGGGTTCACCCGTGACGGTGACCGAGCCCTCGTCGGTCGGCTTCTTCGCGACCGACTCGGTGCCGTCCGGCCGGCGCAGTACGAGACCGCTCGGAGCCTTGCGGGTCATGCTCTTGGCGGCCAGCCGAACGGCCTTCCACAGACCTTCCTGTTGTCCGGCCGGGAGGTCGCGGACGGTGTGGTCGGCGACGGCACGGCGGACGTCCTCGTGGTGGACGAAGTACTCGGTGGTGTTCAGGTTGTGGCCCAGGCCGGGGATCGAGTAGATCGTGAACGCCGGCGGTCCGGTGCGGACCTTGTCGACGATCTCGCTGAACGAGTACTTCGCCTTCGCGCGCGCCATCCGCCGTTCGGTGGTGTCGGAGAGCGCCGGAATCATGATCCCGGGGCCGGCCAGCGGATCGGCCTCCCGGACGTACAGGTGGACCGCGAGGTCATAGGTGGTCCAGCCCTCGCAGAGCGTCGGCTGATCGGGCCCGACCGCGTCGAAGAGGTCACACAGTGCAAGTCGCTCTACCCGGCTGTAGTCGGTCACAACTCGATCGTAGTTGTCGTCGACGAATGGCAGAATGAAAATCCCTTCGCTCGAAATGTATTGTCATTCGTTGTCAGTCCTGTGGCTGGCTACGCCCCTGACAGTGCCGTCGTAAGGATGTTCGCGTGCCGTTGCCGAAAGTTCCCAGCAAGGGGAGTGTGACCCGGCGCGGGTTCGCGGTCCTGCGGGTCGCGATCTGGGAGGAGCCGTGGGTCTTCGCCTTCTCGGTCCTGGCCAGCGCGCTGTACGGCGCGATGACGGTCGCCGACGGCTGGGCGCTCGGCTGGTCCACCGACCACGTGATCCGGCCGGCCCTGGAGCGCGGTGACACCACCTTCGGCGCGGTCGCGTCGCTGATCTCGCTGTTCCTCGGCATCGCGGTGCTGCGCGCGATCGGCGTGGTCGGCCGGCGGGTCGGGGCCGGCGTCATGCAGTACCGGCTGCAGGCGACGTACCGGCAGCGCGTCACCAGGCAGTACCTGAAGCTGCCGCTGGAGTGGCACCACAAGCACCCGACCGGCGAGTTGCTGTCGAACGCGAACGCCGACGTCGAGTCGACCTGGTATCCGATCGCTCCGCTGCCGATGGCCGTCGGCGTGATCGCGATGCTCGCCTTCGCCACGGTCGCCATGTTCGCCGCCGATCCCTGGCTCGCGCTGGTCGGCTGCCTGGTGTTCCCGATGGTCTTCGTGGCGAACGTGATCTTCCAGCGCACGCTGCAGCCGCTCGCCACCCGCGCCCAGGAGCTTCGCGCTGCCGTCTCCGAGGTCGCGCACGAATCGTTCGACGGCGCCCTCGTGGTGAAGACGCTGGGCCGGGAGGCGGCCGAGACCGAGCGGTTCAAGACGCCGACCTTCGCCCTGCAGGACGCGAACATCGCGGTCAACCGGGCGCGCGGCGCGTTCGACCCGGTGATCGAGGGGCTGCCGCGCATCGGCGTACTGCTCGTCCTCCTGGTCGGGGTCGGCCGGGTCAGGTCCGGCGCGGCCGACGCGGGTGACGTGGTCCAGGTGGCCTTCTTGTTCACGCTGATCGGGTTCCCGATCCGGGCGCTGGGCTGGGTGCTCGGTGAGCTGCCGCGGTCCGTGGTCGGCTGGGACCGGGTGCAGCGGGTGCTCACCGCCGAGGGTGGGATGGAGTACGGCGACGCGAAGTTGACGTCGTCGGCGGCCGCTCGGCTGGACGTGTCGGGGGTTCGCTTCGGGTACCTGCCGGATCGCGATGTGCTGGCCGGGGTGGAGTTCAGCGTCGAGCCCGGCCGGACGGTCGCCGTGGTCGGGCCGACCGGGTCCGGCAAGTCGACGATGACGACGTTGCTGACCCGGCTGGTCGATCCTGAAGAAGGCTCGATCGAGGTCGACGGGGTGGACCTGCGGACGCTGGCCCCCGGCGAGCTGGCCGGGTCGGTCGCGCTGGTCGCCCAGACCGCGTTCCTCTTCGACGACACGATTCGCGGCAACCTCACGCTCGGCGGCGACTACGCCGACGAGGAGGTCTGGGACGCGCTGCGGGTCGCCCAGGGCGACGGCTTCGTGAAGTCACTGCCGCACGGGCTGGACACGAAGGTCGGAGAGCGCGGTACGACGTTGTCCGGCGGCCAGCGGCAGCGGATCGCCCTGGCCCGGGCGCTGGTACGCCGACCGCGGCTGCTGATCCTCGACGACGCGACCTCGGCCGTCGATCCACAGGTGGAGGCCAGGATCCTGGCCGGCCTACGGACCGCCGTACAGGGGTCCGAAGCGGCGACGACGGTGCTGGTGATCGCTTATCGCAAGGCGACGATCTCGCTGGCCGACGAGGTGCTGTTCCTCGACGAGGGCCGGATCGCCGAGCACGGCTCGCACCTGGAGTTGCAGGAGCGGTCGGCGGCGTACCGGGAGCTGGTGGACGCGTACGAGAAGGATGCGGCGCGCCGTGAGGAAGAGGCCGAACTGGCCGCTGAACTGAACGATCTGGACTCGGAAGGAGCATCCGCGTGAGCGCCGCAGAGGCCACCCGGCTCGACCATGGCGACGAGGCCGGCGGCCTGGAGACGTTGCGCCAGGGACTGCGGGTGTCGCCCGAGCTGGCCCGTGGCTGGTGGATCACCGGGCTGCTCGCGCTGACGATGACGGCCGGGCGGATCGTCGTACCGATCGCCGTCCAGCAGACGATCGACAAGGGGTTGTCGGGGCCGGGCGGTCCGGACATGTCGTTCGTGGCGTGGATGTGCGTGGTCTGCTTCGGCGGCGTGCTGATCACCGCGGTCGCGTCGTACTTCACCACTGTGCGGCTCGCGACGAACTCCGAGCGTGGACTCGCGACGATGCGGATCAAGGCGTTCCGGCACGTCCATGACCTGCCGGTGCTGACGCAGAGCACCGAGCGCCGGGGCGCGCTGGTCAGCCGGGTGACCTCCGACGTGGACACCGTGTCGCAGTTCCTGCAGTTCGGCGGGTTCATCTTCTTGGTGAGCCTCGGGCAGATGCTGCTGGCGACGGTCGTGATGTTCGTCTACTCGTGGCAGCTCGCGCTCGTCGTGCTGGTCTGCTTCATCCCGCTGTTCGCGTCGCTGCGGTTCCTGCAGGCCCGGATGTCCGCGGCGTACGGCGTGGTCCGGGCGAAGGTCGGCGAGATGCTGTCCGCGATCGCCGAGCCGGTGGTCGGGGCGCAGGTGGTGCGCGCCTACGCGATCGAGCGGCGGACGCAGCAGCGCATCGACGCCTCGATCGAGGAGTTCCGGCGGACCTCGACGCGGGCGCAGGCGATCACCGGGATCACGTTCTCCATCGGTGGTCTCGCGGCCGGGCTCGCGAACGCGGGCGTGCTGACGGCCGGGGTGCTGCTCGGGGTCGACGGGCATGCGACGCTCGGCGAGATCCTGGCTTTCATGTTCCTGGTCGCGCTGTTCTCCGACCCGGTCCAGATCGCGACGCAGGTGCTGACCGACGCGCAGAGCGCTTTCGCCGGCTGGCGTCGCGTGCTCGGTGTCATCGCGACGCCGGCTGATGTGGTGGACCCGGGAGCGGACGGTGTCACGCAGGACCGCGGACCGATCACCATCGAGTTCGACGGTGTCGATTTCGCTTATCCAGAAGGGGAACTGGTACTGCGGGATGTCTCGGTGCGGCTCGAACCGCATCGGCGGGTGGCTGTCGTGGGGGAGACCGGCTCGGGGAAGACTACCTTCGCCAAGTTGCTCACGCGGCTGATGGATCCGACCTCGGGTGCCGTTCTGCTCGACGGCGTGGACGCGCGCGAGATCGCGTTCTCGTCCCTGCGCGAGCGGGTCGTGATGGTGCCGCAGGACGGGTATCTCTTCGACTCGTCACTGGCCGACAACGTCCGGTTCGGGCGACCGGAGGTGACGGACGCCCAACTGCTCGCGGCCTTCGAGTCGCTCGGGCTGACGGACTGGCTGGAGTCGCTGCCGGACGGGCTGGATTCGCCGGTGGGTCAGCGGGGTGAGTCGTTGTCCGCGGGCGAGCGGCAACTGGTGGCGCTCGTGCGGGCGAACATCGCGGATCCGGACCTGCTGGTGCTCGACGAAGCGACCTCCGCGGTGGACCCGGGCACCGAAGTACGGGTGAACGCGGCCCTCGAGCGGCTGATGGCCGGCCGGACCTCGGTGATCATCGCGCACCGTCTCTCCACCGCCGAGGCGGCGGACGAGATCCTCGTCTTCGACGACGGCCGGGTGGTGGAGCGAGGCCCGCACGTCGAGCTCGTCACCGCCGGCGGCGTGTACAGCCAGCTCCACGACAGCTGGATCGCGCAGCGCTCGGCCGGCTGAACGAGCAGGACCCCGCCCCGCGCACCCTGTCAGAACTGCGCGGAGCGGGGCCGTCTTCAATCGCTCAGGAGGGCTGGGGCACCAGCAGGAACTCGACCCCGCCCTTGTCGTCCACCGCCGCGTCGAGGATCTTGTCGTCCAGGGCGCCGGCGGCGTTCTGCTCCAGGAACACCCGCGCACCGCTGTTCTCGACCACCTGATCTCCAGGCTGCGGCGCGTCGGTGGTTGTCACAGCCAGCGAGGGCTCGGCCGGATTCTCCTGCGAGATCCGGACTCCGGCACCGTCCGGAGCGCCTTCCACCCCCGTGATGCTCTTGATCACCAAGGTGGCGTTCTCAGTCAGGGTAAGCACAACAACTCCTAGCCTCGTTTTCACTGAGTCAGCCCCGTGCCCTTTCCTCGAACCCGCAAACATCGCCGCCGCGGAAACCCGGGTGCGGCAGGAGCCGGGGGTGGTGTGGGATGGGGGCATGACGATCTGGTTGGGGACGCCGTCGGTGGACGGGCTCGCGGGGGCTGCGGCGACGCTCGCGCAGTGGCAGGCGGAGGCGGCGCCGGTGCAGTTGCACCCGGGGGATCTCGGCTGGTTCTGGCGCTTCGGTGCGGAGCGGACCGCGGCGGCCACCCGGGTGTGGGAGCGCGACGGGGAGACCGTCGCGATCGGGTTGCTGGACGAGCCCGATCTGCTCCGGCTGGCGATCGCGCCGGAGGCGCTGGAGGACGACGAACTGGCTCAGCAACTCGTCGAGGACCTGGTCGACCCGGCCCGCGGCGTACTGATCGAGGGCCGGGTGTACGTGGAGTCGCCGACCGGTGCCCGGGTGAAGGATCTGCTGGCCAAGGACGGCTGGGGCGTCGAGGAGCCATGGACACCGTTGCGGCGCGATCTGGCGGCGCCGGTCGAGGACAGCGGTCTGGCGGTGGAGGTGGTCGGGCCGGAGAACGCGCCGGTCCGTACGGCGGTGCAGCGCGCCTCGTTCGACGGGTCGACGTTCACCGACGAGCGCTGGCACGCGATGGCGGCCGGAGCGCCGTACGCCGCTGCGCGCTGCCTCGTCGGCAGGGATGCCCAGGGCGAGCCGGTTGCGGCCGTCACGGTCTGGTCGGCCGGTCCGGGCCGGCCCGGACTGCTGGAGCCGATGGGCGTCCACCGGGACCACCGCGGCAACGGCTACGGCCAGGCCATCACCCTCGCCGCAGCCGCCATGCTCCGCGAACTCGGCGCCTCGAGCGCGGTCGTCTGCACCCCCAGCTTCAACGTCGGCGCGGTGGCCACCTACCGCGCCGCGGGCTTCGAGGCCCTCCCCGAAACCCGCGACCAGGTCCGCGACAGCTGACTAGCCGGCGGCCTCGTCGGCGTCCCGCAGGACCCGGAGGATGTTGCCGCCGGCAAGTTTCACCAGGTCTTCGTCGCTCCAGCCGCGGTCGGCGAGGGCGTAGAACAGGGTCGGGTACGACGCGACGTCGGGCAGGCCGGTCGGGAATTCGGGGCAGCCGTCGTAGTCGCCGCCGAGACCGATGTGGTCCACGCCGGCCACCTCGCGGACGTGTTCGACATGCGCCACCACGTCCTCCAGGGTGGCCTGCGGCCTCGGCTTGTCGAACGCCTCGGCCAGTTTGCGCTGGTCGGCCGGGCGGAGCGGGTCGAGGTCCGTCGAGCCGGTCGCCTGCTTCGCCTCGGCGACCCAGTCGACGAAGGGCTGCGAGACGAAGTACGGGACGAAGGTGACCATGCAGACGCCTTCGTTCGCGGCGAGGGTCTGCAGGACGTCGTCGGGCACGTTCCGCGGTACGTCGCAGACCGCGCGGGCCGACGAGTGGCTGAAGATCACCGGCGCGCTGGTCACCCGGAGCGCGTCGCGCATGGTGTCCGCGGAGACGTGCGAGAGGTCGACGAGCATGCCGATCCGGTTCATCTCACGGACGACGTCCTCGCCGAAGTCGTTCAGCCCGCCCAGCACCGGCTCGTCCGTGGCCGAGTCGGCCCACGGCACGTTGTTGTTGTGGGTGAGCGTCATGTACCGCACGCCCAGCGCGCGCATCACCCGCAGTACGGGCAGTGAGCTGTCGATCGAGTGGCCGCCCTCCATCCCCATCAGGGAGGCGACCTTGCGGTCCTTGAACGCCGCCTCGACCTCGTCGGCGGTGTCGGCCAGCGCGAGCGCGTCGGGGAAGCGGGCGACCATCTTCTGGACGAAGTCGATCTGCTCCAGCGTCCGCTTCACGGCGTGGTCGTCGTCGGGCACCCACAACGACCAGAACTGCCCGCCGACCTGGCCGACCCGCAGCCGGGGGAGATCGGTGTGCAACGCCGGTACGCCGACGCTCAGGTCGTGCGCGTCCAGGTCGTACTCGCACAGTTCGTAGAAGGCGATCGGCAGATCGTTGTGGCCGTCGATCAGCGGATTGTCCTGCAACAGACCCTGCACCCGGGCAACACTCGTCGTCATCCGGCCATCCTGTCAGGACCGCGTCCGTCCGGACCACCCCCGCGTGGTCAGGAGTGTCGGCGGGATCGGCGAGAATGAGGGTGTGAAAGGGCGGAAGGACAGCGGGGTCGAAGATCGAAAGGACAGCTTGGTGAGCATCGAGGATCTGCGGTTCGACTCGGCCGGACTCATCGCCGCCGTGGTGCAGCAGCACGACACCCGCGAGGTGCTGATGGTCGGCTGGATGGACGCCGAAGCGGTCCGACGTACCGCCAGGACCGGCTGGAGCACGTTCTGGTCGCGCAGCCGCCAGGAGTACTGGGTGAAGGGCGAGACGAGCGGCCACCGCCAGCAGGTCAAGCAGATCCTGGTCGACTGCGACGCCGACACCCTGCTCGTCCTGGTCGACTCCGACGGCCCGGCCTGTCACACCGGCACCCGCAGCTGCTTCGAACACGGCGAGATCGAGGTCACCGCATGAGCGTGAACACCCCCGAGCTGGAGACGTTCCGCGAGTACGCGAAGGACCGCCGGGTGATCCCGGTGACCCGGCGCCTGCTGGCCGACGCCGAGACGCCGATCGGTGTCTACGGCAAGCTCGCCGCCGAGCGCGAGGGCACCTTCCTGCTGGAGTCGGCCGAGAACGGCGGCGTCTGGTCGCGGTACTCGTTCATCGGCGTCCGCTCGGCCGCGACCCTGACCGAGCGCGACGGCGAGGCCGTCTGGACCGGGAACCCGCCGGTCGGCCTGCCGCAGACCGGTGACCCGCTCAAGGCGCTCCGCGAGACCCTGGAGATCCTGCACACACCCCGGCTCCCCGGCCTGCCTCCGTTGACCGGCGGCATGGTCGGCTTCCTCGGGTACGACGCGGTCCGCCGGCTCGAGCGGTTGCCGGACACAACGACCGACGACCTCGGCCTGCCCGAGCTGACGTTCCTGTTCGCGACCGACCTGGCCGCGCTCGACCACGAGACCGGCGAGATCTGGCTGATCGCGAACGCGGTCAACTGGGACGACTCCGACGAGCGCGTCGACGAGTCGTACGCCGATGCCGTCCGCCGCCTCGACGCGATGGAGCGCGACCTCGCCCAGCCGACACCGTCGTACGTCGTGCAGGCCGATCGGCACGCGCTGCCGGATCCGCATCGGCAGCGGTCGAGCGCGGAGTACAGGGAGGCCGTCGAGACCGCCAAGGAGGAGATCCGGGCCGGCGAGGCGTTCCAGATCGTCGTCTCGCAGCGGTTCGAGCTGCAGACCAAGGCGAGCGCGCTGGACATCTACCGGGTGCTCCGCAGGTCCAACCCCAGCCCGTACATGTACCTCGTCCGCCTGGACGGCTTCGACATCGTCGGCTCCAGCCCGGAGGCACTGGTGAAGGTCACCGACAACAAGGTGATCCTGCACCCGATCGCCGGCACCCGCCCGCGCGGCGCGACGCCGGAGGAGGACCACGCGCTGGAGGAGGAGCTCAAGGCCGACGCCAAGGAGCGCGCCGAGCACCTGATGCTGGTCGACCTCGGGCGCAACGACGTCGGCAAGGTCTGTGTCCCGGGCAGCGTCGAGGTGATCGACTTCATGGACGTCCGCCGCTACAGCCACGTGATGCACCTCGAGTCGACCGTGACGGGCCGGCTGGCCGCGGGCAAGACCGCGTTCGACGCGCTCACCGCCGCCTTCCCGGCCGGCACGCTCTCGGGTGCGCCGAAGCCCCGCGCGATGGAGATCATCGACAAGCTCGAAGTCACCCGCCGCGGTGTGTACGGCGGTGTCGTCGGCTACCTCGACTTCGCCGGTGACGCCGACACGGCGATCGCCATCCGTACCGCGGTGCTTCGCGGCACCACCGCCTACGTCCAGGCCGGCGCGGGCATCGTGGCCGACTCCGACCCGGCCTCGGAAGACGCCGAATGCCGGACCAAGGCCGCCGCGGTCCTCAACGCCATCGCCGTCGCCGGAACGTTCGCCGAGATCTGATGCGCCCACAACGACTGGTCGACCTGCTGACGCTGGTAGCCCTTGTGCTGCTGGCCTTCTCGGGTTACCTGACCTGGTCGAAGGCCGACCCGGGCAGCGGCCGCCCGAAGGTGAACTTCAGCGGCTACACGGTTTCGCACGCCCCGGTGACCCTGGCTCTGGCAGCAGTGGTGGCCGTGATCATCACGAAGCTCGCCGGTACGGCGTTGCGCCGGGTGATCTCCGGCCTGCTGGTCTTCCTGGGTGCCGCCGCGATCGGGGTTGCCCTGCAGGTGCGGCCCAACGCCAACGAGTTGAGCAGGCTCCGGCCCGAGCTCAGCCAGGCGGTGACCGACCACGTCGTACTGAGCACCGGACCGGCTCCTTGGCTCGCGCTCGCGGGCGGTGTGGTGCTGTTCGCGGCCGGCGTGATCGCAGTACTGACCGCGCACAACTGGCGGCGTCCGACGGCGCGCTACGAGCGTGATCCAGCCGCGACACCGGCCGATCAGTGGAAGGCGATCGACGCGGGTGAGGACCCGACGATCTGAGTTCGGCGGGGTACCGCCACAATAGGACGGGACGACAACGAGGAGTGGCGCCAATGGTGGACAACACGACCGCGGATCAAGCGGCGACTTACGAGAGCGAAGAAGCTCACGCAGGCGGCCTGCACGGCAGTACTCCGGCGGCCTGGACCGCTGTGGTGATCGTGCTCGTCGGCTTCACCCTCGGCGCCATCGCGATGGTGATGGGCCCGAACTGGGTGTTGTTCTGGATCTCCGCCGCGATCGCCGTGGCCGGTGGTCTGGTCGGCAAGGTGATGCAGCTGCTCGGCTTCGGTGCCAAGTCCAGCGACCACCACTGACGGACGGACCACGACATGACGGTGCTTGACGACATTCTCGCCGGGGTCCGGGAGGACCTCGCGGAGCGCCAGGCGCGGGTCAGCCTGGACGACCTGAAGCTGGAAGCGCAGCGCAAGCCCGACGCCAAGGACCCGATGCCGGTGTTCCGGGGCGACGGGATCGCGATCATCGCCGAGGTGAAGCGGTCCAGCCCGTCCAAGGGCGCGCTGGCCGACATCGCCGATCCGGCGGCGCTGGCCTACGAGTACGCCGAGGGCGGTGCGGCAGCGATCAGCGTGCTGACCGAGCAGCGCCGGTTCGGCGGCAGCCTGGAAGACCTCCGCGCGGTCCGCGGCCGGGTCGACGTACCGGTGCTGCGCAAGGACTTCATCGTCTCCTCGTACCAGCTCTGGGAGGCGCGCGCGGCCGGCGCCGACATGGTGCTGCTGATCGCCGCCGCGCTGGAGCAGGAGGCACTGGTCTCGCTGATCGAGCGGGCCACGTCGATCGGCCTGACCCCGTTGGTGGAAGTGCACGACACCGAGGAGACCCTGCGTTCGGTGGACGCCGGGGCCCAGTTGATCGGGGTCAACAACCGCAACCTGAAGACCCTCGAGGTCGACCGGGACACCTTCGCCCGGGTCGCGCCGTCGATCCCGACCAACCTGGTCCGGGTGGCGGAGTCCGGGGTCCGCGGGCCGCATGATGTAATCGAGTTCGCGCGCGCCGGGGCCGATGTCGTCCTCGTCGGTGAAACCCTGGTGACCGGCCGCGATCCGCGCGCCTCGGTCGCCGATCTCGTCGCTGCGGGATCGCACCCCGCCATCCAGCAGCGTCACTAAGACGTCCGCGGTTTCCTCCACCCCGGTGGAGGAAACCGTGCACTGGAAGGCGATTGACCATGACTGCTGTGCTTCCTGACCAACTCGGGCACTTCGGCCGCTTCGGCGGCAGGTTCATGCCGGAGGCGCTGATCGCGCCGCTGGACGAGCTCACGAAGGCCTGGCAGGAGGCGATGGCGGACCCGGCGTTCACCGACACCTTCGAGCGGATGCTCCGCGAGTACGCCGGTACGCCGAGCCTGCTCTACGACGCGACCCGGCTGTCCGAGGTCGCCGGCGCCCGGATCCTGCTCAAGCGCGAGGACCTGAACCACACCGGCGCGCACAAGATCCGCAACGTGCTCGGCCAGGCCCTGCTCACCAAGCGGATGGGCAAGACCCGGGTGATCGCCGAGACCGGCGCCGGCCAGCACGGCGTCGCGACGGCCACCGCCTGCGCGTACCTGGATCTCGACTGCGTCGTCTACATGGGCGAGGTCGACACCGAGCGGCAGGCGCTGAACGTGGCCCGGATGAAGCTGCTCGGCGCCGAGGTGATCCCGGTCAAGACCGGCAGCCGGACGCTGAAGGACGCCATCAACGAGGCCCTGCGCGACTGGGTCGCCAGCGTCGACAACACCCACTACCTGCTCGGTACGGCGGCCGGCGGCCACCCGTTCCCGGCCATGGTCCGCGACTTCGTGCGAGGCATCGGCGACGAGGCCCGCGCGCAGTCGCTGGAGCTCCTCGGCCGCCTGCCCGACGCGGCGATCGCCTGTGTCGGTGGCGGTTCGAACGCGATCGGCCTGTTCGCCGCGTTCGTCCCCGATGTGGACGTGAAGCTGTTCGGCATCGAGGCCGGCGGCGACGGCTACGAGACCGGCCGGCACGCCGCGACCATCACGGCCGGCCAGATCGGCGTACTGCACGGCGCCCGGTCCTACCTGTTGCAGGACGAGGACGGGCAGACGATCGAGTCGCACTCGATCTCGGCCGGTCTGGACTACCCGGGCGTCGGCCCGGAGCACTCGTGGCTGGCGGAGACCGGGCGCGCGGCGTACCGGCCGGTGTCGGACGCGGACGCGATGGAGGCGTTCCGGCTGCTGGCCCGGACCGAAGGGATCATCCCGGCGATCGAGTCGGCGCACGCGATCGCGGGCACGCTGGAGATCGCCAAGGAGCTCGGCCCGGAGGCGACCCTGCTGGTCTGCCTGTCCGGCCGCGGCGACAAGGACATGGACACCGCCGGCACCTGGTTCGGCCTGATCGACGCAGAGGGCAGCAAATGAGCGAGTTGGTTGCCGTCGGCAACGCAGGGGCGGCGATCCGGAAGGCCAACGACGAAGGCCGGGCCGGGCTGGTCGCGTACCTGCCGGCCGGCTACCCGACCATCGCGGGCGGGGTCGACGCGATCAAGGCGCTGGTCGACGGCGGTGCCGACGTGATCGAGATCGGCCTGCCGTACAGCGACCCGGTGATGGACGGTGTGACGATCCAGCGCGCCGCCGAGATCGCGCTCGCGCAGGGACTGCGCACGCGCGACGTGCTCAGCACGGTCGAGCAGGTCGCCTCGTACTCCGCGGTGCCGGTGCTCGTGATGACGTACTGGAACCCGATCGAGCGGTACGGCGTGGACCGGTTCGCCGCGGATCTCGCGGCCGCCGGGGGAGCGGGCCTGATCACGCCCGACCTGATCCCCGAGGAGGGCGCCGAGTGGATCGCGGCGGCCGACAAGAACGACCTGGACAAGGTGTTCCTGGTCTCGCCGTCCTCGACCGACGACCGGATCGCGCTGACCACGGCGAACTGCCGCGGCTTCGTCTACGCCACCGCTGTGATGGGTGTCACCGGTGCGCGTGAGCAGGCCTCCGACCTGGCCGCGCCGCTGGTCGCCCGGACCAAGGCGGCGACCGGGATCCCGGTCGGGGTCGGTCTGGGGGTGTCCAACGGGGACCAGGCGGCGGGCGTCGCGGCGTACGCCGATGCGGTGATCGTCGGCTCGGCTTTCGTGAAGGCGCTCGACGCAGGCGGGCCTGCCGGCGTACGGGAACTGACCGAAAGCCTGGCCGAAGGCGTCCGGCGGGAACCCCGCACCTTCGCCAACCGTTAGTCCCGCTGTGAGTCGAAACCGGAACGCGGCCATCTTCTTCGCCGCGGTGGCTCTGCTTGCCCTGGTGGGCTGCAGTGGCGGTCAGAAGCAGACGGCGGACAACCCTGGCGGAGCGATCATCCGTACGCCGGCCGGGGACCCGAACGGGTTGCGTGGGGCAACGCTGGACCGGCCGTACGCGTTGCCGGCCAAGTCGCTGACCGATACCGACGGCAACGAGTTCAACCTGGTCACCTCGACGAAGAAGCCGGTCACGCTGGTGTTCTTCGGCTACACGAACTGCCCGGACGTCTGCCCGACCGTCATGGCCGACGTGGCGTCCGCGCTGACCAAGCTGGACGAGCCGGTTCGCAAGCAGGTCCAGATGCTGTTCATCACCACGGACCCGGCGCGCGACACCGGGCCGGTGATCCGCAAGTATCTGGACCGCTTCGACCCGTCGTTCACCGGGCTGACCGGGACGTTGCCGGAGATCAAGGAGATCGCGAAGGCGGTCGGCGTACCGGTCGAAGGGATGCAGAAGCTGCCCTCGGGTGGGTACGAGGTCGGCCACGGCGCGCAGGTGATCGGGTTCGGGGCGAACGACAAGGCCAACGTGCTGTGGTTGTCGAACGCGTCGATCGGTGACCTGTCGCACGACTTCGGCAAGCTCGTAGCGGACAACCAGTGAAGGTCTGGCTGTCCCTGGTCGCCCGGCTGGTTCTGGGCGGCGTCATGGTGGTGGCCGGCGCGCTCAAGGTGGCCGATCCGGAGACGGCGACCCAGGCTGTGCGCGCTTACGACTTGCTGCCCGCTTCGCTGGACGCGCCCGTCGGGTTGATCCTGCCGTTCCTGGAGATCGCGATCGGGCTGTTGCTGATCGTCGGTTTCGGTGTCCGCTGGGCGGCCTTCGCCGCCGGTGTCTTCCTGGTGATCTTCATCGCCGCGGTGTCCTCCGCCTGGGCTCGTGGTCTCGCGATCGACTGCGGCTGCTTCGGCGGTGGCGGTCAGGTCGCACCCGGCCAGACGAAGTACCTGCAGGAGATCCTGCGGGACGTCGGACTGCTGGCGCTCGCGGGGTGGCTGTGGTTCACCCCGCAGAGCAAGTTCGCACTCGAACCGTCTACAGGAGTCGTCGCGCTGTGAGTAACCCGTTGTTGCAGGAGAGGCGCCGGCGGATCTCGCCCGGCATCGTCGTGGTCGTCGTGCTGGTGCTCGCCATCGTCGCCGCGGTCGGGGTCGACTACTGGCGCAAGCACTCCAAGGTCGAGGTGACCGCGAACGGCCGGCCCGAGCCCGCCGTGATCACCGGCCCCGGCACCGACGGCAAGGGCATCACCGTCGGCAAGACCGGCGCCAAGTCGAACATCGAGCTGTACCTCGACTTCCGCTGCCCGCACTGCGAGGAGTTCGAGACCGCGACCGGTGCGACGCTGGACAAGCTGGTCGAGGACGGGACGGCGACCATCACCTACTGGCCGCTGGCGTTCGTGAGCCCGGAGGACTCGCCACGGCTGGCCAACGCGTTCGCCGCGTCGGCCGCGAACGGCAAGGCGCTCAGCTTCGTCGACGCGATCTACGGCGACTTCTCCAAGGCCTGGACCACCGACCAGCTGATGCAGCTCGGCACGCAACTGGGGATCAACGACGCGAAGTACCAGGCCGCGGTGAACGGCAACAGCTACGCCGGCTGGCTCGACTCGGTCTCGAACGCGTCGAACGACCGCAAGGTCACCGGTACGCCGACGGTGTTCGTGAACGGCAAGCAGCTCGATGCCGGCAAGTTGACACCGGACGGCATCAAGGCGGCAGTCGAGTCTTCATCGTGACCGGCTCTCGGTGGTCGCGCCGGGAGCGGTCGAGTAGCGTTCGTGCTTGCCATGACTAGTCAGCTCCCCGCCGTGGTCGTACCGGCGTTCATCCCCAGTCCCAGCCAGGGCGTCTGGCACCTCGGCCCGTTGCCGTTGCGTGCGTACGCCATCTGCATCCTGATCGGCATCTTCGCCGGTTACTGGCTCGGCCGGAAGCGCTGGGTCGCCCGGGGCGGCTCGCCCGAGGTGCTCGCCGACATCATCATGTGGGCGGTGCCGTTCGGGCTGGTCGGGGCACGGATCTACCACGTGATCACCGACAACGAGCTGTACTTCGGCGAAGGCAAGCACCCGATCGACGCGCTGAAGATCTGGCACGGCGGGCTGGGCATCTGGGGCGCGGTCGCCTTCGGCGCGCTCGGCGCCTGGATCGCCTGCCGGCGGCACAAGGTGCCGTTCCTGGCGGTCGCGGACGTGATGGCGCCGGGGATCGCGCTCGCCCAGGTGGTCGGCCGGTTCGGCAACTACTTCAACCAGGAGCTCTTCGGCAAGCCGACGACGCACTGGTGGGGTCTGAAGATCGACGTGGCGCACCGGCCGGAAGGGTACGTCGACTTCGCCACCTTCCACCCGACCTTCCTGTACGAGGCGATCTGGAACCTGGCCGTGGTGGCGCTGGTGATCGTGGTCGACAAGCGCTACAAACTCGGCCACGGCCGCGCCTTCGCCCTGTACGTCGCCGGTTACACCGCAGGCCGCGCCTGGATCGAGAACCTGCGCATCGACACCGTCAACCACTTCGCCGGCCTCCGGCTGAACGTGTGGACAGCACTCATCCTGTTCGTCCTCGCCGTCGCCTACTTCGTCATCACCACCCGCACCAACCCCGGCCAGGAAGACGTCACCTCCCCAGCCCCGACCCCGGACGCGCCCGCCGAAGACGACGTACCGGCTGAGGAGCCGGTGATCACCCCGAAGGTCGACGCGAAGGTCGGTGCGGCACCCACCGACGACTCCCCGACGAGCGTCTCCGGCGCGACCACGAGCGTCTCCGGCGCGAGCACGAGCGTCTCCGCCGGGCCGGCAAGCGCTTCTGGCGCGGGGACGGGTGTGGAGCCGGCGAGTGCCTCTGGCGCGGGTGCGGGGTCGGCGAGCGCCGCTGGCGCGGCTCCGGCGGCTGCGGCTCCGGCGGCTGCGACACCGGGGGCGGCGTCCGGCGCCACCCCGTCTGGCGGCGAGACGGCCGTCCAGCCGTCTTCGGAGGGTTCGTCGAAGGCTGACGGGGATCGTGACTGACGCTCAGGTTTCTGCGGAGCATTCGGGGGATCACACCCATCGGGATGTGACCGGTGGGTGGTTGCGGCCGGCCGTGTTCGGGGCGATGGATGGGCTGGTGTCGAACTTCGCGCTGATCGCGGGGATGGACGGCGGCACCGAGTCGGGTTCGAAGTTCATCATCCTCGCCGGCCTGGCCGGGCTCGCGGCGGGCGCGTTCTCGATGGCGGCGGGGGAGTACACCTCGGTCGCCTCCCAGCGCGAACTCGCCCGCGCCGAGATCGAGGTCGAGCGGCGCGAGATCCAGCGCCACCCCGGCGACGAGGAGCGCGAGCTGTCCGCGACGTACCAGCAGAAGGGTCTCGACCCCGACCTGGCCGACCAGGTCGCCAAACAGTTCCACGCGAACCCGGACCAGGCGCTGGAAGAGCACGTCCGCGAGGAACTCGGCATCGACCTCAACGACCTGCCCTCACCGGTGGTGGCGGCCGCCTCGTCGTTCATCTGCTTCGCCGTCGGCGCCATGGTCCCGCTCCTGCCGTACCTGCTTGGTGCCGGCAACGTGATCCCCGCGCTGATCATGTCGCTCACCGCCCTCTTCATCTGCGGTGCCGTCGTGAGCCGCGTGACCAGCCGCACCTGGTGGTACTCCGGCCTCCGCCAACTCCTCCTCGGCGGCGCCGCCGCGGCCCTCACCTACGCCGTCGGCACCCTCGTCGGCCCAGGCGCCGGCTGACCCACCCGCGACTAGGGTCGGTGGATGTTCCCGCCCCAGACCGACGAGCAACCCGAGACCTATCTCGAGAGCATCGGCACGATCTTCGCCCGCTTCGGCGCCGACACGCAGGACTCGGGCAACATCTCGTACGGCGTGGCTGCCGGCGACCAGCGCTACTTCTTCAAGACAGCCGGGATCCCATCGGACACCGCGCCGTACTTCGACTTCGAGGGCCGTCAGCAGCTTCTCCGCACCGCTGCACGGCTCGCCGAATCCGTCGTCCACCCTGCGCTGCCCACCTTCCATGGCGTGATCGAGTCACCGGGCGGCCCGGTGCTGAGCTACGAATGGCGCGACGGCGAGCACCTGCGCGCCGTACGGGACCACCGCGAGGACCCGACCACCGCCTACCAGCGCTTCCGCGCCCTCCCGACGGACGAGCTCCTCACCGCCCTGGACCAGGTGTTCGACCTGCACGCCGGGCTGACCGCCGCCGGGTGGGTCGAAGGGGACTTCTACGACGGCTCACTGATCTACGACTTCGCCCGGCGCCGATTGACCGTGATGGACCTCGACAGCTACCGCTTCGGTCCCTATCGCAACGACATGGGCCGCATGTTCGGCTCGAGCCGCTTCATGGCACCCGAGCAGTTCTCCCTCGGCGCTCCCATCGACGATCGCACCACCGCCTTCGTGATGGCCCGGACCGGCCTCGTCTTCCTCTCCGACGGCACTCTCAACCGCTCTTCCTGCCGGGCGACCGACGCCCAGTACGCCGTACTCCAGGAAGCCGTCACGACTCGGTACCCCAGCTACACCGCGTTCTACGACGCCTGGCGAGAAGCCTCGTAGGCGGGTCGCTCGACGTCGAGGCGAGTGATCAGGAACTGGCCGGCGCGGTCGAGAGCTTCGTCGGCCTCGTCGAGGTTGCCTGCGAGGAGCTGGAAGACGTGCGGTACTCCGGCGACGATCTCGAGGCTGACGTCGACCTCGCTCTCGGCTGCTCGGGCGGCCAGCCGCACCGAGTCGTCGAGCAGCACCTCGTACGAGCCGACCTGGATCAGCAGCGGCGGCAGCCCGGTCAGGTCCGCGAAGGCTGGGCTGACCAGTTCGTGGAGAGGGTCCCGACCTGCCAGGTACTGATCGGCGTACCACTGCACCTGGTCGCGGTCGAAAATCGGGTCCAGCTGGGCCCGAGCGTCCATGCTCGCACCGGACAGCGACAGGTCGGTCCACGGCGAGAAGAGGACCGCGCCGGCGGGTTGCGGCAGGCCGTCGCGGCGTGCCGAGAGCAGCACAGCGAGCACGAGTCCGCCGCCCGCCGAGTCGCCTGCGAGGACGATGTCGCTCGCCCGCGTGCCGCCGTCGAGCAGCGCGCGGTAGGCGGCGTACGCGTCGTCGACGGCGGCCGGGAAGGGGGCCTCGGGAGCTAGCCGGTAGTCCAGCGAAACAGCCGGGGTGCCGACGCGGCGGGCGAGTGCGGTCGCCAGGAAGGTTCCCGTGTTCGCCGAACCCACCACATAGCCGCCGCCGTGCAGATACAGGATCAGGCCTGGACGGTCGCTGCCTTCGACCGCGATGTCGATGGCCTCGACCCCACCCAGCGTGGTGGGACGCAGGGTGACACCCTCGCCCAGCTCGGGGTCCTTGAACTGACTGTCGAACGAAGTCCGCTGACCGGCCGTCGTCCGGTCCTCCGACTGCGGCGCGTTGTGCATCAGCTCGATGATCATGGCGCGTTGTTCGTGACTCATACCAACCTCCGGGGGAGTTGTCTGCGAGGATGGATTCCGAGGAATCCACTTCCTCTTAACTACATTCCTTGGAAGCTAATTCCCGAGAAGGTGGATTTTTCTGGTGACCGATCTCGCGGCGCTGTTCACGGACCTCGTCCGGCTGGAGACGCGGCTCTACAACGCGATCGACACCCGGCTGCGCGCGGACCACGAAGTCCCGCTCGGTCAGTACGAGTTCCTGCGCTACATCGACAGCCAGGGGAGCTGTCGCGTCTACGATCTGGCGCGCGAGATGGCCATCACGGTCGGCGCGACCAGCAAGGCGGTGGACCGGCTCGAGGCGGCGGGCCGCGTACGCCGTACCGCGAACCCCGACGACCGCCGGTCGTCCCTGCTCACGCTCACCGCCGCCGGTCAGGATCTGCTCGCGGCGGCCACTCCGACCTTCGAAGACGAGCTCGCCACCTGGATCGGCTCGGTCCTGCCGGCCGAGAACGTCGACCACCTCGCGACGATGCTCTCCATGCTCCGCCAGCGCGCCGAGGTCGACGGACGAACAGCCCGCGCTGAGTACACCTGATCACACCGAGGCAGTGGCGCTGCTAGCGAACAGTCCGGCCACGGTCCGCTGGGCAGGCCTCGGCAACCAGGTCGCCGAGCCTGATCAAGCGATCCAGGTGGTCGCCGGGGTCGGACTGGGTCAGGGACCAGGCCGCTCGGGAGGCGGCTGTGTAGGCGGCGGCGAGGACTGCGCCACGGCGTACGGCGTGCGGGTTGTCGGGTGCGAAGGCGGCGAGGAGGTCGTCGAAGGGAACGTCGACCGCGAGGAGCAGGTAGCCGAGGTCGAAGCCGGTGGGGCCGAGGCCGAACTGCTCCCAGTCGACGGCGATCACGTCGTCGCCGTCGCGGCCGAGCAGGTTGCCCGGGTGCGCATCCCCGTGCGTGGGGACTCGCGGCAGGGCGTCCAGTTCCGCGAGCGCGGCGTCACGCCGTACCCAGAGTTCCTGTACTGCGTGGCGCAGGTCGCTGGGCAGCTCGGCGTCGGACAGCGCGGACCAGCCGCCGCGGCCGGTGACCGTGGTCAACCGGTCGCGAAGCACATCGCGCGCACCCCACGAGGGTTCCGCGACATGGGCTCGGGCGAAGCGTCCGAGGGCCGCCGCCAAGGCAAGCGGGTCCGGGGCCGACGTGGGGTCATCCGGCCGCACGTGGGCGGTCCAGATCGTCGCGCCCTCGTCATCCCACTCCACCTTGTGGCAGGCAGGGGAGCGGAGGCCGGGTGTTGCCGCCACCAAGTCGGATTCGGCGAGGAGCGGCTGGCGCCGCCAGTACGCGTGATGGCGCCGGTCCTCGACACCGGGCGCGAGGCGTTTGACCACCCACTGATCCGGTGTGAGCCACACACCGGCGTTCGACTGGCCGGTGCCGGAGGTGAGCGGTCGCCAGCTGGCGGGAGGGGTCCAGGTCATGGCTCACGACTACCACGACGGCAGCTGAGAAGCTGATGAATTTCCGGGGCGGTGCCTGGTGCGGGGGAAGCGGTTGCTGTCACCATGGGTGCACGGCCGAGTGAGCGCTTGCTTACGTGCTGTGACTGTGAAAGGTGAAGGCGTCATGGCGGTGGAATGTCTGTCCACCTGTCGGTCGTCATGAGGTAGTCTCGGGACTCCCGGCTTGGGCCAATGTTGTCCCGCGGCCAGTTGTTGACCGTAGGACGACGGGAGCCCCTGAATGTATGGTCGCGCCCCCTTTTCGAATCGGCCGAGCGAGGGTCTGTACGACGGACGCCACGAGCACGACGCGTGTGGTGTCGCCTTCGTCGCGACCCTGACCGGTGAACCGAGCCACGACATCGTGGCGAAGGCCTTGACCGCCCTGCGCAACCTGGAACATCGCGGTGCCTCCGGCGCCGAACCCGATTCCGGCGACGGCGCCGGCATCCTGCTGCAGGTCCCGGACGCGTACTACCGCAAGGTGTGCGACTTCGACCTGCCGGTCCCGCACAGCTATGCGACCGGCATCGCGTTCCTCCCGCAGGAGGCCGACGACGCCGCCAAGGCGATCGCGCGGATCGAGGAGCTCGCCGCCGAGGAGAACCTGACCGTTCTCGGCTGGCGCGACGTCCCGACGAGTCCGGACCTGCTCGGCGCCACCGCCCGTTCGGTGATGCCCGTCTTCCGTCAGCTGTTCGTCAGCGCGACGGCCGGCCGGGTGCTCGGCCTCGCGCTGGAGCGGATGGCGTTCCGGCTGCGCAAGCGCGCCGAGCGCGAGACGGCGACGTACTTCCCGAGCCTGTCGAGCCGCACCATCACCTACAAGGGGATGCTGACGACCGACCAGCTGGACAAGTTCTTCCCCGAGCTGACCGACCCGGACCTCGCCTCGGCGATCGGCGTCGTGCACTCGCGGTTCTCCACCAACACCTTCCCGTCCTGGCCGCTCGCCCACCCGTACCGGTACATCGCCCACAACGGCGAGATCAACACCGTGCAGGGCAACCGGAACTGGATGCGCGCCCGCGAGGCGCTGCTGTCCAGCGACCTGATCCCCGGCGACCTCGAGCAGGTCTTCCCGATCTGTACGCCGGACGCCTCGGACTCCGCGTCCTTCGACGAGGTGCTGGAGCTGCTGCATCTCGGCGGCCGTTCGCTGCCGCACGCGATGCTGATGATGATCCCGGAGGCGTGGGAGAACGCCACCACGATGGATCCGAAGCGGCGCGCGTTCTACGAGTTCCACTCCACGTTGATGGAGCCCTGGGACGGACCCGCCTCGGTGGTCTTCTCCGACGGCACCAAGGTCGGCGCGGTGCTCGACCGCAACGGCCTGCGTCCCTCGCGGTACTGGGTGACCGACGACGGCCTTGTCGTCCTCGCTTCCGAGGCCGGTGTGCTCGACATCGACCCGGCGACGGTGGTCCAGAAGGGCCGGCTCGAGCCGGGCAAGATCTTCCTGGTCGACGTCGACGCGCACCGGATCATCACTGACAACGAGGTGAAGTCCGCACTCGCCGACGAGCACCCGTACGACGAATGGCTGCACGCCGGGCTGATCCGCTTCGAGGACCTGCACGAGCGCGAGCACGTCGTCCACAGCCACGCCTCGGTCACCCGGCGCCAGCAGGTCTTCGGGTACACAGAGGAAGAGCTGCGGGTCCTGCTCACCCCGATGGCCAAGACCGGCGCGGAGCCGATCGGCTCGATGGGGACCGACACGCCGATCGCCGTACTGAGCGACCGGCCGCGACTGTTGTTCGACTACTTCGCGCAACTGTTCGCCCAGGTCACCAACCCGCCGCTGGACGCGATCCGCGAGGAGCTCGTCACCTCGCTGTCGTCGTCGCTCGGCCCGGAGGCGAACCTGCTCGAGCCGACCCCGGCGTCCTGCCGTCAGGTGGTGCTGCCGTTCCCGGTGATCACCAACGACGAGCTGGCCAAGCTGCGGCACATCAACCTCGACGGCGACCTGCCCGGCCTCGCGACCACCGTGCTGCGCGGTGTCTACGAGGTCGAGGGTGGCGGCGCGGCCCTGAAGACCCGGCTGGACGAAATCTGCGCCGAGGCGGACGCCGCGATCGAGGGCGGCGCCCGGATCCTGGTGCTGTCCGACCGGCACTCGAACGCCGAGCACGCGCCGATCCCGTCACTGCTGCTGACCTCCGCGGTTCATCACCACCTGGTGAGGGAGAAGACCCGCACCCAGGTCGGCCTGGTCGTCGAGGCCGGTGACGTCCGCGAGGTGCACCACGTGGCGCTGCTGATGGGGTACGGCGCCGCGGCGATCAACCCGTATCTCGCGCTGGAGTCGGTCGAGGACCTCTGCCGGCGCGGCACCTACCTGCCCGGGATCGAGCCCGAGCAGGCGGTCCGGAACCTGGTGAAGTCGCTCGGCAAGGGCGTCCTCAAGGTGATGTCGAAGATGGGCGTCTCGACCGTCGCGTCGTACACGGGCGCGCAGATCTTCGAGGCGAACGGACTGGCCCCGGACCTCGTCGACGCCTACTTCACCGGTACGGCGTCCAAGCTCGGCGGCATCGGGCTGGACGTGATCGCCCGCGAGGTCCACGAGCGGCACCTGCGCGCATACCCGGCGGACGGGATCGTCACCGCGCACCGCAACCTGGAGATCGGCGGCGAGTACCAGTGGCGGCGCGAGGGTGAGCCGCACCTGTTCGACCCCGAGACGGTCTTCCGGCTGCAGCACTCGACCCGGACCGGGCGCTACGACATCTTCAAGCAGTACACCGCGCGAGTGGACGAGCAGTCCGAGCGGCTGATGACGTTGCGCGGCCTGTTCGGCTTCAAGTCGGACCGGCAGCCGATCCCGGTCGACGAGGTCGAGCCGGTGTCGGCGATCGTCAAGCGGTTCAGCACCGGTGCGATGAGCTACGGCTCGATCAGCGCCGAGGCGCACACCACGCTGGCGATCGCGATGAACCAACTCGGCGGCAAGTCGAACACCGGCGAGGGCGGCGAGGACTCCGACCGGCTGCACGACCCGGCGCGGCGGAGTTCGATCAAGCAGGTCGCCTCCGGCCGCTTCGGCGTCACGGCGGAGTACCTGACGAACTCCGACGACATCCAGATCAAGATGGCGCAGGGCGCGAAGCCCGGCGAGGGCGGGCAGCTTCCCGGCCACAAGGTGTACCCGTGGGTGGCCAGCACGCGCCACTCCACGCCTGGTGTCGGGCTGATCTCGCCGCCGCCGCACCACGACATCTACTCGATCGAGGATCTGGCCCAGCTGATCCACGACCTGAAGAACGCGAACCCGTCGGCGCGGATCCACGTGAAGCTGGTCTCCGAGGTCGGGGTCGGCACGATCGCGGCGGGTGTGAGCAAGGCGCACGCGGACGTCGTACTGATCTCCGGGCACGACGGTGGTACGGGTGCTGCTCCGCTGACTTCGTTGAAGCACGCGGGTGGTCCGTGGGAGCTCGGACTCGCCGAGACGCAGCAGACGCTGCTGCTCAACGGGTTGCGCGACCGCATCGTCGTACAGACCGACGGGCAGCTCAAGACGGGCCGGGACGTCGTGATCGCGGCGCTGCTCGGCGCCGAGGAGTACGGCTTCGCCACGGCTCCGCTGGTGGTGTCGGGCTGCATCATGATGCGCGTTTGCCACCTGGACACCTGTCCGGTCGGCGTCGCGACGCAGAACCCAGTACTGCGGGAGCGGTTCGCGGGCAAGCCCGAGTTCGTCGTGAACTTCTTCGAGTTCATCGCCGAGGAGGTCCGGGAATACCTTGCGTCGCTGGGATTCCGGTCCCTGGACGAGGCGATCGGGCAGGCCGACGTACTGGACATCCAGCGCGCGGTCGACCACTGGAAGGCCGACGGGCTCGACCTGTCGCCGATCCTGCACATGCCGTCGCTGCCGGAAGGTGCTTCGCGGCACCAGACCGTGCTGCAGGACCACGGGCTCGACAAGGCACTCGACAACGAGCTGATCCGGATCTGCGCGCCGGCGATCGACAACGGCGAGCCGGTCCGCGCGCAACTGCCGATCCGGAACGTGAACCGGACCGTCGGCACGATGCTCGGCCACGAGATCACCAAGAAGTACCGCGCCGCCGGACTGCCGGACGGCACGATCGACCTGACCTTCACCGGGTCGGCCGGCAACTCGTTCGCGGCCTTCGTACCGCGCGGTGTCACG
This sequence comes from Kribbella voronezhensis, assembly GCF_004365175.1. Lineage (NCBI taxonomy): Bacteria > Bacillati > Actinomycetota > Actinomycetes > Propionibacteriales > Kribbellaceae > Kribbella > Kribbella voronezhensis. The sequence continues at coordinate 299,399 of NZ_SOCE01000001.1, read as the reverse complement.
CTGCGCCTCGAGGGCGACGCCAACGACTACGTCGGCAAGGGCCTGTCGGGCGGCCGGGTGGTGATCCGGCCGGACCGGAACGCCCGGTTCGACGCGGCCGACCAGATCATCGCCGGCAACGTGATCGCGTACGGCGCGACCTCGGGCGAGCTGTTCATCAATGGTGGCGCAGGGCAACGGTTCTGTGTCCGGAACTCCGGTGCCACCGCGGTCGTCGAGTCGGTCGGCGACCACGCCTGCGAGTACATGACGGGTGGTCGCGTCGTGGTGATCGGCGCGGTCGGCCGGAACTTCGCAGCGGGCATGTCGGGCGGCGTTGCCCACGTGCTCGACCTGGACCCCGCGCTGGTGAACCCGGAGCTGGTCGACCTGCTCCCGGTCACCGCCGAGGAGTCCGAACTGTTGCAGGACCTGGTCCGGCGTCACCACGAGGAGACCGGTTCGGAGCGGGCAGCCAAGCTGCTCGGCGACTGGACCGCCGCCGCTGCCAGATTCACCACGGTGATGCCCCGCGACTACGCCCGGGTGCTCGCAGCCAAGGCGGCTGCCGAGCGGGACGGGCTGGACGAGGACGCCACCACGCGAGCGATGATGGAGGCCATCTGATGGCTGACCCGAAGGGATTCCTGACCACCCCGCGCGAGGTCGCGGAACGCCGTCCGGTCGCCGAGCGCGTCCAGGACTGGAAAGAGGTCTACCCCGGTGGTGCCGGCAAGGCGCTGCTGCCGATCATCACCAAGCAGGCCGGCCGCTGCATGGACTGCGGTATCCCGTTCTGCCACTCCGGCTGCCCGCTGGGCAACCTGATCCCGGAGTGGAACGACCTGGTCTGGCGCGACGACTGGACCGGCGCGATTGAGCGGCTGCACGCGACCAACAACTTCCCGGAGTTCACCGGGCGGTTGTGCCCGGCGCCCTGTGAACCGGCCTGTGTGCTGGGGATCAACCAGGAGCCGGTGACGATCAAGAACGTCGAGGTCGCGATCATCGACAAGGCCTGGGAGTCCGGCGACGTCAAGCCGCAGCCGCCGGAGTGGCTGACCGGCAAGACCATCGCGGTCGTCGGGTCCGGCCCGGCCGGCCTCGCGGTCGCCCAGCAGTTGACCCGTGCCGGGCACACGGTGGCCGTCTACGAACGCGCTTCGGCGCCGGGCGGGCTGCTGCGGTTCGGCATCCCCGAGTTCAAGATGGAGAAGGTGCAGGTCGAGCGCCGGATCCAGCAGATGAAGGAAGAGGGCACCGTCTTCCGGGCCGGCGTCAACGTCGGCGTGGACGTCACCGGCACCCAGCTGAAGCAGCGGTACGACGCGGTCGTGATCGCCACCGGTGCGACCGCGGCCCGCGACCTGCCGGTGCCGGGCCGCGAGTTCGGCGGCATCCACCAGGCGATGGAGTACCTGCCGCAGGCGAACAAGGTCGCGCTGGGGGAGACCGTCGAGAACCAGATCGTTGCCACTGGCAAGGACGTGGTGATCATCGGCGGCGGTGACACCGGCGCGGACTGCCTCGGTACGGCGCATCGCCAGGGTGCCCGCAGTGTCACCCAGCTGGAGATCATGCCGCGCCCGTCGGAGGAGCGGCCGGCCGGCCAGCCCTGGCCGACGTACCCGATGATCTACCGGGTCGCCTCGGCGCACGAGGAAGGCGGCGAGCGCGTCTACGCGGTCTCGACCAACAACTTCGTCGCCGATGCCGACGGCAACGTTTCTGGTCTGGACCTGGTCGAGGTCGAGCTGGTCGACGGCAGGTTCACCCCGGTGCCAGGGTCGGAGAAGACGATCCCGGCGCAGCTCGTGCTGCTGGCGATGGGCTTCCTCGGACCGGAGCGCGAGGGCTTCCTCGAGCAGCTCGGCGTCGAACTGGACGAGCGGGGCAACGTCAAGCGGGACAAGGACTACCAGACCTCGGTCGAGGGCGTCTTCGCCTGCGGCGACGCGGGTCGCGGCCAGTCCCTGATCGTCTGGGCGATCGCCGAAGGCCGCTCGTGTGCCAACGGCGTGGACAAACACCTCACCGGTTCGTCCACTCTTCCGACGCCGATCCCGCCGACCGCCCGGCCGCTGGTGGTCTGAGTCGGCGGCGCGCGGTGCATCCCGGAGTACGAGATGCACCGCGCGCCAAGCTGCATCGACTTGATCCGCCGCAATAGGTTGTAGACCGTGTCCGGACCCCTGCTGACGAGGTCCCGGCTCCGCAGAGCGGCGCCGTGGGCAGGGCTGGTCGTGCTCTGGGTCGTCGTGTCCGTGGCCGTCGGCCTGCTCGGGTTCGTCAACGACTCCGAGCGCGTCACCATCGGTGCGCACGCCGCCGAGGTCTCACCGACCTTCGACGGCCACGCCACGCTCGACCTCGGGGCAGTGCTACCGCGACTCAGATTGAAGACCGACCTGCCCGGCAAGCTCGGGGTCAACCTGGACGTCCAGGAGACCGACGCCGACAACCTTACCGATCTGCTCAACCGCGACGCCCTGATCGCCAGCCAGCCGGACGGTGAGATCGCCCGGATCCGCCGGGTCATCTACGACATGGCCGTCGACAATGCCGTCGCAGGCGCCGGCTCGGGGCTGCTCGTCGCCGTTGTCGTCGCCACCGCATGGGCGATGGTCGGCCCACGCCGGCGCCGCGAACTGTTCGTCGCCCTGCACAGCTCTGAACGCCGCGTGCGGCACCGCGCGGTCGTCGTACTGGTCGCGATGCTCGTCACGATCGCGTCGATCTTCGGTCCCGGCCGGATGCGCGCGCCCGAGATCGAGCCGACCACCTGGAAACCCCTCGCCTCTCTGCTGCCGGAGGTCTCCTTCGACGAGCGGCTGAAGGACGTCGAGGTCGCGGCCGGCTTCTCCACCACCGGTGGCGTCGGGGTGATCCGGACGGCGGTCCAGACGTACGAGCGGTCGACCCGGTTCTACGGTCAGGTGCTCGACAAGGTGTCCAGGGTCGGCGGCCGGATCCACCAGGCTGCCGAGGGCGAGACGGTCGCGCTGCTCGTCTCCGATCGGCACGACAACATCGGGATGGACCCGATCGCGGCCGAGGTCGGCAAGGTCGCCGGCGCCAAGGTGCTGATCGACGCCGGTGACGACTCGTCGTCGGGCCAGACCTGGGAAGGGTTCTCGATCAACTCGCTGGCCCAGCACTTCAAGGGCTTCAAGGTGGTCGCGGTCGCCGGCAACCACGACGCCGGCGGCTACATCGAGAACGAGATGCGCAAGCACAAGTTCACCGTGCTCGACAGCAAACCGGTCGAGGTGGAGGGAATCCGCTTCCTCGGCGACAGCGACCCGACCAGGACCGGCCTGGGGAGTGCGGACAGCCCTGGCGACGAGACGACCGAGGAGCAGTCGAAGCGGCTCGCCGACGTGGCCTGCGACCAGCCCGAGGACAAGCCGATCTCGACGATGGTGGTGCACGACCCCTCGTCGTTCCAGGACACCGCTAATCGTGGCTGCGCGAGCCTGCTGCTGTCGGGACATCTGCATCGCCAGGTCGGCCCGGACACGAAGGTGCTCGAGGGGCGGGCGGTCACGACGTACACGAACTCGACCACCGGGGGAGCGGCGTACGCGTTCGCGCTGGGCTACACGCTGCGGCGGCCGGGCGAGGTCACGCTGATCACCTACGAGCAGGGAAAACCCACCGGGCTGCAGACCGTCACGGTCGAATTGAACGGCGAGATCACGGTCGGAACGTACCGCGCGCTGCCGGCCGACACCGGACGTTGACCGTCCAGTAACGGGGGTGGACCAGCGGGCCAGTGGTCTTGTAGGAGTAGGGTTTTGTGACGTGCGTCGCGCAAAGATCGTTTGTACGCTTGGCCCGGCTACTGCCGCCCCCGAGCGTGTCCTTGAACTCGTCCAAGCAGGTATGGACGTCGCCCGGCTGAACCTGAGCCACGGCGCCCATGCCGAGCATGAGCGCATCTACCAACGGATCCGCACCGCAGCGGCCGAGACCGGCCAGAACGTCGGCATCCTGGTCGACCTGCAGGGGCCGAAGATCCGGCTGGCCGAGTTCGCCGAAGGGAAGGTCACCCTGACCTACGGCGAGCGCTTCACCATCACCACCCGGGAAGTCCCCGGCGACGTGACCATCTGCGGTACGACGTACGACGGGCTGCCCGGCGACGTGCACCCCGGCGACCAGCTGCTGATCGACGACGGCCGGATCGCCCTGGTGGCCGAGGAGGTGACCGAGACCGACGTGGTCTGCCGGGTCACCGTCGGCGGGCCGGTGTCGAACCACAAGGGCATCAACCTGCCCGGCGTGGCGGTCAGCGTCCCGGCGCTGTCGGAGAAGGACATCGAGGACCTGCGCTGGGCCCTGCACCTGCCGGCCGACATGATCGCGCTGTCCTTCGTCCGCGACGCGGCCGACATCCAGCTGGTGCACAAGATCATGGACGAGGAAGGTCACCGGGTCCCGGTGATCGCCAAGATCGAGAAGCCGCAGGCCGTCGCCAACCTGGACGAGATCATCGACGCCTTCGACGGCTTCATGGTCGCCCGCGGTGACCTCGGCGTGGAACTCCCGCTGGAAGAGGTCCCGCTGGTCCAGAAGCTGATCATCGACCAGGCCCGGATCAACGCCAAGCCGGTGATCGTCGCCACCCAGATGCTGGAGTCGATGATCTCCGCCCCGCGGCCGACCCGCGCCGAGGCGTCCGACGTCGCGAACGCCGTACTGGACGGCGCCGACGCGGTGATGCTGTCCGGTGAGACCAGCGTCGGCCGGTTCCCGATCGAGACCGTCAAGACGATGGCCCGGATCGTGGAGTCCACCGAGGAGCACGGCCTCAGCCGGGTCAAGGAGATCGAGTGGGAGCCCAAGACCAAGGGCGGCGTGATCGCCAAGGCGGCCGCTGACGTCGCCGACGCGCTGGAGGCGAAGTTCCTGGTCGCCTTCACCCAGAGCGGCGACACCGCGCTCCGGCTGGCCCGCTACCGCACCGAGATCCCCGTCCTGGCGTTCACCCCGGTCCCGTCGGTCAGCTCCTGGCTGTCGGTCGTGTGGGGGATCGAGACCCACATCGTCCCCACCGTCCAGCACACCGACGACATGGTCCGCCAGGTAGACCAGCGCCTCCTCGAACTCGGCAAGCTCCAGAAGGGCGACCTGGTCGTCATCGTTGCCGGCTCCCCACCCAGCATCCCCGGCTCCACCAACGCCCTCCGAGTCCACCGCATGGGCGACGCCATCTCCGGCGCAGCCCCCGCCTACCGCGACTGACCCGAAGCCTGCGGCCGGGGTGGGCGTTCGCTCACCCCGGCCGAGGGCTCAGGTCTTCGGGCCGACGAGTCGGTCGAGAGCTGCAACGCCTTCCCTGCGCGCGACCGACAGCACGTTCGGTCGCGACATCCGCCACGGGATTCCGACCAGCTCGAGGGTCCATTGGCACAGGCGGATGATGTCCGCCGACTCGTTCGAGAACTGATAGCGCGGATACTCGTACCGCTTGACCACGCCGCCGACCCGCCGGCTGGCCCAGTTCGCAACCCGGCACCCGTCGGAGTGGAAGAGCCCTCGCAGGAACTCACCGGGACGCTCGCGCACGATCTCCTGCTGCCAGTCGGCCAGCTCGATCCTCCGCAGATGCTTCGGACCAGATCCGTGCTGCGGAAACAAGCACGGCCAGTGCTTCCAGTAGGACACGACCGCCGTACACCCGACCGCTCGAACGCGGTGAACCGGCCGACCCGGATGTACTGCGGCCATCGCCGCCTCCGCCTCGTCGATCAGCCGCGGATACTTGTCATCGCACGCGATCCGCAGCGAGTACACACCCTTCTTCAGAGCCGACAGACACCCATCACCCAAATACAACCCGAGCAACAACGCGTACGGCCCCACGGCAAGCGTCCCCACCGAACACCGCGGACAGTCGCCCACGTCATCCATCCGCCCCACCCGATCTCGCCAGTCCCGCAACGTAGAACGACTGATCCCAAGGCGCTTGCCGATCGAGTTCAGACTCTCGCCAGCCGCGATCGCAGCCAGCGCGATCGCCCGCGTCCGCCCGTCGTACATGGCTTCAGACTCGCATCGGACACCGACAACTTCGGTAGCCAAAAGACAGGAGCCGGACCTCTGTGAGGTCCGGCTCCTGACGATCACCTGTGCCCTGGGTGGGACTCGAACCCACACTTTACGGGTTTTGAATCCGCATCCTCTGCCAATTGGGATACCAGGGCCCGCACCCGGATCTTAGCCCATCAGTGGGGCTGGTCGACGCCAGGGGCGCACCGCTCGGCTCGAGCGAATTCTGCGCAGGTGTAGCCGCAATCTGCGGTAGGTATCTTCTTATTTCCTTGGCCTGCTGGCAAATCAGCTGAGGCGCGGATTCGGCGCGAGACTGTCGGTGGCGACGAACAAGATGTGAACATGCCCCACTTCAGGTCGCAGGAGACGGTGGACTCCGCGTTGCGGATGTCGGACAACGGGGTCGCTGACCGGGTCAATGCCGAGATCCACGGTGTTGCGATCAAGACGATCAGGCGGTGGCGCAGGCAGTACCAGCGGCTGGGGTTGCCGCGGGGGCGGGCGTTCCGGCCGACGCCGTGTCCTCGGTGCGACGGAGCCGAGCTCGACGAGGCGGCGTACGCGTTGTTGCTGGGGTGGTATCTCGGGGACGGGCACATCGCTGCGGCCAAGCGCGGGGTGTTCACGCTGCAGATCGCGAACGACGAGAAGTATCCCGAGCTGAGCCAGGAAGTGGCCGCGGCGATGCGGTTGGTGAAACCGACCGGTAGTCCGTGTCTGCGAGGCGGGTCGACAGCGACCCGGATCGAGGTGCGGTGGAAGCATTGGCCGTGTTTGTTTCCGCAGCATGGGGCGGGGCGGAAGCATCTGCGGAGGATCGAGTTGGCTGAGTGGCAGCGGCAGGTTGTTGCCCAGTACCCCGAACGGCTGGTGCGGGGACTCTTCCACTCCGACGGGTGCCGATTCGTCAACTGGGCTACTCGGCCGATCGTCGGTGGAGAGGTCCGGCGGTACGAGTACGTCCGGTACATGTTTTCCAACGAGTCCGAGGACATCCTCGGTATCCTCACCGACGCGTTGGATCTGCTCGGCATCCCATGGCGGCGGCCGCGGCGGAATGCGATTGCTGTGAGCCGTAAGGAGGCGGTACAGGCCCTCGATCGGTTCGTCGGGGGAAAGAGGTGAGTTGGGGATCGCTAGGGTGTGGGGTGTGACTGCTAAGCGTGTGGTGATCGCTGAGGACGAGGCGTTGATCCGGATGGATCTGGCCGAGATGCTGGCCGAGGAGGGGTACGACGTCGTCGGGCAAGCGGGCGACGGCGAGGAGGCTATTCGGCTGGCGATCGAGCATCGGCCCGATCTGGTGATTCTGGACGTGAAGATGCCCAAGCTGGACGGGTTGAGCGCGGCCGAGAAGATCGCGGGGGAGCGGATCGCCCCGGTGCTGATGCTGACCGCTTTCTCGCAGCGTGAGCTGGTCGAGCGGGCGCGCGACGCGGGCGCGATGGCGTACCTGGTGAAGCCGTTCTCCAAGGCCGACCTGCTGCCCGCGATCGAGATCGCCGCCTCCCGGTACGTCGAACTCGCCGAGCTGGAGCGCGAAGTGGCCGACCTGGCCGAGCGGCTGGAGACCCGCAAGCTGGTGGACCGGGCGAAGTCGATACTGCAGACCAAGTTCGGGCTGTCCGAGCCGGACTCGTTCCGCTGGATCCAGAAGACCGCGATGGACAAGCGCGTCTCGATGCGCCAGGTTGCCGAGCTGGTCGTCGACGAAGCCGGTACGGCGTAGGCCCGACACGCTGGGAAAGGTTTGCCGACAGAGGGTGACAGCACCGCTCAGGAGTCCCCGGAAGGCGGACGGCCTCGGTGGCGCACAGTGGCGCCTGGGTCGCGCCCGATCACCGTCAGCACCGTACACAGCCGCAACCTGGCAAGACGATACTTACCAGGGTAACGACCTCACAACACACGCTGCGTGACGTTCGCTTGAACAGGCACCGGAGGTCTAGCCTGCGGGTGCTCGCGGCAAACGCGGGGGTTCGGACATCCACCGGACCATCCAGACATGGGAGGAACAGTGCAGCAGCGTTCCGTAGTACGGGTCGGCGCGTCGCTGATCGTTGCGTCGTTGGCTCTGACTGCTTGCGGTTCACGCAGCAACAACGACAACGGCGGAGGCTCGGATTCGACCAAGACCGCCAAGATCGGTGTGATCGCACCTTTGTCGGGTGACCTGTCCGCGCTGGGTCTGGGCATCCAGCACTCGGTGGAGCTGGCCGTCAAGCAGGCCAACGACTCCAACGCGGTACCGGGCTGGAAGTTCGAGGTCGCAGCCAAGGACGACGAGGCCAAGCCGGAGCCGGGCAAGAACGCCGCGACGTCGCTCGCCTCCGACGCCGACGTGATCGGCGTCGTCGGCACGCTGAACACCAGCGTCAGCCAGCAGGTCCAGCCGGTGCTCGCGCCGAAGAACATCGTCCAGGTCTCGCCGGCCAACACCGGCCCCGGCCTGACCCAGGGCGCGAACTGGCAGAAGGACCCGAAGCGGCCGTACCCGACCTACTTCCGTACCTGCACCACGGACGCGGTCCAGGGCCCGTTCGCGGCCCGGTACCTGTACGAGACCGCCAAGATCACCAAGGTCGCCACGATCCACGACAAGAAGGCGTACGGCCAGGGTCTGGTCGGCACCTTCACCGACGAGTTCAAGAAGCTGGGCGGTCAGGTCGTCGCGGCCGAGACCATCAACCCCGACGACTCGAACTTCCAGGCCGTCATCTCGGCGGTCAAGCCGAACGCGCCGCAGGCGCTGTACTACGGTGGCGAGTTCCCGCAGGCCGGTCCGCTCTCGCAGCAGATGAAGGCCGCCGGCCTGAACATCCCGCTGATGGGTGGCGACGGCATCTTCGACCCGAAGTTCATCCAGCTGGGCGGCAAGACCAGCGAGGGTGACCTGGCGACCTCGGTCGGCGCGCCGACCGACAAGCTCCCCTCGGCGGCGAAGTTCGTTGCCGACTACAACGCGGCCGGCTTCAAGGACGCGTACGGCGCGTACGGCGGCTACTCCTACGACGCGGCCAACGCGATCATCAACGCGCTGAAGGTCTCGCTGAAGGACGCCAAGGACGTCGAGTCCGCGCGGCAGGCGACGGTCGATGCCATGAGCAAGGTCTCGTTCGACGGCGTCACCGGCAAGGTCGCGTTCGACCAGTACGGCGACACCACCTCCAAGGTCCTGACCGTTTACAAGGTGGCCAGCGGTAAGTGGGCCACGGTCGAGACCAAGGAATTCGAGTCCAAGTAGTCGACCTCATGACCTGGGGGGGTGGGACCACGTCCCACCCCCCAGCCATGTCAGAACTGAGGCAGTTGGGAGGTCGACGTGGACCAGTTCTTCCAGCAGCTCGTGAACGGGCTGACCCTGGGATCGCTGTACGCCCTGATCGCGGTCGGGTACACCGTCGTCTACGGCATCGTGCAGCTCATCAACTTCGCCCACGGCGAGGTGTTCATGATCGGTGCGTTCGGCGCACTGACCACTTATCTTCTGTTCTTCAACGGCCACACCAGCGTGTGGATCCTGCCGTTCATGATCGTCGGCGCGATGTGCGCCTCGGTCGGGACGGCGGTGCTGATGGAACGTGTCGCGTACCGTCCCCTGCGGCACGCGCCGCGACTGGCGCCACTGATCACCGCGATCGGTATCTCGGTGTTCCTGCAGGAGTTCATCCGGCTGTTCTACGAACGCCCGGGCTGGACGGTGGCCGCGATGGCCGGGATCGTGCTGCTGGTGGCGTACCTGATCGGCGCGCGGATCACCAAGGTCCCGCTCGATCACCCGATCACCAAGTGGCGCGACCGCGCTCCGTTGCTGGCGGCAACTGTCTTCGCGCTGGCCGTCTGGGCCGTGCTGCGGCTGCTCGAGCGTGACCTGTCGATCGTGATCACGCTGGCCGCGATCGTCGGCGGACTGGTCGTCGGTACTGCGGCCGGCTGGCTCTTCGCGCGCGGGCTGACCGGGCGGGAACGGGCCCAGGCCCAGCTCCAGCCGGTCGTGGTGGTGGCCGCGGCCACCGGCGTACTGCTGGAGATCGCCTGGCTGATCTTCAAGGAGATCATCGGCAAGGTCGAGTGGCCGACCGCCAAGCAGCGCATCCCGTTCCCGCAGATCGACGTGGTGACCGGTAGCGCGCTGCAGGTCGGCGGCGTCACGATCCAGCGGTCGGCGATCTTCACGCTCGTCGCCCTGGCCATCTGCACCCTGGTGCTCTGGTACTTCATCAACCGGACCCGGCTCGGCCGCGGCATGCTCGCGGTCTCGCAGGATCCGGACACCGCCCGGCTGATGGGCATCAACGTCGACCGGATCATCGTGGTCGCGTTCGCCCTCGGTGCGGTCCTGGCCGCGGTGGCCGGGATCTCGCAGGGCTTCCAGAACAACAACATCGAGTTCCGGATGGGCTTCCTGGCCGGTCTGAAGGCGTTCACCGCCGCTGTTCTCGGTGGTATCGGCAACATCCAGGGTGCGGTCGTCGGCGGCCTGGTGCTCGGGGTCGTCGAGTCGATGGCCACGCAGTACATCCCGGGACAGTTCGGCGGTGGCTCCTGGAAGGACGTCTGGGCCTTCGTCATCCTGATCCTGGTGCTGGTCTTCAGGCCGCAGGGTCTGCTCGGAGCAAGGGTGGTGGACCGCGCATGAGTGAGGTAAAGACCCAGCCGGCCGACAGCGTCGTGGCGCGGCCGGCGGAGAACCGGGCGGCCTGGCCGCTCGGGCTCGCCGGCGTCGTACTGCTGATCGTCGGCTCCTTCCTGTCCTGGAGCTACGACCGGAAGATCCTCGGGGACCTCTCGATCGTCGGCAACCCCGGCGGCCTGCAGCGGCTGACGATCATCGGGGCCGTGCTCTCGCTGATCCTGCTGCTCGCGGTCAAGGGCCCGCTGACCACCAAGATCGGTCCCTGGCTCGACTCGGCGCTCGGTCTGCGGGCGTTCGGGATCGGGCTGACGCTCTACATGGTGCTGATCCTGGTTGCGATCGGTACCGAGTCCGACGGCCTGATCAACGTCGACCCGGGTGCCTACATCAGCCTGGCCGGCGCGATCCTGCTGCTGGTCGGCTCGCGGCTGCTGCCGTTGCCCCAACTGAACGACCTGAGCAAGGCGAGAGTGGCCGGCTGGGCCGAGATCCTGGCGATCGCGGTGACGATGGCGGCGATCCTGTTCGGCGCGGCGTACGCGCTCGGACTGACCGACGCCTGGTCGTTCATCATCTGCCTGGCCTTCTTCGCGACGGTCGTCGTCGTGATGTTCCGGACCGGCACGCTGAGCTGGTTCGGGCACGTCGCGCAGCGGCACAAGAAGGTACTCACGCTGGCCGCGTTCGTGGTCGCGTTCTTCTTCCCGTTCACCCAGAACGGCTCGGACGCGAACATGTCGATCGCGACCCAGGTGCTGATCTTCGCGGCCACCGCGATGGGCCTGAACATCGTGGTCGGCCTGGCCGGTCTGCTCGACCTCGGGTACATCGCCTTCCTCGGCTCCGGCGCGTACGTCGCCGCGATGCTGTCGGAGTCGGCGTTCGCGACGATCAACTGGCACCCGCCGTTCCCGATCGTCGTCCTGCTCGGTGCCTGTACGGCGGCCACCCTCGGCCTCATCATCGGTTCGCCGACGCTGCGGGTCTCCGGTGACTACCTGGCGATCGTGACGCTGGGCTTCGGTGAGATCTTCCGGCTGACGATGTTCAACCTGGACGGCACCAACGGCCCGCTGCTGACCAACGGCCCGAACGGCATCCCCGGCATCCCGGAGCTGCAGATCGGTGGGTTCAATTTCGGCGACCCGCACACGATCGCCGGGATCGAGCTGGGCCGCTTCTCCAACTACTACTTCCTGCTGCTGCTCCTGATCGGCTTCGTCATCCTGGTCTTCTCCCGGCTGAACGACAGCCGGATCGGCCGCGGCTGGGTGGCGATCCGGGAGGACGAGAAGGCCGCCGAAGCGATGGGGGTCAACGTCTTCGGACTGAAGATCCTCGCCTTCGCGATCGGCGCCTTCCTGGCCGGCCTGGCCGGCACCATCAAGGCGCACCAGGACGTTGCCGTCAGCCCCGACCAGTACATCTTCCTGGAGTCGGCGTTCCTGCTCGCCGCGATCGTGCTCGGCGGTATGGGCACCATCGCGGGTGTGTTGCTCGGAGCAACGATCCTGAAGCTGCTGCCGGAGAAGCTGCGGTTCTTCTCGGAGTACCGGCTGCTGATGTTCGGTCTGCTGCTGGTGCTGATGATGCGGTTCCGTCCCGAGGGACTGGTCGCGAGCAGACGCAGGCAGCTGGAGTTCCACGAAGAGGACGAGGAGCTCGCGGTGGCCATCGAGAGCGAACTGGTCGAGGAGGCGAGATGACGATCACGGAAGCGGCGGCGAACCCGGCGCGCGCGATCGGGCAGCCGGTGCTGGAGGCCTCCGGGGTGACCATGCGGTTCGGTGGTCTGCTGGCGGTCAACGACGTGAACCTGACCGTCCGCGAGGGCGAGATCGTCGGCCTGATCGGCCCGAACGGGGCCGGCAAGACGACGTTCTTCAACTGCCTGACCGGTCTGTACAAGCCGACCAGCGGACAGGTCCGGTTCGCCGGTACGCCGCTGCCACCCAAGCCGCGGGCCGTCGTCCGGGCCGGGATGGCAAGGACCTTCCAGAACATCCGGTTGTTCGCGAACATGACCGCGCTGGAGAACGTGATGGTCGGGCGCTACTGCCGGACCAGCTCAGGCGCGATCACCTCGATCCTGCGCGGGCCCAAGTTCCGTCGCGAGGAGGCGGCCACCAGGGCGCGCGCCCAGGAGTTGCTCGAATTCGTCGGACTCGGCCGGTCGGCCGAACACCTGGCCCGCAACATGCCGTACGGCGACCAGCGCCGGCTCGAGATCGCCCGGGCGCTGGCCACCGACCCCAAGCTCATCCTGCTGGACGAGCCGACGGCCGGGATGAACCCGCAGGAGACCAAGCAGGCCAGCGACCTGATCTTCAAGATCCGCGACTCGGGTCTGTCCGTAGTTGTGATCGAGCACGACATGCGGTTCATCTTCAACCTCTGCGACCGGGTGCTCTGCCTGGTCCGCGGCGAGGCGCTGATCGAGGGCACGCCGGGTCAGGTGCAGTCGGATCCGCGGGTGATCGAGGCCTACATCGGTACCGGTGAGGACGACGACGAGGACGTGGACGTCACTGAGGCCCGCGTCCAGGACACCACCGTGGCCGAAGAGGAGGGCAAGGCATGACCGCGCTGCTCGAGATCAGGGACCTGGAAGTTGCCTACGGCAAGATCGTCGCGGTCAAGCGGATCAGCTTCTCCGTCGAACAAGGGCAGGTCGTCTCGCTGATCGGTACCAACGGTGCCGGCAAGACGACGACCCTGCGGACGATCTCGGGGCTGCTGCGCCCGACGTACGGCGAGATCCTCTTCCAGGGTCAGCGGATCGACCAGGTGCCGGCCCACGACATCGTCACCATGGGGCTGGCACACTCACCCGAGGGCCGGCGGATCTTCCCCCGGCTGTCGGTCGAGGAGAACCTGCGACTCGGTGCCTTCACCCGCAACGACCACGCGGCGGTGCGCGCCGACCTCGACGCGGCGTACGACCTCTTCCCGATCCTGGGAGAGCGGCGCAAGCAGCCGGCCGGCACGTTCTCCGGTGGTGAGCAGCAGATGCTCGCGATGGGCCGAGCGATGATGAGCAAGCCCAAGCTGCTGATGCTGGACGAGCCGTCGATGGGTCTGTCGCCGATCATGATGAAGCGCATCATGTCGACCGTCACCGAACTGCAGAAGCAGGGTACGACGATCCTGCTGGTCGAACAGAACGCCCAGGCGGCGTTGAAGCGCGCCGACTACGGCTACGTGCTGGAGGTCGGCAAGATCGTCCTCTCCGGCACCGGCCGGGAACTCCTCAGCAACGACGAGGTCCGCAAGGCCTACCTCGGCGAAGACTGAGCACGCAGTACAAGTTGCCAAGAGCCCCGATCCGCCGATCTTGCGGACCGGGGCTCTCGGCATTTCCCCCACCCACCTCCTGCGTCGCAGCTCGGTGAGTGCGCGGTGGTTGCTGATGGTGTCGAGGGTGCGGGTTCATGCACCGACGCAGCTCCTGCGTCGCGGCTCCCGCCCGCCCCGGGTTCGCTGCTCCTGCGTCGCAGCTCGATAACTGCGCGGTGGTTGCTGATGGTGTCGAGGGTGCGGGTTCATGCACCCACGCAGCTCCTGCGTCGCCGCTCCCGCCCACCCCTGGGTCGCTGCTCCTGCGTCGCAGCTCAGCGACTGCGCGGTGGTTGCTCTTGGCGTCGAGCTGCGGCTTAGTGCGCCCACGCACCTCCTGCGTCGCGGCTCCCGCCCTGGGTCGCTGCTCCTGCGTCGCAGCTCGGCGACTGCGCTGTGGTGCTGTCGGCGCGGAGGGCCGGTTGGTGCAGTTGGCCGTCGCTGCAGATCGGCGTCGGCATGCAACTCGCGTGCGCCCACGCAGCTCCTGCGTCGCGGCTCCTACCCGCCATGGGTTCGCTGCTCCTGCGTCGTAGCTCGGCGACTGCGCTGTGGTTTCTGTCGGCGCAAAGGACCGGTGGGGGCGGCCAGCTGTTGCTGCAGGTCGGCGTCAGCATGCAACTCGCCGTACACCCACGCAGCTCCTGCGCCGCTGCTCGGCAACTGTGCAGTGGTTGCTGTCGGCATCAAGGGTTGGTGGTTAGGCGTTCTCGTAGGTCGCCTCGTACTGCCGCGCGGTGGGGCTCTTCGGTGCGTAGGCCGGGGAAGTCAGCGGCGTACGACGACAAGCAGTTGGACGAGCAGGGGCGCGACGATGAGGGCGGGGAGGAGGTCGGCTACGGCGATCTGTTTCAGTTTCAGGAGGCGGAGGGCTACGCCGATGAGGAGTACGCCGCCGGTGGCGCCCAGGGCTGTGACGTGGGCGTCGGGGAGTACGTCGCCGAGGACGGCGCCGACCGCCGTCATCGAGCCTTGGACGACCAGGACGACGATCGCGGAAGCGGCTACGCCCCAGCCGAGAGACGCGGCGAAGGCGATGGAGGCGAAGCCGTCCAGGACGGACTTCAGGAAGAGTTGGTCGGCGCCGCGGCCCAGGCCGTCGGAGAGGGCGCCCAGGAAGGTCAGGGGGCCGACGCAGAAGACCATCGATGCCGACACGAAGCCTTCGACGAAGGTGCTTTCGCCGTCGCCGCGGCTGAAGCGGTGTTGCATCCAGGCGCCGACGCCCTCCAGTCGCTGCTCGATCCGGAGCAGCGAGCCGGTGATGCCGCCGATCAGCATCGCGCCGAGGACGATCAGTACGGGCGCGCTGTCGCCGACCGCGTCGCTCAGAGCCTTGTCGCCGACCGTGAGTGCGGACGTGATGGCGATCAGCAAGGTGACCAGGCCGAGCGCGTCGGTGACCAGGTCTCTGGTGCGCTGGCTGAGCCGGTGGCCGATGAGCACTCCGAGCACCGAACCGGTGAGGACTGTCGCGACGTTCACGACTGTCCCGATTCCGATGAACAAACCTGGTCTCCGATCGCCGGCTGTGACTGCCGGTGTGGGGGCTGTAAGGTGCGCGAGTCACAGCTTTGCAAGTGACCCCGGAAGCCCTACTGTTGCGCGGGGATGAGCGTATCTGCCCGTCCTGTTCACCTCGGGGGTGGACCAGACCAGGAGGCCGACGTGGCACCACTCATCGAGGTGCGCGACGCTCGCCCGGACGACGCGGACGCCTTGGTGACGCTGTGGCGGGAGATGGCCGCCGGTACCGGACATCAGTCCCGGTTGCTGGCAGCGCCGACCGCCGAGTCGGCGCGGGCGTCGATCGCCCGGCAGAGCAACGATGCGTTCGGACGGCTCGTCGTGGGGGAGATCGACGGCCGGCTGGGCGGGATGGCGTACTTGCGGCAGACGCCGATCAGTCCACTGCACGAAGAGGTCACGGTGACAGTGGAGTACCTGCATGTCAGCGACCACGCCCGCCGGCACGGCCTGGGCAAGGCACTGATCGCCGAGGCGGCCGGCTGGGCCGAGCACGAGAACTGCCCGCATCTCGCCGTCGTGGCGCCGGCGGTGGCCCGCGAGGCGAACAGGTTCCTCGCCCGGCTCGGGCTGGGGCAGGCCGGCGTACTGCGGTTCGCCAGCACCCACACCGTACGGCGGCGGCTGGCTGCCGAGCACGCCCCCAATCTCCTGGCCCTGCTGTCGTCGCGCCGTTCGGTGATCGCCCGGCGCGCGCAGGCCACCAGGTCGCCGCTGACCGACGATCCGGCGTACGCGGCGAGTGAGCTCAGGATCCCGGCGGAGCCTGAATCAGCTGGCACGTGATCCGGGCGGTGCAGACCCGCTTGTCCCGCTCGTCGGTGATGACGATCTCGTACGTCGTCGTCGTGCGGCCGAGGTAGATCGGCGTGGCCACCCCGGTGACGACGCCGTCGCGGACGGCCCGGTGGTGGGTGGCGTTGATGTCGACCCCGACGGCGACCTTGTCGAAAGCGGCCGCGTGCAGTGCCGAGCCGATCGAGCCGAGGCTCTCGGCCAGTACGCAGGAGGCGCCGCCGTGCAGCAGGCCGTACGGCTGGACGTTGCCCTTGACCGGCATCGTCGCGACGATCCGCTCCGGACTCGCCTCGGTGATGACGATGCCCATCAGGTCGAGCAGTGTGCCCTCGGTCAGCATCCCCGCGGGTAGCTCGGCGGCAGCGTTCTCGTCGGTCACAGCGGGTCTCCTCGGGCTCTCGCGATGTGTCATTTCGAAGACTACGTGAGCCCTCGCGTGCGCGTGTCAGAACTGTCGGCGGGGTCCACTAGAGTCTCTACGTGGCTCCTGAAACTGACTCCTCGACGATGACCAAGGATCCGGGTACGGCGGTGGCCGAGTCCACCACCCGCCCGCGGATCCTGCTGCTGGACGGGCACTCGCTGGCCTACCGGGCGTTCTTCGCGCTGCCGGTGGAGAACTTCTCCACCACCACGGGCCAGCACACCAACGCGGTGTACGGGTTCACCTCGATGCTGATCAACATGCTTCGCGACGAGCAGCCGACCCACATCTGCGTGGCCTTCGACGTGTCCCGCAAGACCTTCCGCTCCGAGCAGTACACGGAGTACAAGGCCGGCCGGTCGAAGTCGCCGGACGAGTTCAAGGGGCAGGTCTCGCTGGTCAAGGAGGTGCTGGAGGCGCTCCGCATCCCGATGACCGAGATCGACGGCTGGGAGGCCGACGACGTCATCGCCACGCTGGCCACCCAGGCCGACGAGCAGGGTTTCGAGGTGCTGATCAGCAGCGGCGACCGGGACTCGTTCCAGCTGATCAACGACAACATCACCGTGCTGTATCCCAAGCGCGGCGTCTCCGAGATCGCCCGGATGGACCCGGCCGCGGTCGAGGCGAAGTACGGCATCCCGCCGCGGCTGTACCCCGATCTGGCCGCGCTGGTGGGGGAGAAGAGCGACAACCTGCCGGGCGTGCCGGGGGTCGGCGACAAGACCGCGGCCAAATGGCTGAACCAGTTCGGTTCGCTCAACGACCTGATCGACCGGGTGAACGAGATCAAGGGCAAGGCCGGTGAGTCGCTGCGCGAGCACCTGGCCGACGTGATCCGGAACCGGCAGATCAACGAGCTGGTCCGCGACCTGACCCTGGACGTCTCGGTCGACGACCTGGTCCGGCACCCGTGGGACCGCGACAAGGTGCACACGCTGTTCGACAGCCTGGAGTTCCGCGTCCTGCGGGAGCGCCTCGTCGCCGAGCACGAGCAGGTCGAGGAGACCATCGAGGAGGGCTTCGACCTCCAGGGCACCCAGCTGAAGCCGGGCGAGGTGGCCGGCTGGATCAAGGAGCACGTCTCCACCGGCGCCCGTACCGGTGTGGCTGTGCAGGGCAGTTGGGGACGTGGCACCGGCGAGATCACCGGCCTGGCGCTGGCGACCTCGACCGGCGCGGCCGCCTGGTTCGACCCGAGCACGCTGACCCCGGACGACGACTCCGCCTGGCAGGCGTGGCTCGCGGACCCGAAGCAGCCCAAGGCGTTGCACGACGCGAAGGGCCCGCTGCTGGGTTTCCTGGAGCGCGGCTGGAAGCTGGCCGGGCTCACCTCGGACACCCAGCTGAGCGCGTATCTGGTCCGCCCCGACCAGCGGTCGTACGATCTGGCCGACCTGACCGTGCGGTATCTGAAGCGTGAGCTTCGCACCGAGGAGGCCGACAACGGGCAGCTCAGCTTCGACGACATCGAGGGCGGCCCGGCCGCCGACGCGACGATGTTGCGCGCCCGCGCGATCGCCGACCTGGCCGACACCCTCGACGCGGAGCTGGAGAAACAAGCCGGTACGGCGTTGCTCGCCGACGTCGAGCTGCCGCTGATCGACGTCATCGCCGACGTCGAGCGGGTCGGGATCGCGGTCGACCGGCCGTACCTGGAAAAGCTCGAGGAGCGCTTCGCCACCGGCGTCCGGGACGCCGCGACCTCGGCGTACGAGGTGATCGGCAAGGAGATCAACCTCGGGTCGCCCAAGCAGCTGCAGGTGGTGTTGTTCGACGAGCTGCAGATGCCGAAGACGAAGCGGACCAAGACCGGCTACACCACGGACGCGGACTCGCTGCAGGCGTTGTTCGAGAAGACCGAGCACCCCTTCCTGGCCTACCTGCTGGCGCATCGCGACGCGACCCGGCTGCGGCAGACCGTCGAGGGGCTGCTGAAGACGATCAGCCCGACCGACGCCCGGATCCACACCACGTTCAACCAGACGATCGCGGCGACCGGGCGGCTCAGCTCGACCGACCCGAACCTGCAGAACATCCCGATCCGGACCGAGGAGGGCCGCCGGATCCGCGAGGCGTTCGTGGTCGGCGACGGGTTCGAGGCGCTGATGTCGGCCGACTACAGCCAGATCGAGATGCGGATCATGGCGCACGTGTCGGAGGACCAGGGGCTGATCGACGCCTTCAACTCCGGCGAGGACTTCCACTCGGTGACGGCTGCCCGGGTCTTCTCGGTCGAGCCGTCGGCGGTCACCCAGGAGATGCGCGCGAAGATCAAGGCGATGAACTACGGCCTGGCGTACGGCCTGTCGGCGTACGGGCTGAGTCAGCAGCTGAAGATCGGCGTGGACGAGGCGAAGGGCTTGATGGACGAGTACTTCGAGCGCTTCGGCGGGGTCCGCGACTACCTGCGCAGCATCGTGCTCGAAGCCGGCAAGAGCGGCTACACCGAGACGATCCTCGGCCGCCGCCGCTACCTGCCCGACCTGACCAGCGACAACCGGCAGCGTCGTGAGATGGCCGAGCGGATGGCGCTGAACGCGCCGATCCAGGGCTCGGCCGCCGACGTGATCAAGATGGCGATGCTCAAGGTGGACGCCTCACTGCGCGCGGAAGGCCTGCGGTCGCGGATGCTCCTCCAGGTCCACGACGAACTGGTCTTCGAGATCGCCCCGGGCGAGCGCGAAGCCCTGGAGCAGCTGGTACGCCGTGACATGGGCAGCGCCGTCGAGATGGCCGTCCCGCTCGACGTCTCGGTGGGCGTCGGCCGCACCTGGCACGAAGCCGCCCACTGACGGGATCCCCCGGCCCACCGCCGGGATGCCCCCGGCCCGCCGCCGGGGGCAATTCTCCACCTGCCCGTTTGCTGTTGCCTGCAACGGAAGCGGCGGTCCACGCGTCCTTCGGATACAGACGACGGATGGGGAGCCATGGTGGGACGCTGGGCGGCGGCACTGATCGCGGTTTGCGTGATTTCGCTGTCGGGCTGCCGGGACAATGTCGTGGCTTGCAAGCCGTCGCCACCGCCGGTGCAGGTGGACGTGACCAGCCTGCAGCCGAGAACCGCCATGCTCAGAACCTGCAGGAACGACCAATGCAATGACTTTTTCGCGCTGGCCCGCCTGGGCCAGCGCTTTTCGATGGCCTCACACTCAGACCTCCCGGCCACCTTGCGCCTCGACGTCGCAGTGGCCGGCCGGATCGTGCAGTCCTACGAGATCCGCGACCTGACCCTCCGAGAGCCCTCAGGCAAAAACTGCGACCCAGGTGAATCCGTCATCCTGACCCCCTCACCCGACGGCAAACTCACGGTGGTCAGCCGCTACGACACCAAGCGGTAAAGGCCCGGGCAGCCACCGAGGCCGTCCGCCTGGCCGAGCAAGGCCGCTCACCCGACGTACGCCGCCGCCTCGCGAGGTGATCAACCGCGAACCCACCACCCGCGAACGTTGGTCGCGGGACCTCCAGCAATCCCTGCGCAGCCAGGTCGTTCAGCCGCGGTTGGCGAAGCCGGTCTCATAGGCGACTACCACCGCCTGGACGCGGTCGCGGACGTTGAGCTTGGTGAGCACCCGGGCGACGTGCGTTTTCACCGTCGTATCGGCGACCACCAATTCCGCGGCGATCTCGGCGTTGGACAGTCCGCGCGCCAGCAACCGAAGGACGTCGAGTTCGCGTTCGGTCAGCGTTGCGAGCTCGGACGGCAGTCCCTGGG
The DNA here is from genome assembly GCF_004365175.1 of Kribbella voronezhensis. Lineage (NCBI taxonomy): Bacteria > Bacillati > Actinomycetota > Actinomycetes > Propionibacteriales > Kribbellaceae > Kribbella > Kribbella voronezhensis. The sequence goes on along the minus strand of NZ_SOCE01000001.1, from coordinate 278,927 downwards.
GCTGCACGGGCTCGGCGAAGCGCTCGACCAGTCGCCGGGTGATCGCGGGCTCGATCAGCGAGTCCCCGGTGGCTGCTGCCCGCACAGCCGCGATCAACCGGCTCGACGGGGAGTCCTTGAGCAGGAAACCGGCCGCGCCGGCGCGCAGCGCGCGGTACACGTATTCGTTCTGGTCGAACGTCGTGAGCACGATGATCGTCGGCGGGTCCGGCTGCCGCCGGATCTGCTCGGTGGCGGACAGCCCGTCGAGCTCAGGCATCCGGATGTCCATCAGGATCACGTCCGGCCTGACCAGCTGGGCCTGCCGGATCGCCGCCGTCCCCGTGTCGGCCTCGGCGACGACCTCGATGTCGCCCTCGGCCTCCAGGATCACCCGGAAGCCGGTCCGGACCAGGGTCTGGTCGTCGGCGACGAGCACGCGGATCTTGTCGGGCACACGGCGATTGTGCCCTCATCCTTGCGGCGAGCGCGTCATCCCTGCGGACGACGCGCGGGCCGGGTAATCGTCCTTGCGCCAGACGTGGGCGACAGGGCCGGGAACCTACTGTCACGGCATCAGGGTCAGGGGGACCCGAACCGAAAGGACAGTCCGATGAACGAAATCTTCAAGGGGATCCGGCCACTCGACTACGTACTGGCGGCCCTGATGACCGCTGCGGGCGTGTTGCTGATGGTCGAGAACGTCGCAGCCTCGGGCGAGGACCTGCCGCACCCGCTCTCGACCACCTCGTGGGCGATGGTGCCCGCCTTCCTGCTCGTCACCCTGCCGATCCTGTGGCGGCGGCGCAACATCCTCGCGGTCGTCGGGATCACGACCGTCTTGACCGTCGCCCATGTGCTCGCGTTCGGATGGATCACCCGCTGCGGTGTCCTCATCCCGCTGGCATTCGCCTTGGCGTACGCCGTCGGCCGGTTCGGCGGTATCTGGCGCAACCACGTGCTCGGCCTCGCCGGCATCGTCGTACTCAATCTCGTCATGCTCGCCAGGGACGCGTCGATCGACACCGTCGTGAGTGCCCTGCCGGTGGCGCTGCCAGGAGTCGCGCTCTTCTACGGCATCGGCGTTCTCGTGCAGAATCGAGTCAGCAAGCAGTCCGTGGGCAACGCGCCGGTCGACGAGCGTCTGGCCGCCTGAGCGGACTGCGGCGGGTCAGGAGCCGGCGATGAGTGAGATCTTCCGCGGTGTGAAGGCCCGCGACTGGGTCCTGGCCGGAGGTCTCACCGCGCTCGGCATCCTGCTGATGTGGCTCAACCTGCGGATGTCCGACGACCAGGTGCGTGCAGCCCTCGCGGAGGGGTCGATGGTTCACGCCCTGAGCTCGCACTCGCTCTGGATGATCCCGGTGTACGCCGGTACGACGGTTCCGGTGCTCTGGTGGCGACGCGGGCTCGTCGCCGTCGCCGGCGTCTCGGTGGCGGCGATGGCGCTCCACGTCGTCCTGTTCGGCTGGGTGACCCGCTGTGGCGCCGGGCTCCCGTTGGCCTTCGTCCTCGCGTTCCTCGGGGCGCTCGCCTCGGAGCGGGCGACGGCCTGGATCGTCTGCGGGCTCAGCGTGGTCCTGACGGCACTCGTCCTGGTGGTCGACGCGACCACCGGGCCGGGCGCCATCCTGCTGGCTCTGCCGATCGTCCTGATCGTCTTCGGCATCGGACTGGCCGCCCGGCACCGGTCCGCGTTGAACCAGGAGCTGGCGATCCGCGAGGGGGAGCTGCGGCAGTTGCGCGACGAGCGAGCGGCGATCGAGGTGGCCGACAGCCGGGCCCGGCTGTCCCAGCAGCTCGACGGCCTGCTGCAGGAACGGCTCGCCGGGCTCACCACGGCGGCCGAGTCGGCGAACGGTCTCGCGCCGGCCCAGGCGAAGGCGTTGCTGGAGTCCATCGAGTCCGGCAGTCGCCAGACCCTGGACGACATGCGCGAGATCGTCGGCCTGCTGCGCGGTGACGACGTGGCGTTGGCGCCGACGCCGACTGTCGCCCATCTCGACACCCTGCTCGCGCGGCTGCGGACGGCCCACTCGAAGCTGGTCGTGACAGGCGATCCCCGGGCGCTGCCGGCGGCGGTGGAGTTGTCGGCGTACCGCATCGTCGAGCACCTCACCACCGCGCTGGCCGATCAGGCCGACGCCCCGATCGAGGTCAGCGTGCGGTTCGAGGCCGACGCGCTCGAGATCCGCGTCAACGGGCAGGTCGGCGAGAGCTCCGAACTGAAGGCCGCCGTCGCCCGGGCCAAGGAGCGGGCCAAACTGCTCGGTGGCTCGGTCGAGGTGAAGGTCGTCAAGGGCAGGGCCGGTGCCATCGCCCAACTGCCGGTCGTCGGCTGAGCCGAGGGAGCGGGTCGTGCGCAGGCTCGAGCAGGTGGGGATCGTCGGGGTGATCGTCGCGCTGATCGCCGTCCCGACGGCGTACCACGGCTGGCCGACCAGCGCCCGGGGCAACCTCTTCACCGCGCTCCTGCTGGCGAGCGGGCTGACCCTGGTGTGGTGGCGGACTCATCCCCGCATCGTCGCTGTTGTGGGCGGCGCGCTGCTGCTGCTGACAACGCTGCTGGGCAGCTACGGGTGGTTTCCTGACACCGCCTTCGCGATCATGGCGCTTCTGTCACTGGTGGCCGCGCTGGGCTGGTCGGGGCGTGCTGCCTGGGGAGCGACGGCCGGCCTGACGGCGTACCTGGCGGTCGTCTGGCTGATTCTGGGTGAGCGCAACGAGGTGCCGTTGATCATGTTCACCGTCCCCAGCTTTCTCGCCGGCACGGTGCTCAGGCTCCGGCGGGAGGCGGCAGACGAGCTCGCCCGCCGGAGCCTCGAACTGGAGGAGGAGCGGGAGCTGTTCGCGGAACTCGCCGTACGTCACGAGCGGGCCCGGATCGCCGCGGAACTCCACGACATCGTCGGGCACGCGATCAGCGTCATGGTCATCCAGGCGGCCGCGGGGCAGCGACTGGTCGAGCGCGATCCGGTCCAGGCCGAACAGGTCTTCGTCGGGATCGCGGAGTCGGCGCGGCAGGGCCACGACGACCTGCAGCGCCTCGTCGAGCTCCTCGGCGGAACGGAGGTCAGCGGCCCGGACCTGTCGCTGATCGACGAAGTGGTGAGCCGGGCCGCGCGGGGCGGACTCGACGTGTCGTGCCGCTTCGAGGGCGACCGCGAGGGCCTTGCCGCTCCGACCGCGCACATCGCGTTCCGGGTCGTGCAAGAGAGCCTGACGAACGCCCTGCGGTACGCGCCCGGCGCCGCGGTACGGGTCCTGGTCAACGGGTCCGGTCGGGGTCTGATCGTCAGGGTCGACAACGACCACGCGATCCGGGAGCATCCACGGTTGTCCGGCACGGGACACGGGCTGATCGGCCTGCGGGAACGCGTGCAGGAAGTGGGTGGTCAACTGGCCGCCGGCCCGGTGCCCGGCGGCGGCTGGCGGGTCGAGGCGACTTTGCCGAACGGGCGGACCCGCACCCACCGGGGATGGCCCGGCGCGAGCCGCCGCGCTTGAGTGTCCGCGCGCTGGCAGGTAGTCAGTCGGCTGGGCGGCCGGTGTATTTCGGTAGGGGGTCGTGGCTCAGGGCGTTCGCCAGGCAGCGTTGTTCGCGGTGGGGGAGTCGGGGCATCGCGTCGAGAGGGAACCAGCCGACTTCGAGGGACTCGTCGTCGTTCACACGGGCTTCGCCGCTGAGGGGGCGGCAGCGGAAGCAGAGGTCGAGGAACTGGACCTGGTCGCCGTTCGGGTACGCCGAGGGCGGCATCGCCTCGATGCTCACCAGCCGCTCGATCTCGGCCTCGACACCGGTCTCCTCCTGGATCTCCCGCAGGATGGCCGGCGCCGGGTCCTCGCCCGGCTCCAGCACCCCGGCGATCAACGTCCACCGGCCGTCGTCGGCCCGGCGTACCAGCAACACCCGCTCGTCCTCGTCGAGCACGACCGCGGTGATCCCCGGCAGCCAGAGCGGGTCGTGCCCGATCTTCTCCCGCAACTCCAGGATGAACTTCGGCGTCGTCATCCGCGCAGCCTAGCCAACACCTCGCACCCCCGACCGGTACGCCGACCGCGCGGCCCGGCCACCGAGAACCCGGCCGCTGCAAGAAACTGAACCGGTACAGCTCAAGCAGCAAGCGGTTCCCCGAAAGATGCCGACAGTGATCGACCGGATCCGGTCCGCGACCACCGAAGCCTTCCGCGCCGCCGGAATCTGTGCCATCCTCCCGGGCAAGATCCTGGATCCTATCGGATATGGCATCGAGACGACCCGAGCTGGAGGCAGCATGCAACCAGAAACGACAACGGGTGGGATGAGGCGGCGGTCCTTCGTCGCCGGAGCACTGGGGGTCAGCGCGGCTGCGGGCAGCGGAGGACTGCTCACCGGCTGCGGATCGGCGGACACTGCGGCCGGTGCGGACGCAGACAGCCTCGCGGCACCGCCGGCGGTTTTGGGACCGAAGAAGAGCGGCGTGAACTACCCGCCCGGCTACGTCGGCCCGGTGGCGCGCGAGCTACGGCCGATCGTGAACGAACCGGTCAGGTTCACCATCGTCGTACCGCAGAGTCTGACGGTCGGCGACTGGAACAGGAATGCCTTCACCCAGTGGATGCAGCAGCAGACCGGCATCCAGATCGAGTGGCGTCAGGTGGCCGGCGGCGACGACACGATGACCAAGGTGAACGCGATGATGGCGGCCGGCGACATCCCGGATGCCTTCCTGGGCGTGGCTTTCACCCGTTCGCAGCTCTACCTGTACGGCGCGCAGAACCTGTTCGTCGACCTGACGCCGTACCTCGACAAGTACGCCCCGAATCTCCAGCAGGTGGAGAAGGACTACCCGGACGCGCGCCGCCTGATGCGTTCGCCGGACAAGGGGATCTACAGCTTTCCCGACATCAACGACTGCTACCACTGCCGCGCCTCCAACGGCCGGTCGTACCTGAACACCGAGTGGCTGCGCAAGGTCGGCCTCGACATCCCGTCGACCACCGACGAGTTTCGCGAAGTACTGAAGGCTTTCAAGCAGGCGGACCTCGGCGGCAAGGGCCGGACGATCCCGTTCGCGGGCTACAAGGACGCGCCGCTCGACACCTACTTCATGAACGCGTTCCTCTACAACCCCGGCGATCCGTGGCTGGTGCTCAACGACGGCAAGGTCGAGGCGAACTACGTCAAGGACGAGTGGCGCGAAGGACTGAAGTACCTGCGCGGCCTGTACGCCGACGGCCTGCTGAACAAGGACGCCTTCACCGCCGACCAGGACCAGATGAACCGGTACGGCAACAATCCCGACCGGCCGATCATCGGTGGCGCCCGTGGCTACTATTGGGGCTCATTCCTCGAGATCGACGAGGCAGACCCCAAGGCCCGCTGGCACCAGTACAGCTCGATCCCACCGTTGCGGGGCCCGAACAACGTCCGGTACGCCGCGTGGAACTACCTCAAGGTCGGCCTCGAAGTCTCCACCCTCGTCATCACCCGCAAGTGCAAGCGGCCCGACCTGCTCGTCCGCTGGGCCGACGTCCAGTTCGACCTCGAAGCGATCCTGCGCTCGTACGGCGGACCCGACTTCCAGTGGGCGGCCAAGGGTGACAAGGGCATCAACGGCAAGCAGGCGATCTACAGTCTCGGCGAGACCTGGGCCTCCGACACCACCAAGGGAAAGACCTGGGACCAGTACGGCGTGATGTACCGCTCCGGCGATTTCCGGCTGGCCGAGCGGGTGAACCCGCGCAAGCCCACCTTCGAGTCTCCGCTGTACGAGCAGACCAGGGACGACTACTTCCCGTACAAGCAGCCGGTGGACCTGGAGTTCCCGCCCGTGACGCTGGAGGCCGACCAGGCCGCGCAGGACGCCGAGATCGGCCTCAACCTCAAAGGCGAGGTGAACCTGTCGATGGCCAAGTTCGTCACCGGCAAGCTCGATCCGGCCGACGACGGGCACTGGCGCGACTACCTCGCCCGGATCGGCAAGATCGGGTTGAAGCCCTATCTGGAGATTCAGCAGGCCGCCTACGAAGCCTTCCAGGGGTGAGCGCGATGACCACGACCACGCAGGCACCGGCTCCGGTGCGGGAGACCCGCTCGGACCGGATCGTGATGATCTGCAACTACGCCGCGCTCGGCCTGTTCACGCTGGCGGTGCTGTATCCGCTGGTCTACGTGTTCAGTGCGTCGCTGAGCGATCCGAAGAACGTTGCCTCCGGCAAGGTCTGGCTCTGGCCGGTCGGGTTCAGCCTGGACGCGTTCAAGGCCGTCTTCGACTACGGCTCGATCGTCAGCGGCTTCAGCAACTCGCTGATCTACGCGATCGGCGGGGCACTGCTGGCGACCGTACTGACCTTGTTCGCCGCGTATCCCCTGTCCCGGCAGGGTTTGCCGGGCAAGGGCCTGATCATGGCCCTGTTCGTGTTCACGATGATGTTCAGCGGCGGCCTGATCCCGACGTACCTGGTGGTGGATCGCGTCGGCCTGCTGAACACCCGGTGGGCGATCATCCTGCCGGCCGCGCTCGCGGTCTGGAACGTGATCATCACCCGCACCTACTTCCAGGTGACGATCCCCGAAGAGCTGCTGGAGGCCGCCCGGGTCGACGGCTGCAGCGACTTCGGCTTCTTCTGGCGGGTGGTGCTGCCGCTGAGCAAGCCGATCGTTGCCGTGAACATGCTCTTCTACGCGGTCGCGCAATGGAACTCCTGGTTCAGTGCGCTGATCTACCTGACCAACGAGCACCTCTTCCCGCTCCAGCTCGTCCTGCGCCAGATCCTGATCCAGCACAACGTGGACCCGTCCCAGATCCGCGACACCAGCGAGCTGATCCGGTTGAAGGAGCTCCAGGAGCAGCTCAAGTTCTCGCTGATCGTGATCGCCACCATTCCGCCGCTGCTGATCTACCCCTTCGTGCAGAAGCACTTCGTCAAGGGGGCCATGATCGGCTCGTTGAAGGGCTGAGACCATGACAACTGAGACTTTGGTACGCCGGTCCGCGAACCCCGCGCGCAAGACCCAGGCCAAGCAGCAGGGGCTCGGCCTCGGCGCCCGGATGCGCCGGCACTGGCAGCTCTACGCGATGCTCGCGATTCCGCTGGTCTGGCTGGCGATCTTCGCCTACTGGCCGATGTACGGCGTGGTGATCGCGTTCAAGGACTACAACGTCGTGGACGGCATCCTCGGCAGCCGCTGGGTCGGCCTGAAACACTTCGAGCGCTTCGTCGAGTCGTACCAGTTCTGGCGGCTGATCCGGAACACCGTCGTCCTGCACGTCTACGAACTCGTCGCCACCTTCCCGTTGCCGATCATCCTGGCGCTCGGGCTGAACATGGTCCGGCGCCGCTGGTACAGCCGGTCGGTCCAGCTGATCACCTACGCGCCGCACTTCATCTCGACAGTGGTCGTGGTCGGCCTGATCGTCGTCCTGGTCGATCCCAACACCGGAGTGGCGAACCAGTTGCTCGGTCTGTTCGGTCTCGGCCCGGTCGACCTGCTCGGCAATCCGGGCTCCTTCCGGCATCTGTACGTGTGGTCGGGCGCCTGGCAGACGATGGGGTTCTCCGCGATCATCTACCTGGCCGCACTGACCAGCGTGTCGCCGGAGCTGCACGAGGCCGCGATCGTCGACGGCGCTTCCCGGCTGCGGCGGATCTGGCACGTGGATCTGCCGGCGATCCGGCCGGTCGCGGTGATCCTGCTCATCCTCAACATCGGCTCGATCCTGTCGGTCGGGTTCGAGAAGGTGCTGTTGATGCAGAACAGCCTGAACCTGGAAGCGTCCGAGGTGATCGACACCTACGTGTACAAGCTCGGCTTCGCCTCCCAGGTGCCGCAGTTCAGCTACGCCACCGCGATCGGGCTGTTCCGATCGGTGGTCGGACTGGTGCTGCTGGTCCTGGCGAACACCTTCGCGCGGAAGTTCGCCAAGTCCAGTCTCTGGTGATGCTCAGGCGTTGTCGGCCGCCTGCCGGTGGAGTCCGGAGGCCAGGGCGGCCGACAAGGCCAGCGCGCAGGTTGCGGTCATCGCGACGAGCACCTTCACGCCGTTGATGCCGGTGGCGATGTCCCCGCCGAGGATGATCGCCGCGGCCAGAGCCAGGCCGATCAGCCCGATCCAGATCAGCACGGCGGCACGCTTCTCCTGCTGCGCGATCGCGGCGTAGACGACCAACTGCAATACGGCGTACGAGGAGCCGGCCAGGGCGAACAGCCAGGCGAACGGACCCAGGGCGGCGTACTTCTCCTTGCCGCCGACGACCGCGACCACGATGTCCGGCACGGCCAGAGTGCCCAGCACGCAGCAGACGCCGAGTGCGGCGACGGCCTGGATAGCCCTGCGCAGCCGCTGGGTGTCGCCAGGAGCGCTGGCCAGCGACGGGAACACGATGACGATCACGAACTGCGGTAGGAAGAGGCACGCCTTCGCCACGATCACGCCGGCCGCGTAGTACCCGCTGCTCTGCTTGTCGAGCAGGCCCCGGGCGAGCAGGACGTCCGCGTTGGCGATGACGAAGAAGGCGAGCAGGGTGTGCGTGCCGTGGATCGTCTCCCGCAGTACTTCCTTCACCTGCTCCGGGCTACCGCCGGTGGATCCGCGCAGCAGGAAGGCGCCCAGCAGCGGCGGGACCGCAGCACCGACCGCCATACCGAGCATCGCCGAGGTGAGGGTGGGGTGGATCAGGAGCGCGCCACCGCCGAAGACGAGTCGTCCGACCCCGACCGAGGTGTAGACAGCGGCCAGCTCGGTCCAGTGCTGACCACCTTGCAGTACGCCGAGCTGCGACCCCATCAAGGTCAAGCAGCCGAGCGTCGGCCCGACAAGCAGCGCAGCAACGATCGAATCGATGTGCAGCAGGAACACGAACAGCGGGGTGAGCACCAGCGCGAACACTGTCAGTCCGGCTGCCGCCCGCCGCCCGGCTCTCAGCATCGAGTCCGCCAGAGCCGCTTCACCCGGTCCGGTGTGCGTCGCGATCCGCCGTGCGCCGGAAGCCTGCAGCCCGAGCGAGGCGACGTTGCCGATCAGCAGCAGGCCGAGCAGCGCCGTCACGGCACCGAACTGCTCCGGCACGAGCCGGTGCACCGCAATCAGGGTGAAACCGTAGGCCGCGACGTTCATGATGGCCATGCCGACCGCTACGACGGTGGCACTGCGGAGGAAGCCTAGCTGGGGTGCGGCAGTCGGGGGCTGCTGCTCTGGCGTCGTGTCTGAAGTCATGCAGCTTCCAGGTAGGTTGCGCGGGAACAGTACTGCGAGGAGGCGATCGTGGCGGGGCGGACCACCCGGTTGGTGCCGTGGGGCTGGCCGGTCGTGCTCACTGTCCTGATCACCGCTCCTCTGCTCGCTCCCGGGTTCGTCGTCGGCTACGACATGGTGTTCGTGCCGGACCTCACGCTACGGCGTGACCTGTTCGGAGTCACAACTGCCTTGCCGCGCGCCGTGCCGTCGGATCTGATCGTCGCCTTGCTGGACGAGGTCGCCGGTGGTCAGTTCCTCAACAAGGCGGTGCTGATCCTGATCCCGCTGCTGGCCGGTCTCGGCATGACCGCCCTGTGGCGCGAACTCCGCCTCGGCGGCCCACTGGCCGGTGCGGCCGCGGTCACCCTCTACGTCTGGAACCCGTACGTCGCCGAGCGTCTCCGGCTGGGCGCCTGGGCCCTGATGCTCGGGTACGCCGCCCTGCCGTGGCTCCTCCGCGCTGCCCTTCGTGTACGTCGAGGCGAAGGCTGGGCCGGGTTCCTACTAGCCGCAGCAGCCTGTGCCCTCACAGCCTCCGGCGGACTGATCGGCCTGCTGCTGGCCACCGCAGTGCTCCTGTGGCCCGGTACCGACCCAAGACGCCGATGGCCACTCCTCGGTGCCGCCCTGTTGAACGCACCCTGGCTGATAGCCGGCCTGGCTCGTACTACGGCAGCCACGACCGACCCAGCTTCGGTAGTGGCCTTCGCTGCCCGAGACGAGGGCTACGGGGGAGTCCTGCCCACACTGCTCACCTTGGGTGGCGTCTGGAACGCCAACGTCGTCCCGTCCAGCCGTGGAGCGTCCCTACCGCTTGTGCTCGGCTTCCTGATCCTGCTGGCGTCCTGCGTCGGCGTAGTGATCTGGTGGCGACAGGATCGGCTTGCGATGGCCCTGGTGGTCGCAGCCGTCATCGCTGTCGTTGTGGGCATGGCCGGAGTCGTAGCGCCACACGGCTTCGCCCAGGTCGTAGCTCACGTCCCAGGCGCCGGATTGCTGCGGGACGGACAGCGGTACCTGCCGCCGCTGGTGCTACTGGAGTCGATCGGGTTCGCTGCTGCCCTGGCTGCGCTGCTGAACGTGGCGCCGCTCAAGCAGATGGTGGCGGTCACCGCAGTACTGGTGCCGGTCGCCGCGCTACCCGGCCTTGCTTTCGGAGGTGGGCTGCACGTCTCGCAGTACCCGGCCGACTGGACGCGAGCGCGGCAGGTGCTGGCCGACGATCCAAACCGCGGCGACTTCATCCCCTGGCCGTTCGAGGCGTACCGGGCACCGACGTGGAACGGACGGCGGCCGGTGCTGGACCCGATGGAGCGGTACTTCACCCGGCAGGCCGTAGTACCCGACGAGTTGATCGTGGGTGGTCGCCGGCTGGCGGGGGAGGATCCGCGGTCAGCTGTCGTCGCGGATGCGTTGCGGGCCGCTGTGCGCAACGGCACCGACCCGACGGCGGCGCTTCTTCAGCAGGGAGTGGGCTGGATCGTGGTCGACATCGAAGCGGGTGGTCCGTCGCCGCGCGGGATGCTGCCGCAACTCACGGAGGTGTTCGCCGGCCCGACCGTCGCGGTGTACCGGCTCAACGGCGACCCGTCGCCACAGCACGTGCAACCGTCGTTCGTGGCCGCCGTACTGGCCGCTTGGGCCGCCGCGGCGGGCGTGCTGATCACTGCGCTGATAACGGTTGTTCCCCGCCGCCGACGAGCACGTTCCAGGATCTAGCGGAGTTACTGGCCGGTTGTTACCATCCGGTTTACTTGTCTAGGAGGGGACTCGCTTCATGGGAACACTGATCGGCGCGGCCATCGCCGTGCTCGCCGGGATGGCCGTCGCCACCACCGCTGTCGTCGGGGTCGTGCAGTCGGTCAAGGACGACCCGACGGTGCCGCCGGGCCAGACCAACGGACAGGCGGACGTCCCGCTCGTCAACTACGGGGACAAGTAGGACCAGCACTTCACGGACCGGCCAGCACTGATGCTGGCCGGTCTTGTTGTGCCGGGGACCCGGTGAGCACCCGGTCCCACGCATCAACCGTCGCAGGCCAGGTGAACCGGTCCGCGGTCGCGAGGGCTCCGTCGGACAGCTTGGTCCGGGCAGCCTGATCCTGCAGCAGCGCGATGATCGTTGCGGTGAACTCCTCGGCAGTGTCGACGAGGACTCCCGACTGGCCGTCGTGCACGGACTCGGTCGGTCCGCCCGCACTGCGATAGGCAACAGCCGGTACGCCGTGTCCGGCTGCCTCACCGACCACCAGACCCCAGCCCTCCTTGAGACTCGGCAGTGCCAGCACCCAGGCTTCGTCGTACGCCGCATGCTTGTCGGCCTCGCTGACGTGGCCGCGGAACTCCACGGCGCCCTCGAGCCCACGGGAGGCGACGTACGCGCGCAGGGACTCCTCCCACCACCCGGAGCCGACCACGACGAGTCTTGCCTCGGGCAGTGTCGACCGTGCTTCGGCGATGGCGTCCACAGCGTGTTCGACCTGCTTGTGCGGCACAACCCGGCCGACGCAGACAACAGTCGGTACTGCGGCTTGCGGGCGTTGGCGGGCCGGTGCGGGATCGGTGCCGTTGTGCACGACCGAGATGCGGTCCGCGTCCACGCCGAGCCCGAGCAGTTCGTCGCGGGAGGCCGAGGAAACCGTGACATAGCGGCAGTCCCGGTACAGCCGCGGCGCGACGCGGGACTCCAGCCACCAGCCGAACCGGCCCTGCCATCCCGGGTAGACGACCGGCCACTGCTCCTGGTGGACGTGGTGGACGAGGACGACGACGCCGGTCCGACGTACGAGGCGGGTAAAGAATGGGAGACCGTTCTGCACGTCGACCACCCGGTCCGGGCGGCTCAGCAGCGTGTGCAGCAGGCCACGCAGATACACGGTCACCTTGCTGCCGCGGTACAGGTACCGCACGTCGTCACGACGGGCCTCCCGGGGACTGCCCGGGTATGCCGCACAGAGCACGGTGACGGACCAGCCCAGTCGCGCAAGGCCTCTCGCGACCTCTTCCACGTACCGCTCGGATCCACCCCCTTCCGGATTCGTCGTGTCCCGCCAGTTCACCAAAAGCACGGTCTGCGCGCGCACTGCCAAGCCCCACCCTCTGCTAGCCCGCCCCCGCAGGTAATGGGCCGCGAGGTTACCAAGGAGTAACGATGTCCGCCAGCCCTCGCGAGATCCGTTATCGTCCCGCCTGTGTCCGAAGCGATTTCCAGCCCACCGGCGACCGCGGCCTGGACCGCGGATCTCGGTCGCGCGGTGCGGCTGTTCCGGGCGTTCCGCAGTGAGCGGTCGGACCCGGATCGCTTCTACAGAACGCTTGCCGAGGACTCGGTCGCCCTGGTCGGCGCATACGCCGATCCGCGCGGCGCGACCGTTCTCGACGTCGGCGGCGGCCGCGGCTACTTCGCCGACGCCTTCCACCGGGCCGGTGCGACCTACTACCTGATCGACTCCGACCCGGACGAGCTGAGGGACCTGGGTGAGCCGGCCGCGGGCACTGTCGTCGCCAGTGGAATGGCGTTGCCGGTCGGCGACGGCCAGGTCGACATCTGCTTCTCCTCGAACGTGCTGGAGCACGTGCCCGATCCGTGGCGGATGGCCGACGAACTCGTCCGCGTCACCAGACCCGGCGGCACGGTCGTCCTCTCGTACACGGGCTGGTGGGGCGTGCACGGCGGCCACGAGACCGCGCCCTGGCACCTGTTCGGCGGTCACCGTGCGGCCCGGCGCTACCAACGCCGCCACGGCCGCGCACCGAAGAACCGGTACGGCGAATCGCTCTTCCCGGTCACCGTCGCCAGTGGGCTGCGCTGGGCCCGCCAGTGCGTCGAGGCAGAACTAGTAGCTGCCTTCCCGCGCTATCACCCGCGCTGGGCGTACGGCGTACTGGCTGTGCCCGGGGTGCGGGAGTTGGCCACCTGGAACCTCGTCCTGGTGCTCCGGCGGCGATGAAGGGCCTGAAGGCGCGGAGTACGCAGCAGGTGGTCTGGCGAGCAAGGCTCGTCCTGGGCTGCCTGGTCCTCATTGCCCTGTGCTTCCACCAGGCTCCCGGCAAGATCGTGCCCGACACCAAGCTGGACCTCACGGCCAACCCGGGTGGCTTCCTCTTGCGTGCCCTGCATCTGTGGGATCCGCAGGGCGCCTTCGGGCAGCTGCAGAACCAGGCGTACGGCTACCTGCTGCCGATGGGTCCGTTCCACTGGCTGCTGGACAGGGCGTCGGTGCCGGACTGGGTCATCCAGCGACTGTGGTGGTCCCTGGTCCTCTGCGTCGCCTTCCTGGGCGTCTGGAAGCTGTCGGGCGCTCTGGACTGCGGTGCTCCATGGGCTCGGTTCGCTGCCGCACTGCTGTACGCCTTGAGTCCGAGGATGCTCGGCGAGGTGGCGATCCGGTCGATCGAGGTCTGGCCGATCGCGATGGCTCCCTGGGTTCTGCTGCCGTTGGTGACGCCTCGGGCACGGTCGGGCTGGTGGCGGGTCGGTTGGTCGGCGCTCGCCTTCGGTCTGGTCGGCGGGGTGAACGCAGTGGCGACCGGAGCAACGCTGGTGCTGCCGGCGATCTGGCTGGTCACCCGCCGCTGGGACCGGTCCACGCTGAAGGTCGCCGTGGGCTGGCTGGGATGCGTGCTGGCCGTCGCCTTCTGGTGGCTGGTGCCGCTGATGCTCCTCGGTCGCTACAGCCCGCCGTTCCTCGACTGGATCGAGAACGCGGCGGTCACCACCAAGACGGCCAGCGTCTTCGAGTCCTTCCGCGGTACGTCGCAGTGGCTCAACTTCCTGGTCACCGGCAACGGCCCGAGTTGGCCCGCGGGGTGGCTGTACGTCACGCAGCCCGCGTTGATCATCACCACTGTGGCCATCGCTCTGCTGGGTCTGGCCGGGCTCGCGATGAGCTCGCTGAAGCACCGAGGCTTCCTGCAGCTCTCGTTGGTCGTCGGTCTCCTCTTGATGACCTTCGGCCACGACAGCTCGCCGCTCTCGGCGCAGCTGCAAGGTCTGCTGGACGGCCCGCTGGCGGCCGCACGCAACACGCACAAGTTCGAGCTGGTCGCCCGGCTGCCGCTGATGCTGGCCGCCGCCCACGCGCTGACCCGGATCGCTACCTGGAGCAGGGCGCGGGGAGTACATCGACGGCTTGTGCCGGCGCTGGCCGCGTGTCTGGCGCTGGCTGTCGGTAGCCCGGCGATCTTCGCCCAGCTGCCGACGCACGAGGGGTATCAGACGATCCCGCAGCACTGGCGGGATGCCGCGGCCTGGCTGGACAGCCAGCAGACCAGCGGCAGCGTGCTCGTCGTACCGGCTGCTTCGTTCGCGGACTTCACCTGGGGCTCCACCGAGGACGAACCGTTCCAGGCCCTCCTCAGGCGTCCGATGGTGGTGCGCGACGCGATGCCTCTCGGCTCGGCCGGTACTACGCGTTGGCTGGACGAGGTCGAGCGCCGACTCGGGTCGGGCGTCGGCGACGGCACGATCCGGCAGACCCTCGCCAAGGCCGGGGTGCGCTATGTCCTGATCCGCAACGACCTGCGGTACGACGCACAGGTCAGTTCGCTGATCGCGGTGCACGAAAGCCTGGCCGAAGCCGGTCTCGGCCGGGTCGCCACCTTCGGCCCGGTGGTCGGCAGCTCCCTCGAGCGGCCCGACCTGACCGTCGACGAGAAGTCCCGGCTGCCCTATCCCAGCTTGGAGATCTACGACGTCGGTGACACCGCCCCGGCGCGACTGGTGCCACAGTCACAGCTCGTGGAGGTCCGAGGGGCGTCCGAAGACGTCCCGTCAGTCCTGACCGCGCTCGGCGGTGACCACGAGGCTGTCACCAGCAATGACGCCAAGGCGCTGCCTCGCAAGCTCCCGCTGGTCCAGACCGACGGTATGCAACGCCGGGAGGTCGACATCGGCCGAGCGGCCGAGAACGTCTCACCGGTCCTGGCCGCCAACGATCCCGGTCGCCTGAAGCGCCGCACCCTCGGCTACGTCATCGACCCGACAGCACCCAGTACTACGCGCGCGTGGGCGGACGGCGTCGTCGACGTACGGGCCTCGTCGTCGGCCTCCGACGCCGGTGCGACGATCCGGACCGGGCCGGGCAACGGCCCGTTCGCGGCGGCGGACGGTGATCCGTCGACTCGCTGGATCTCCGGCCTGTTCGGCCACAGTGGCGGCGAGTGGCTGGAGCTGGACTTCGTCTCGCCGCGATCCGTGCAGAATCTCAAGGTCCAGTTCTCGCTCGCGGCGCCGACGACCGATCCCGTCCGGACAGTGCAGGTGGACACCGACAGCGGTTCGCTGACGGCTGTGGTCAGTGCGACCGATGACCCGCAGAGCATTCCGACGCCACCCGGTCCGACCCAGCGACTGCGGATCACCGTCGGCCTGACGGACGGCAAGAACCCGAACGGTGTCGCGATCTCCGAGGTGTCCCTGCCCGGCCTGGCGCCGCGCAGCAGGCTCGTCGTACCGGGTGGGCTGGATCGGCAGCCCGAGGCGATCGTGCTGCGGAACCAGCAACTCGGTCGTAGTGGATGCCTGCATGCGGGCGGCCGTCCGTTGTGCGGCGCGAGTTTCGCGAAGGACTCCGAGGAACCGACGGGGTTGTTCCGCAGCATCGAGTTGCCCGCGGCCGCGTCGTACCAGCTGATCGGGACCGCGTTGCCGCGGGACGGAGCCTTCCTCGAACGGCTGCTGGCTGTTCCGGGAGCGATCGGCGCGACCGCTTCGTCCCGTGCGGTGACTGCGCCCGAGGGGAGACCCGGGGCAGCGGTCGACCGGGATCTGGGCACCGGCTGGGTGGCGGCGTCCGGTGACCTGCGGCCGACCCTGACCTTGAAGTTGCCGACGGCAAGGAAACTCCAGGGTCTGCAGTTCCTTGCCGATCCGTTCCTGGCCGCGTCCAGGCCGGCCGAGGTGTCGGCGCGCCTGGACGGCGGGCCGGCGATCACGCTGCCGGTGTCGGCGGAGGGCTATCTGACCTTCCCGGACAAGCAACGAAGGGTCAGGTCGCTCGAGCTCACCTTCACGGCCAAGAAGGACGTGTTCACCCTCGACTCGGCGACCGGGTTCGCCCAGGCGTTACCGGTCGGGGTCTCGGAGGTCCGGGTGCTCGGCGCGGACAACCTCCGCAGAGGACCGAACCTGAACGGCAGGACCGGTTCGCTGTGCGGGTTCGGCCCGTCGGTGGAGGTGAACGGCGTACACCACACAACAAAGCTGACGGCGACCGTGCGCGACGTTCTGCAGCGGCGGAAGGTGACGTTCACGACCTGCGACAAGGGCACCGGCCGTCCGGCCCTGCAGTTGCCGGCCGGTCGCGCCACTGTGGATGTCCTGGCCGGCAAGGACTTCGTGCCGGTCCAGGTGAAGCTCACCAAGCCCGGGCTCGCCACCACGGCGGTCACTCCGACCAAACACGTCGACATCTGGCGACCGAACCCGGCCGAACTGACTCTCGAAGTACCGTCGGCAGACGAGCCTTCGGTGCTGACACTGGCGCAGAACTACAGCGACGGCTGGGAGGCGTACGACGGCTCCGGGCGCAAGCTGGTGCCGATCCGCATCGGCGGTTGGCAGCAAGGATGGCTGCTGCCGTCGGGACCCGAGCAGGTCGTCACGGCGCGGTTCCTGCCTGATCGGAGCTACCGCGCCGGCCTGCTGGTAGGACTGGTCAGCCTGCTGTCGGTTGCGGCGCTGGCGATCTTCGCCCGGCGCAGATCCAGGCAGTCGGCTCACCGGCTCAAGGAAGGCCGCCGGCTGGGTCCGTGGCTTGCGACCGCGCTGGCGATCCTGGCTGGAACCTTCGTGGCCGGTTGGATCGGCTTGGCCGCCACCGCGGTCGCCGCAGTACTGGCTTGGTACCTGCGCGGGCGCAAGCCGGTGCTGATCGGTACGGCGGCCGCCGTCGTCCTGGCGGGCGGGGTGATCGCCGCCGCTCAGCCTTGGCCGGACGACGCGGCGGGCCTGACCTCGGGTGTGGTCCAGGCATCGGTCCTGTTCGGCTGTGCGCTGGCTCTCTTGTCGAGGCCGACCGGCGACACGTCGTAGTTGCGGTCGTGCCGTCCGCGGCGCATGATCGGGCGCTCCATCAGGTAGTAACTGGCCGCCGCGAGCAGTCCCGAGCTGATCACCGTGCTGACGAACAGCACGGTGAAATGTCCCGAGAACAACGGGAATCCGGCGAGCTGGGCGATCACGTTCAGAATGACGAGGTGGTAGGCGAAGACGCCGTACGAGATGTCACCGGCGACGTGGCCGGCCTTGCCACCGAGGACCGCGGCGATGCGCCGGGTCGGCGTGATCGCCGGCAGGATCACGCAGGCGGCGATCGCGGTGTAGAGCAGGTTCTTGACGAACGCCTGCCCTGGGGACGGCGGGTTCAGGTTGTACGGGCCGGCGAGCGGACTGGTCGCGATCAGCAGCAGCGCGATCCCGATGCCCCAGACGGTGGCCGGGAGCTTGGCGAGCGTGTCGAGTGCGGACGCGCCCAAGCGCCCACTGCCGCGCGCGACCTGCCACAACGCGAGCCCCATCCCGACGGCGAACCAGCCGAGGTACCCGGGTAACCACAGACCGGCACGCGAATGATCGGTCGCCGTGACAGCAGCCATCCACCCCGGCCCGAGCACCGTGAAACAAGCCAGTACTGCGAGGCGCCAGCGCACCGCCCGTCGCGTCGGCCGCTCGTAACCGGTCAGGAATCGCGCCAGGAACGGCAGCACCAGGTAGAACGCGACCTCGGTCGCCAGGCTCCAGAACTGCGTCAGCCCTTCCACCGAGGGGACGTTGCTGTAGATCTGGATCAAGGTCGCGTGCTGCAGGTACGCCGTCCACGACACCGGCCCCGCCGTCGGCACCAGCAGTGCGGCCAGTACCACGGCGACCCAGAGGACGGGCAGGATCCGGAGCGCGCGGTTGCGCAGGTACGGCAGGGTCAGCGGCGGCTCGGTCTCTTCGAACCAGGCCACCACGTGCGGGCGGTAGAGCAGGAAGCCGGAGATCGCGAAGAAGATCGCGACTCCGATGTCCATCCGGGCCAGGATGCCCGCGAACGGGCCGCTCAGCGCATCTCCGCTCCGGAAGCCGACGTGGGTGCTGACGACCGCCAGCGCGCCGATCGCGCGCAGACCGTCCAGGGCCGCGAACCTGGTCCGCCTCATCCTGTCACCACGGGAAGTCCGATCTCGAGGGAGGTGATGCAGACGTTCGCCTTCGGATCCGTCGAGCGCACCCGGATCGCGGTCGCGCGAATCCGCGCCGACGGCCCGAAGTACATGGCTGCCGCACCGGCCGGCCAGGCGTCGGCCGGCTCAGGCAAAGCTACTGTCCGGCCGGCGGCGTCGACCAGTTCGATTCGCAATCGTGACTCCCGGTCGGCGAAGTACCCGACCTTGACGAACCACTCGGCCTCGATCAACTCCTGCTGTGTCGGCCGCAGCGGCCGGGTGACCGGCCGGTTGTGAGGCAGCGGCAGGGTGCCGCAGATCGTCTTCTGCTTCGGCTCCGGGAAGTCGACCCGCGACCAGACGGCCAGGTGGGAGGGTTTGAGCCGCCCGGTGTCGTCGACGAGATAGGGGTCACTGCCGGGGCCCTGTAGGCGGAAGGGGACGCCGGCCATTCGTAGTACGGGAGACAGCCGGCGCTCGCCGGACAGCAGGGTGACCACCGTCGGCGGCATCGGGGTGTCCCAGAGGTTGACCGCCGGACCGGCCTGCTCCAGATCGGCGGTCACGTGGTCGAAGTACGGGCGCGACGGGTTGTCGGCCCAGATCGTGGCGAACCGCGCGTCCGAGACGACGATGCCTGCGGTCCAGGCCAGCAGGCACGCAAGCGCGACGGCCGGCGCGATCCGGACCGCGATCGGCCGGGGGCGGACGGATCGCGCGGTCAGCACCACCGCCAGGGTCAACGGGATCGAGAGGTCCGACCAGTAGTGGTAGTGGATGGTGAAGGTGTCACCGAAGGCCGCGAACCTGCCGTAGGAGACGAGGAACAAAGTCACCAGCACATAGATCAGCACCGACGCCCAGACCAGCAGAGCCCGCCGGTCCTGCCGCCATGCCACCATCAGCAAGAAGGCTGCCACGATGCCACCCAGGACAACCGCGGCCACGGGTGTCGCCGCGGTACCGAACGGTGGCGCGAGCGCGTTCCACTCCCACGGCCCGCCGACGAGAGCGGCCAGCGGTACCGCGAACGAGTGGGCACCGAGGTCGAGCAGCCGGCCGAAGCCGGGAAGGCGGCCCGCCGACGGCCGGCCGTGGGTGAGGTAAAGGATGCCGAAGGCAACTATTGGTGCGACCAGGGCGGCGGCGAACGGCAGGCTCTGGCGGACCCATTGCCGGATCGGGCGGTCGCGCAGGTAGAGGGCGAGCGCGACGGCAGTGAAGACGATCAGGCCGGACTTCTCCCAGCAGGCCAGCGAGATCAGCAGGGAAAGGGGGCCATAGGCAACGGCTCGGCGACGGTGGCCGGCGTACCAGTCGAGGGTCGCGTGCAGGAGCAGCAGGCCGAAGACGTGGGCGGGCAGATTGTTCACCGCGCTCGACAACGACATGAAGGACGGCATGCTCAACGGGGTCAGCGCGTAGAGCAGCGTGCCGGTCAGCGCCCAGCGACTGGGGCCGATCAGGCGTAGCAACAGCAGCCCCATCAACGCGATGGCGATGGCCTGCATCAGCACTCGCCAGGCGATCGTGACATCCCAGTTCAGCGGCGCGATGGTGGCGAACAGCGCGTAGACGAAGCGAAGCCCTGGCGCGATGTGGTCGTTCACCGGGGTGAGTAACTCGCCCGGCGCGAACCCGCGGTCGCCTTGGACGAGGAACTCGATGTCGTCGCTCATCCACGAGCCGCGGCGCGCGAGCAGCCCCAGCACACAGGCCTGCACGATCGCGACGGCGAGCACGACAGCCCGCAGTACGGCGATGTCGGGCGCGCCGGACACCACCTTCGCCAGCCGCGCCGGAACGCTCTCGATCCCCCTCATGGGGCCGGACTATATGACAGTTCGGCCACTGCCGGATTTTGTCGCTCCCGGTCTCTGTTCAACCTGCCTACTCGCTGGTAGCGTCCCGCGGACAGACCGGGAGGGGTTGTTGTGGGGAATCGCAGTCGTGCCTTGGTGATCGCACTGGGCATCTTCTTCATCGGCGTTGCTGCTTTGTCCAAGTTCTACGCGTATCCGACGCTGGCGGTGGCGCCGGCCGACCAGGTCGCGCACACCTTGTCGACCGGACCGGGCGCGACCATCTTCAGCGTGAAGGACCTGGCCGAGAAGCCGGGCGTCGACCTGTGGGCCCGGCGGACGGTCCGCGGCGACGTCGCCGCCGCCGACAAGATCAGCAAGGCCCTGAACCGCAAGGTCGTCGTCTTCGACACCGCCGTGGTGACCGACGACGAGAAGGACTACACCTTCCCCGACGACGCGACGCAGACCGACAAGCTGCCGCTGAGCTTCGTCCAGGAGCGCGTCGTGCTGGACGCCCACACCGGAGAGGCGGTGCGCTGGAATCCCAGCGACCCGGCCGACAACAGCGGCGAGTACATCAGCAACTCGCTGAAGCCGGAGGACCGGCTGAAGCCGGACAAGGACAGCGAGTTCTTCAAGGGGCACGAGGGTCTGGTGCTGAAGTTCCCGTTCGGGACCGAGAAGAAGACCTACAAGTTCTGGGACACCACGACCCGCAAGGCGTACCCGATCCAGTTCAAGAGCGAGACGAAGCTGGACGGCCTGCCCGTCTACGTCTTCGAGCAGAAGGTGCCCAAGCAGGACCTGCCGCAGGCGAAGCCGCTCGAGGTGCCGGGCAGCCTGGTGGGCCAGCAGGGCAAGGACTCGGTCGTCGTGCAACGCACCTACGAGAACACCCGGACGTTGTGGATCGAGCCGGTCACCGGCGCGATCATCAAGGGCCAGGAAGAGCAGTTGGCCACCTTCGCCTACAACGGCCAGGACAAGGTCACCGCGACCAAGGTGAAGATCTACTACGACGACGACACCGTGAAGAAGAACGTCGAGGGCGGCAAGGGCGACGAGAAGAAAGAGGGCGGTTACAAGGCGAAGGCCGCCCAGTTGCACCTGATCGGCTTCTGGGTCCCGCTGATCTCGCTGATCATCGGACTGCTGTTGCTCGCCCTCGTCGTCTACCTGCAGCTGCGGCCGCGGGGTACTCGCAGGGCCGAAGAGGCCTAGGCGGGCTTGTGGGCCGACCAGATCGCGGTACCGGGAATCAGCCGGCCGCGTTCTGGTCCCCAGCCGCCCCAGACCTGGTCGTGACCGGCGGGCCATTCGGGTTCGAGCAGGTCGTCGACGACCAGGCCGGCTCCGGTCAGCGCCCGGATCCAGTCGCCGGTGGTGCGATGGTGCTCGGCGTAGACCGGCGTACCGGCTGCGTCGGTTTCGACGTACGGCGTGCGGTCGAAGTACGACTGGGTGATCCGCAGGCCGGCCGGGGTCGGGTCGTCGGGCATGCTCCAGCGGATCGGGTGCGTCACGGAGTACACGAGCAGGCCGCCGGGTTTGAGAACACGCGCGATCTCTCGCAGCGCGTCTTCGGCGTCGGCCACGAACGGCAGTGCGCCGAACGCCGAGCAGACGATGTCGAAAACGCCACTGGCAAAGGGGATTCGTACTGCGTCCGCGGCGACGGTCCGTACTGCGGTTCCTGTTCGGCGGTCCAGGTCCTTGGCGATCCGCAACTGTTCCACCGAGATGTCGAACGCGTAGACATCGGCGCGTTGCTTCGCCAGCCAGCGTGAGCACTGGGCCGCTCCGGACCCGACCTCGAGGACCCGTCGGCCGGTGACCGGGCCGAGCAGCTGGGCCTGCTCCTCGTCGACACCCTCCGGACACCAGACGAACCGGTCGTCGCCGAGAAACTCGCCGTGTTCGGCGAGATATTCGCCGGCCGCGCTGTCCCAGTAGGTCCGGCTCGCCCGCGACGTCTCGGTCTCGCTCAGCCCGATTCGCTGCGGCTCGGTCACCTCGTAGTCCACGCCGATCACCCTAGGGCGTTGCGGCGACCCGGGCGGCGAGAGCCTCGTTCATCGCGGTGAACTGCGGCTTGATCTTGCTGTCGAGCCAGCCGGCCATCACCGGTACGGCGACGCCGCGGAAGGTCTCCTGCTGGATCAGCCGCGACCGGCCGCCGGGCAGCGCCTCGATCCGGAACGAGTGCTCGCCGTCGAAGATCCCGCCGAAGCCGACCTTGCCGATCCAGCGCAGTTCGCGGCCGGGCTCGACGGCCAGCAGCTTGGGCGTGAAGGTCGTCTCCTTGCCGGCTGTGTCTTTGAGGACATTGGTGATCGTGGCGCCGGCCGTGAGGTCACCGGTCGAGGAGACGATGAACGGATTCCAGTCGGGATAGCTGCCGCGGTCGGTGAGCACCTTCCAGACCTGGTCCGGGGTGGCATCCAGCTCGATCGCGGTGCGCAGGACGGTCGGCCTGGCGATCGAGAACACGCAGTACGCGATCAGGACGACGGCTACGGTTCCGAACCCGATCAGTACTTTGCGCTTCTTGGTCATGTCGGTTCCTCACCGAGGACGCTGCTGACGAGCGTCCTCGCGTAGTCGGGGGTGAGCGGCTCGCCGGTGACGAGCAGCCGGTAATACAGCGGGCCGACGAGTTGGTCGACCAGGACGGCGGGGGAGACATGGGCGAGCACGAGCCCGGCCGCCTGAGCGTTTGCGACGACAGCCGTCACAGCTCGGTGGCGGTCGGCCCAGAGCGCGCGAACGCTTTCGCCGACTCGCGGCTCGCGAGCTGCCGCGGCTGCGAGATCGGCGACCAGGGAGGTGGGCGTGGCGGTGAGACCGGCGGCGATGGCGGTGACCAGCTCGGTGAGGTCGCGCCGAGGGTCGTCGGTCGGCTCGAACGGCACGTCCTCCCGGAGATTGGCGATCAGCGCGACGACCAGCTCGGCCTTGGTGGCCCAGCGGCGATACAGCGTCGTCTTCGCCACGCCGGCCTGCTCGGCGACCCGGTCGATCGACAACCCGTCGTACCCGGCCCGCCGCATCTCCGCCGCGGCCGCTGCCAGCACCCGCCCGTCGATCCCGCCGTCGCGGGGCCTGCCCCGTCCCGCCATCGCGCTGCTTCCTTTCCGCTACTCCGGTGTCGTAAAAGACCGTAGCAGGTTTATCGCTACTCTGGTAGCGAAAAAGCTCCGTCCGTGATCAGTGGCAGGATCGCGGGGGTGGACGGTTTCGAAGCAATCGCGGCCAGTGCTGTTCCGTTGACCGGTGGCTACGGCGGTGAGACGTACGCCGTGAGCGCCGCCGGCGAGGACGCCGTACTGCGGTTGTATGTGCGCCAGCCTGCTCGGGCGGCCGTGGACGTCTCGTTGATGCGGCTCGTGCGGGGGCTGCTCCCGGTGCCGCGGGTGCTGGACGCGATGCCCGAGGTCTCGGACGAGGGGCCGCCTTATGTCCTGACCGAGCGGCTGCCGGGGATGAATCTCGAGAATTACCTGGAGACCGCCGGCGAGGCGGAACGGCAGCGGGTGGGGGAGCAACTCGGGGAACTACTGGTGCGGCTGAGCGGGATGCCGTTCCTGACCTTCGGGCAGTTCGTCGGGCGGGAGTTGGTGATCGAGTCGTTCGGCGCGGGCGGGCTGTTGCAGTGGTTCAACCAGCATGTTTCCGACCTGGGGCTGACCAGGGACCAGGTCACCTCGATGGAGGCGGTGATCGACCGGGCCGACGAGCTCGCGGAGAGCGGGGTCGACCGGGTCTGCCTCGTGCACAGCGACTTCAACCCGAAGAACCTCCTGGTGGACCCGGCGACGGCCCAGATCACCGGGCTGATCGACTGGGAGTTCGCGCACGCGGGTTCGCCGTACACGGACCTGGGGAACCTGCTGCGGTTCTGCGACGACCCGGTCCTCGGCGAGGCGGTGCTGGGCGTCGTACTGGCTTCCGGTCTCGATCTCGGCGACCGGGTGGTCGAGCGAGGGCGGGTGGCGGATCTGTGGGCGCTGATCGATCTCGCGAGCCGGCCCGCGGCCAACCCGGTGGCGGCCGCCGCGCACACTCTGATCACCCGGATCGCCGACACGGGCGACCTCGCGGGCGGCCGGGGCTGGCCTGACGTCGTACATTGAGTTCAGGTGTTATTGCGTGGCGCGTCGGGAGACCTCGGCGGGCAGCCGGTCGAGCCGGGTGCCCCGGGTTGCCCTGCCCGAGTCAATAGCCGTATTCTGTGAGATGCGCTATGGGCCCGCGCGACCTCGGACGGAGCAGGCTCGTGCTCGCAGCAGTCGGTGGTGACTCTGTCCTGTTCAGGCAATCCAGCGGTTGGGTGCGATCCAACGGTCCCAGCGCACCCGTACGACACCATCAGCCCACGGAGCAACCCACCACATGACGGCCAGCATCGAGGCACCTCTCGACCCCGCAGTACGCACCACCCCGCAGGTAGCGGTCAATGACATCGGGTCGGAGGAAGACTTCCTCGCGGCGATCGATCAGACCATCAAGTACTTCAACGACGGCGACATCGTTGAAGGGACCATCGTCAAGGTCGACCGGGACGAGGTTCTCCTCGACATCGGTTACAAGACCGAAGGCGTCATCCCCTCCCGTGAGCTGTCGATCAAGCACGACGTCGACCCCAACGAGGTCGTCAACGTGGGCGACCACGTCGAGGCCCTTGTTCTCCAGAAGGAGGACAAGGAAGGCCGTCTGATCCTGTCCAAGAAGCGCGCTCAGTACGAGAAGGCGTGGGGCACGATCGAGAAGATCAAGGAAGAGGACGGCGTCGTCACCGGCACCGTCATCGAGGTCGTCAAGGGTGGACTCATCCTGGACATCGGCCTCCGTGGCTTCCTGCCTGCCTCGCTGGTCGAGATGCGCCGGGTCCGCGACCTCCAGCCGTACGTCGGCCAGGAGATCGAGGCCAAGATCATCGAGCTCGACAAGAACCGCAACAACGTGGTCCTGTCGCGCCGGGCGTGGCTGGAGCAGACGCAGTCCGAGGTGCGGATGAACTTCCTCACCCAGCTGCAGAAGGGCCAGATCCGCAAGGGTGTCGTCTCCTCGATCGTCAACTTCGGTGCGTTCGTGGACCTCGGCGGCGTCGACGGTCTGGTGCACGTCTCGGAGCTGTCCTGGAAGCACATCGACCACCCGACCGAGGTCGTCGAGGTCGGCCAGGAGGTCACCGTCGAGGTGCTGGACGTCGACATGGACCGCGAGCGCGTCTCGCTGTCGCTGAAGGCGACCCAGGAAGACCCGTGGCAGCAGTTCGCCCGGACCCACCAGATGGGCCAGATCGTGCCCGGCAAGGTCACCAAGCTGGTTCCGTTCGGTGCGTTCGTCCGCGTGGAGGAGGGCATCGAGGGTCTGGTGCACATCTCCGAGCTGGCCGAGCGTCACGTCGAGATCCCGGAGCAGGTCGTTCAGGTGAACGACGACGTGATGGTCAAGAT
The DNA here is from genome assembly GCF_004365175.1 of Kribbella voronezhensis. Classification (NCBI taxonomy): domain Bacteria; kingdom Bacillati; phylum Actinomycetota; class Actinomycetes; order Propionibacteriales; family Kribbellaceae; genus Kribbella; species Kribbella voronezhensis. Next base: position 253,310 of record NZ_SOCE01000001.1, on the reverse strand, counting down.
CATCGACATCGACCTCGAGCGTCGCCGGATCTCGCTGTCGCTGAAGCAGGCCAACGAGGGCGTCGACCCGGTCTCGGACGACTTCGACCCCACGCTGTACGGCATGGCGGCGACGTACGACGACCAGGGCAACTACGTCTACCCGGACGGCTTCGACCCGGAGACCGGCGAGTGGCTCGAGGGCTTCGACAAGCAGCGTGAGGAGTGGGAGCGGCAGTACGCCGAGGCCCACGCGCGCTGGGAGGCCCACAAGAAGCAGATCGAGGACGCCAAGACGGCGGACGTCGAGGCCGGCGAGGCGTCGACGTACTCCTCCGCGGCCGCCCCGAAGGACGACGCGCCCGTCGAGGGCGCACTCGCTTCCGACGAGGCCCTGCAGGCACTCCGCGAGAAGCTCACCGGCCAGGGCTGAGCAACCCCGTAGTACCCACCGAGACCCCCGCACCCACCAGGGTGCGGGGGTCTCGCACGTACCACGCTTCCGCCAAAAGCCGCGGCCGCGCCGAAGACGACGCGGCCGTCGAGGGTGCGGTTTTCTGGTGGGACTTGTCGGTGGGGAGTCGTAGCCTGGCGGCCTACCGGATTGTTGGGAGGGCGTTGTGAGTAGGTTTGAGGATCGGCCCAATGCTGCGTTGCTCGTGATCGACGTGCAGCGAGGGGTTGTGGGGGAGGCGTACGAGCGCGACAAGGTGGTTGGGAACATCCGGCAGTTGGTCGACAAGGCGCGGGCCGATGGTGTCGACGTGGTTTGGGTGCAGCACAGCGGTGGGGAGCTGACGCAGGGGAGCGAGGGCTGGGAGTACGTGCCGGAGTTGGTGCGGCGCGAGCCCGAGCCGCTGGTGCACAAGACCTACCCGGACTCGTTCGAGGACACCGAACTCGAGACGGTGCTCGCTGAGCGGGGGATCGGGCGGCTGTTCGTGTCCGGAGCACAGACCGACGAGTGCATCCGGTCGACCTTGCACGGTGCACTGGTTCGCGGGTACGACGCGACGCTGGTCGCCGACGCCCACACGACCGAGGACCTGACCGAGTACGGCGCGCCGCCGCCCGACAAGGTGATCGCGCACACCAATCTGTACTGGCAGTACCACCGTGCCCCCGGGCGAACCGCGGGCACGGTCAGCACTGCCGACATCGACTTCACCGCCAAGCCTGACGACTGAAATCTCGTACCCCGCCCACGCCGAGATCCTGGCGATCCGTTGCTTCAGCCCGGCAGTCTGAAGTGGCCGGATGCCGCCTGCCAGCCGGCGGGCGGGTCCTCGCCGACGCGGCCGTCGACGGCTTCCCGGAGGAGATCGGCGTGCCCGGTGTGGCGGCCGTACTCCTCGACCATGTCGTAGACGAGCCGGCGCAGGTTGGCGTGCCGGCCATCGGACCGGGAAGCGTGAATGGACTGGTCGAGTCCGCCGTCGGCCAAGGCCGCGGTCAGCGCGGACCGGGAGCGCTCGACGGCGTCGTCCCACAACGCATAGAGCTTTTCCGGTGCGTCGTCCGCGGCGGAGGTGAACTCCCAGTCGTTGTCACCGTCCCACCCGTTCTCCTCCCACGGTGCTCCGAGCGGCTTGCCGTGGAGCTTGGTGGTGAACGCGTAGTCCTCCTGGGCGGCGAGATGCTTGAGCAGCCCGCCGAGTGTCACCGACGAGGCGCCGATCCGGGTCTGCAGCCCAGCCGGATCGAGGTTGTCCGCCTTGAACCGGAATGTCGTCCGCAGCCGCTCGAGCGCCCCGATCAGGTGTTCTGCCTCGGTCCCGGCGAGCGGGGGTTCCCAAGGGGTTTCGTTGGTCGTCATGGCACGACCGTAGAACAGGTTCCGGACGATCCCCTTCGGAATCCGGAGAAGCTCAGTGCCAGTCGCTGATCATGACGTCGTGCGGCGACGGGGCGCCGGTGCCGGTTTCGACCAGCGACTTCAGGCTCAGCAGGTACGACGCCCACTTGGTGCTGCAGTGGTACATGAACTCCACCGGCTCCTTCCAGCCGAGGTGTTCGAACAGGACGACCGTGTAGTCGCCGCTCTGCTCGAGCTTCCAGTTGACCGTCGTCCCGACCCATTCCTCGGGTCCCTCGACCACTTCCCAGCGGACCAGCTCGCCGGGGACGAGTTCGAGGACCTTCAGGGAGAAGCCGCCGGGCGGGAAGCGGAACTCGATCACGTCGCCGATGCCGGTCTTGCCCGTGGTGTCTTTCGTCCACCAGCCGGCCAGACCGTCGATCGTGGTCAGCGCCTCGTACACGCCGTCGGCGGAGGTGGTCCTGGTAGCGATGCGGTGCAGGATGTCGGACATTGCGGTACCTCTTTCCGGACTGTGGTCATTGCTCTTGACTGCGCTGGATCGCCTCGGCGATCCGCTTGATGCGCCGCAGCCGGGCGTCCCAGGCGGCCCCGACTGTGGACAGCTGTGCCACAGCGCGAGCCAGTTGGGCGTCGTCGACCCGGTACCGCATCTCCCGGCCGGCCGGCGTGACGTGAACCAGTCCGACCCGGTCCAGTACGCCGAGATGTTTCGCGACCGCCTGCCTCGTCACCGGCAGGTGCTCGCTCAGACTCGTCGCCGTGCCTTCGCCGTTCGCCAGCAGCAGGTCGAGCATCCGGCGCCGGGTCGGGTCCCCGATCGCGGACCACAGGTCGTCGTCGATGGCGGTACTCATCGCGTCGCCGCCAGCCGGGCGGCGTACTCCGCCAGGCGGGGGATGAACAGGTCCCAGCCCTCACTGTGTTCGCGGTAGGACTGTTCGAGGACGGCGACCTCCCAGCCCTTCTCGCGGAAGCCGGACTCGGTCATCCGGAGCTTCGTGCCGCTGCCGGCCGGGCTGAGGTCGAACGTGACCAGCAACGAGGTCCCGGCGGCCGGGGCCTCGTCGTAGACCCAGCGGAACGCGAACCTCCGCGGCCGGTCGGCCTCGACGACGGTGAACGTCTCGACGTGGCTCCGGGGATTCTCCTTGTCGCCCCAGGCGAGCTCGCCCATCGCTCCGGGGGTCGCCGACGTCAGGTCCGCCTCGTCGGCCCACCACTCCTGCAAGTGCTCCGGACTGCTGACCACCTCGAAGACGGTCTCCGGTGTGGCGTCGATGTGGATCTCGCGCTCGATGGTTCCGAATTCCATGGTCTCCCCGCTCTCTGCAACGTTTGGTTGCACATAACGTAGACCATGACGACGGGCTCACGCAACTGTTGGTTGCGGATCAGCCGGGCGGCAACTCGACCTTGCCGAGCTTCAGCCAGCCGGCCAGGTCGTCCACCTCGGCGAGGACCGCCTTGCTGATCGCGCGGGTGAACCGGACGTCGGGGTGGATCGCGTTGACCCGCAGTACGGAGGCCTTCCGGTCGGCGATCGCGTCGAGCTTGCCGACCATCCGGTCGCCGTGCAGGACCGGGAGCGCGAAGTAGCCCCACCTGCGTTTGGCCGCCGGCTTGTACATCTCCAGCGTGTACTCGAAGTCGAAGAGTTCCAGCGCGCGGACGCGATTGTGGATCAGCCGGTCGAACGGTGACAGCAGCGCCGTCCGGCCTTCGAAGTCGTCGACCGTCGCCAGCGCCGCCGGATCGACGCGCCAGACACCTGGCGTGTCCTCGACCTCGACCGGCTCGCCGGTGTCCCCGACGATCGCAGGCTCCACCGGGACCTCCGCGCCGGTGGCGCGCGCGATGCCGAGCGACCGGAGCCGTCGCTCGTTCTTGATCTCCAGCGCCTCGGCCGGCGTCGGTACGTCGAGGCCGGCCGGATAGACCCGGTCCGCCAGGTCCCAGATCCGCTCGCGACCGACTCGTCCCGAGATCGCCACCTGACCGCGCCTGGCCAGGAATTCGAGCATCTGGGTGACATTGCGATTGTTCGTCCACCCGGTCGATGCCCAAGGCACCGAACAGGTGTCCGGGATGTCCCGCGACGTCACCGGGCCGCGCTCGGCCAGCACCGCCAGGATGTCCCGCTGGAACGACTCGTTGGCCTTCATCCAGTCGAGCATCCTCGGCCAGCCGGGGACCTCGGCGAGATAGAGCCCCGCATCACTCATCGGCCTGATCAGCGCGTTGCGCTCGAACAACGTCCGGTCGACCTCGACGGCCTGCTTCAACTGCTCAGGCCGGTACGCCGAACCGAGTCGGCTCCAGGCGACCAGATCGGCGCTGGGCGCGATCGCAGAGGTCGGATCGATCTGCAGCAACGTCAACTGCCGGACCATCGCGACCAGGTTGTCCGGCCGCGCCGCGTCCAGCAACTGAGCGCGTACGGCGATGCGCCGTGCCTGCTCCCGAGTCAATCGGCGGATACCCATCCCCGAAGGCTAACCATGGCCGGGGACAATTCGGCGTACGGGCGGTTCGGTACCGCTGTTGTCAGTCCGTCCCGGCTACAACAGACTGACGACACGGTGCGGTGCGGGAGGAGACGGTGAGATGCCTTGGTTTCCGGAGTTCGTCAGTGCGGCGGCGCTGGCGCGCACCCTGGCGCGAACCGCTGGTCAGGCCGACCCGGTCATGCAGTACTTCGCAGCCTTGCAGGAAGGCGACGCACACACTCTGGAGACGGTGTGGCCCGGCGAGGTGGTGGTCTTCGATCCCCGCGCCGGTGAGGTCCGCGGTCACCGCGAGTTGCGTCATTTCGTCAAGAGCAACAAGACCTGGCTGGCCGAGCGCGACGCCACCATCGAGACGGTGGCCTCCACACGCGTGGGCGGGCGGGCAGTGGTGGAACTGCTGGCGCGCTTGGCCGACGACACCGGACGGGCCGTGGAGTGGCCCCTCGCGGTCGTCGCCGAGTCGGACGACCGCAGGATCGAGTTCCGCACGTACTGCAGCCAGGTGCCGGTCGACGGCCGGCGCCATCTCAGACCGCCCGTCCTCGAGCCGGCGCCGGTCGAGTCCGCGCCGGCCGAGCTTGCCGAGGTCGTCGGCCGCTACTTGACCGCCCTCGCCGCGGGCGATGCCGAGGCGATCGTGAGCACGTTCGCACCGGACGGCTACCTTCGCGAACCCATCGGACCGGACCATCGCGGTACCTCCGAGCTGCGCTCGTTCTTCAAGAGCTGGTTCACTACGGGCGGCATCCAGTTGCAGGTGTGCAGCGTGACCGACGACGGCCAGCGCTGTGCGGTGGAGTACAACTGTGTCGGCTGGGGCGAGCGAGAGTTGCCGCCGCAAGCCGGGATCGCGATCTACGAACGGGGACCGGACGGCGTACTCGCCGCGGTTCGTATCTACGACGACATCGAAGGACCGGCAAATGACTGACTATGACGTCATCGTGATCGGCGGCGGCTCGCCAGGGGAGCACTGCGCGGGAGAGCTGGTCGACCGCGGACTGCGGGTCGCCCTGGTCGAGCGCGAGCTGGTCGGCGGCGAATGCTCGTACTACGCGTGCATCCCGTCCAAGACGCTCCTGCGCCCCGGTGAGGCGGTGCACCAGGCGCGGGACGCGGTCTCTACCGCAGAGCTCGACCCTGAGGCGGCACTGGCCTGGCGGGACTTCATGGTCTCGGACTACTCCGACAAGGGTCAGGAGCAGTGGCTGGCGAGCAAGGGCATCGACCTGCTGCGCGGTACCGGCCGACTCGCCGGCACCGGAGTCGTCGAGGTCGACGGCACGCAGTACACGGCGGAGAACGTCGTGCTGGCTACCGGTTCGGATCCGATCATTCCGCCGATCCCGGGGCTGCGTGAGCTCGACGGTGTGTGGACGAACCGCGAGGCCACTGCCATGAAGGCTGTCCCGCGTCGCCTGCTCGTGCTCGGTGGTGGACCGGTCGGTGTCGAGATGGCACAGGCGGTACGCCGGCTCGGCGGCGAGGTCGCGCTGATCAACAGCGGGGAGCACATCCTCGCCAAGGAGCCGGCGGCGTTGGGTGAAGCACTCGGCGAGGTGCTCCGGCGCGATGGAGTCGAGCTCGAACTGGGCGCGCGGGCGACCGCAGTACGGCGTGACGGTGAGGACTATGTCGTCACGCTGGCCGATGAGCGGGAGCTGCGAGGCGATCGGCTCTTGGTCGCGACCGGTCGGCGGCCGCGGGTGGACGGGATCGGCCTGGAGACGGTCGGGCTCGAGGTCGACGCGCACGGCGTACAGGTCGATGAGTACCTGCGGGTCAGCGAGCGGCTGTGGGCCGTCGGCGACGTGACCGGGATCAAGCTGCTGACGCACGTGGGGAAGTACCAGGGCGATGTGGCGGCGGCGAACATCGCCGGTGACCTGCGGAAGGCCAACTACGAGGCTGTGCCGAACGTCGTCTACACCGACCCGCAGGCAGCATCGGTGGGGGAGACCGAGGGAGCCTTCAGTGCTACGACGGCGCTGAAGGACGTGGCCAAGACTGCCACCTACACGCGCGCCTACGCCGAGTCCAACGGCTTCCTGACGCTGCTGAGCGACGGTGAACGGCTGACCGGCGCCTACGCGCTCGGACCCGAGGCGGGCGAGTGGTTGCAGCAGGCCACGCTCGCCATCCGCGCTCACGTGCCGGTGGATGTCGTGGCCGACACGATTCAGCCGTTCCCGACCTTCTCGGAGATCTACGTCGCGACGTTGAAGACGTTGCGTCAGCAGATCGCCGACCGTTCCTGAGAGGATCCGACATCACCAGCACCAGCACCAGCATCGACGCCGAGGCGATCGAGGACGTCGTACGGACATTCTTCGCTGCCTTCACCACCGGTCCGGACTGTGCCGAGCGGCTCGACGCGCTCCGGGCGCTCTTCGTACCGAACGCGGTGATCGCCCGGACCTGCGGTCTCGAGCCGGAGGTCTACAGCGTCGACGAGTTCATCGCGCCTCGCGCGGCCCTGCTGACGTTCGGCGACCTGGTGGACTTCAAGGAGTGGGCAGTCACCGGGCGGGTGGAGACGTTCGGCGACATCGCCCACTGGTTCGGCAGCTACGCGAAGGAGGGCGTGCAGAACGGCACTCCGTTCACCGGCCGCGGCATGAAGACGATGCAGTTCATCCGTACGCCGGACGGCTGGCGGATCACCGCGGCGGCCTGGGACGACGAGCGGCCCGGCCTGACGATGGCGACTCCCTGATCTTCGCTAGGGTTCGGGGGTGCTGAGAGTCGGGCTTACCGGGGGTATCGGAGCGGGCAAGAGTGCCGTGTCGCGGCTGCTCGAGGAGCGCGGCGCGGTGGTGATCGACTCCGACGTCCTGGCGCGGGAAGTCGTCGCGCGGGGGACCGACGGGCTGGCCGAGGTGGTCGCGACGTTCGGCGACGTGCTGACCCCGGAAGGCGAGCTGGACCGGCCGGCCGTGGGGCGGCTGGTGTTCGGCGACGCGGAGGCCCGGCGGAAGCTGGAGGCGATCATCCATCCGCGGGTCCGGGCGCGGGCCGCGGAGATCGAGGCGGCGGCACCGGCCGGGGCGGTCGTGGTCAACGACATCCCGTTACTGGTCGAGACCGGACAGGCGGACAGGTTCGACCTGGTGCTGGTGGTCGACGTCCCACCCGAGCTGCAGGTGCAGCGGCTGACCGAGCTGCGGGGCATGTCGGCCGAGGAGGCCGGGCAGCGGATCGCCAGTCAGGCGAGCCGGGAGGACCGGCTCGCGGCGGCCGACATCGTGGTCGACAATTCCGGCAGCCTGGCGGACCTCGAGCGCCGGGTCGAGGAGATCTGGCCGGAGCTTTCGCGGCGGGCCTGGGCGGCCGGGACAGGCCACGGTACGGACACGAAAGGGTGACCCTTGCGCGGGAAATGATGAATCCCGGCCGACCTGTACGAGAATCTCTGCTGGTTCGCCCGGCCTCCGGCCGGTCGGCCTGACCATCCCTCGGCGCGTCCGCGCGTCGGTCCGCAAGTCCAAGGTTGGGAGGATGGCGTGGAGTGTCCGCGCTGTAGCTCTGCCGTTCCCGAGGTCTCGCATTTCTGCCATCACTGTGGCAACGATCTGCAGTCCCAGGACGCCGGGCGCACGAAGGCGTACGCCGCCAGACCGGACGAGCCGGTCGCCTCGTTCAAGCTGGTTTCGACGATCATGCCGCAAGGCGCCGGCCGGCAGCCGTACACGTACAAGGTCGCACTCGGCGTCGCGCTGCTGCTGACCGTCGTACTGGCCGCACTGGGTGCTCTGCCGGTGGCGATCATGGTTGCCGCCTTCGCCATCCCGATCGTCTACATCCTCTACCTGTACGACGTGAACCTGTGGGAGGACGAGCCGGTCCCGGTCGTCGCCGCGGCGTTCCTGCTGACCGGCGTACTGGCAGCGGTGTTCACCTGGTTGTGGTCCGACAAGCTCGGCCTGTCGGCGAACACGATCGGTTCGAACAGCGGCGGACCGACCGGCCGCGACCTGCTCATCCTCGTGCTGCTGGTGCCGGTCGTCTCCGAGCTGATCCGCCAGATCGGCCCGCTCTACCTGGCCTCCCGGCCCCGGTACGACGACCTGATGGACGGCTTCACCTTCGGCGTGGTGGCCGGTGTGGGCTACGCCTGCTTCGAGACCCTCGTCCTGCACTGGAGCTGGATCAGCGGCGGCTTCGCCGGTCCGGGCAGCAGCGCGGGCACCTGGATCTCCATCGTCGTATTGCAGGGCTTCGTGAAGCCGCTGATCTACGGCTCGGCGACCGGTCTCGCGGCCGCGGAGTTCTCCGGTCTCGGTGAGAAGTACGACGGCTTCACCCCGCGCTGGGCGGCCGGTCTGGTTCAGGCGATGGTGGTGAACGCGCTGTTCCAGGGCGGCGTCTATCTGCTCGGCTTCGTCGGCGGACACGGCTCCACGGTGGGCGCGATCCTCGGTGTGGTCTGGGGTCTGCTGCTGCTCGGCGCGCTGATCATCTTGGTCCGCACTGTGTTGCACAAGGGTCTGCTGGAAGCGGCACTGGAGTCTGCTGCTCGTGGTGGTTCCAACCATGCCTCGGGTGAGCTCGCGTTCTGCTCGCGCTGCGAGATGCCGTTGCTTCCGCACTCCGACTTCTGCTCGGCCTGTGGCAACTCGGTCCGTTCGGTGCCGAAGTCGGAGCGGGGAGTGGCTGTGCAAGGGAGTGGACCGGCAGCAGGCTACGAAGGATCGACTGGGGAGACGCAGGCATGAGCAACCAGCAACCGCCGTACGGTCAGCCAGGTCAGCCCGGGCAGCCGCCGTACGGAGGACAGCCCGGCTACGGTCAGCCGCAGGGGCAGCCGCCGCAGGGCCAGCCGGGTTACGGGCAGCAGCCGCCGCCTGGGTACGGCCAGCCGCCGTACCAGGGTCCGCCGCAGGGGCAACCGCCGTACCAGGGGCAGCCTCCGCAGGGCCAGCCGCCTCAGGGGCAGCCGCCTCAGCAGGGCCGGCCGCCGCAGCAGCCGCCGTACCAGGGGCAACCGCCGCAGCAGCCGCCGTACCAGCAGGGGCCGCCGCCGCAGCAGTACCCGGGGCAGCAGGCTTACCCGGGTCAGCAGCCGGGGTACCCGCCGCAGCAGGGTTACCCGCAGCAGTACCCGGCGCAGCAGCAGTGGGGTCCTGGTCCCGGCCAGCCGTACGGTCCGCGTCGTGGTGGTCAGGGCAGCAAGAAGATCCTGCTGCTCGCCGGTGGCGGACTGGCAGCGGTGGCGGTGATCGGTGTCGTCTTGGCGCTGGTGCTGGGCGGCGGTGACGACAACAAGGTCCAGCCGGACCCGACGCCGACCAGTCAGCCGACCGACAAGCCGACCACGAACGTGGACGAGGGCATCGAGGTCGGCGAAGGCGTCTTCGTCAAGCCGCAGACCGGCTACATCCGCAAGACCCTGACCGGCTACAAGGGCGTCTACCTGCTCAAGCAGAGCGAGGCGTACTTCATGGTCGAGGCGTTCAAGGCGGGCCCGAACGACAACACCGCGACGCTGCTGCCGCAGTTGATGGAGGCGGAGAAGAAGGCCGTCACGTCGAGCACCTTCAAGCCGAACGCGCCCAAGGAGCTCAAGCCGGGGCCGGACGACAAGACCGACGTCAAGTTGCTCACCACGCAGAGCTACGAGGCGATGTCGAGCAGCCAGAACGGCAGCGTCCCGGTGATCGGCTACGTCGGCGTCATCGAGCGCAACGACGGCGTGATCACGATCGTCAAGGTGTACGGCCGCAAGGACAAGAAGGACACCATCCAGCCGGACTCGACCGCGATGCTGCAGTCGGTGCTCAAGAGCCAGTGAGCGGAAAGCGCGACAAGGGCCCGGACAACCCGTGGGTCCGCAAGGTCGAGCCCGAGGAGGGCGAGGGAGCAGCTCCCGAACCGGAGCTGCCCCCCTCGCCGTGGTCCCTCGAGGTCCCGCCCCGAGAGCCTTCGGGCTGGGGCCGCAAGCCCGACGCACCGGGGACCGGGGGTCCCGGCGCACCGGGAACCGGGGGCCCCGGCGCACCGGGTGGGGGGAGTGCCGCCGCATCGGGTAGCGGGACCATCGGCGTACCGGGTAGTGGGAGCAGTGGCGTACCGGGTGCTTGGACCGTCGGCGCACCGGGTGCCGGGAGCACCGGCGTACCGGGTGCCGGGAGTACCGGCGTACCGGGTGCGGGGAGTACCGGAGTAGCCGGTGGGCCGGCTCGGGAGACCAGTTCGGCGTGGGGTGACAAGGTCGGGCCGCCTTCGTTGCGTCGGCCGGAGCCGGTCAAGAAGGGGCCGCAGTTTCCGCCGTGGCTGATCCCGGTCGTCGCGGGGATCGCCGTCGTGGCACTGGTCGCGGTGGCACTGATCGTGCTGACCGGCGGTGACGACTCGGCGGGCCCCAAACCGGGGCCGTCCTCGTCGGTCGCCGTGACCACGCCACCGGCGTCGACGTACACCCCACCGGCCAACGCGTTGCCGGTCGCGTTCGGCGTCTCCGTCGTACCGGTCGCCGGCTGGAGCGTGCTGGTCCGCGAGACGCAGGGCAAGCAGCTGGTGACGTACGCGCCGAACGGTGAGCCACGGGCGTTCTTCTGGGTCCGGCAGAAGCAGAACGTCACGGCGAAGAACTACATGCTGTCGATCGTGGAAGGTGAGACCGAGAACGAGGTCGCCCAACTGGGCAACCCGCGGAACCTCGCGTGTCCGGGCGACGTCTTGGTGGAGTGCATCGCGATCAGCTACACCTCGGTCTCCAAGGGCGTGAAGGTCCAGGGGTTCGTGGAGGCCTACCGCCGCAAGGACGGGGTCACCACCGCGATCGACTTCCGGACCCGGGTCGACTACGCCCAGAAGGCCGAAGCCGACGCGGCGAAGATGAAGGCCTCGGTCGTCGCCAGCATCTGAGTCGTCGCCGGCATCTGAGAAGTGCACACACCCCGCCCGTTCACACACCGCGAGAGACCACATGAGTCAGCAGTACGGACAGCCCGGTCCGCAGTATCCGGCAGGACCGCAGTACCCGGCAGGACCGCAGTACCAGGGCGCACCGCAGTACCAGGGCGGTCCGCCCGCGCCGCTGCCCGGTGCGCCCGCGCCGCTGTCGGGGCCGCCGGCGCCGAGCGGCTGGGGGCCCGGTCCGGGGTACCAGCCGCCGAGGAAGTCCAAGAAGACGTTGTGGATCGTGATGGCGGGCGCGGTGCTGGCCGTCGTACTGATCGCCGCCGGCCTGGTCATCCTGGTGACCGGCGGCGGGGACAAGAAGGACCCGGTGAACCCGCCGGTCGCCAGTGACTCGCTGACGCCTGAGCCGGTCGGCACGCTGTATACCCCGCCGACGCCGGAGCCCACTGAGCCGGTGATCACCAAGGGCCCGTACGACACGGGCGTGGAGATCGGTGGTGGGGTCTGGTTCACGCCGGCGAAGGGGTGGATCAAGGACCCGGACAAGAAGCGCTCCGGGTTCAACTACCTGTTGCCAGAGCCCGGCCGGCCCGGTGCGATCGACGGCTGGTTCTGGGTCCGGCAGACGCGGCTGATGGGCGCCAAGGCGTTCGCGGACCACCTGGTCGACGTGGAGTCGAACAACCTCGAGCACGTGGTGATCGGCAAGGGCAGTTATCGCAAGTGCCCGAACAAGGCGCTGAAGCTGTGCTACGCGACCAACTACTCCGCGGTGGTGCCGGTGAAGGGCAAGCCGCCGGTGGTGTTCTCGGGCTTCATCCAGGCTTTCGAGGACCAGAACGGGCAGACGACGGCGACCGACTCGGCGCTGCAGCGGGAGGTCTGGGCCAAGCACAAGCAGGAGGTCCTGACCATGAACGGGACGCTGGTCAGGAGCTTCTGAAACCGGCTCCGAGCTCCGAATCGAGCGTGGTCGGGCGGCTTCGCTGGGTGAGGTTCGGAAACTGTCGGCGCGGGGTCGTACGGTGGGTGGCATGAGACAGGTCACCGATCTCCAGCGTATGGTCGCGCCCCTTAAGGTCGTGTCCGACTTCGAGCCGGCCGGCGACCAGCCGGCCGCGATCGCGGAGCTCGAGCGGCGGATCAATGCCGGCGAGCAGGACGTCGTGCTGCTCGGCGCCACCGGTACCGGTAAGACGGCGACGATGGCGTGGCTGGCGGAGAAGATCCAGCGGCCGATGCTGATCCTCCAGCCGAACAAGACGCTGGCCGCCCAGTTCGCGAACGAGCTGCGGCACTTCTTCCCCGACAACGCCGTCGAGTACTTCGTCTCGTACTACGACTACTACCAGCCCGAGGCGTACGTTCCGCAGACGGACACCTATATCGAGAAGGACTCCTCGATCAACGAGGAGGTCGAGCGGCTGCGGCACTCGGCGACCTGGTCGCTGCTGACGCGGCGCGACGTCGTCGTGGTCGCGACCGTGTCGTGCATCTACGGCCTCGGTTCCGCCGACGAGTACCTGAACCGGATGATCCACGTGAAGGTCGGCGACGAGACCGACCGCGACGGGCTGCTCCGCAAGCTGGTCGGGGTGCAGTACGCGCGCAACGACCTGGCCGGGACCCGCGGCACGTTCCGGGTCCGCGGCGACACGCTCGAGGTCTTCCCGGTGTACCAGGAGCTCGCCGTCCGGGTGGAGTTCTTCGGCGACGAGATCGAGCGGCTGATGACGCTGCACCCGGTGACGGGTGAGGTGCTCAGCGAGGAGGAAGAGCTCTACATCGGCGCCGCGACCCACTACGTGACCGCGCCCGAGAAGATGGAGCGCGCGATCGCCGGGATCGAGGCCGAGCTGGAGGAGCGGCTGGCCGAGCTGGAGCGCGGCGGCCAGTTGCTGGAAGCACAACGGCTGCGGATGCGTACGACGTACGACATCGAGATGATGCGTCAGATCGGGACGTGCTCGGGGATCGAGAACTACTCGCGGCACACCGACGGACGTGCGCCGGGGACGGCACCGCACTGCCTGCTCGACTACTTCCCCGAGGACTTCCTGCTGGTCATCGACGAGTCGCACGTGACCGTCCCGCAGATCGGCGGGATGTACGAGGGCGACATGTCCCGCAAGCGGACGCTGGTCGAGCACGGGTTCCGGCTGCCGTCGGCGATGGACAACCGGCCGCTGCGCTGGGAGGAGTTCCTGGAGCGGATCGGCCAGACCGTCTACCTGTCCGCGACCCCGGGGCAGTACGAGCAGGACAAGTCGGACGGCTTCGTCGAGCAGATCATCCGGCCGACCGGCCTGATCGACCCCGAGGTCATCGTCAAGCCGACCAAGGGCCAGATCGACGACCTGATCCACGAGATCCGGATCCGGACCGAGCGCAACGAGCGGGTCCTGGTCACCACGCTGACCAAGAAGATGTCCGAGGACCTGACCGACTACCTGCTGGAGATGGGCATCCGGACCAGGTACCTGCACAGCGAGGTCGACACCCTCCGCCGCGTCGAGCTGCTCCGCGAGCTGCGGATGGGGGAGTACGACGTACTGGTCGGCATCAACCTGCTGCGAGAAGGTCTCGACCTGCCGGAGGTGTCGCTGGTCGCGATCCTCGATGCGGACAAGGAAGGCTTCCTGCGGTCGGGACGGTCGCTGATCCAGACCATCGGCCGGGCCGCCCGAAACGTCTCGGGCGCGGTGTTCATGTACGCCGACAAGATCACCCCGTCGATGGAGATGGCGATCGACGAGACGAACCGGCGGCGCGCGAAACAGGTCGCGTACAACACCGACCACGGCGTCGACCCGCAGCCGCTGCGGAAGAAGATCGCCGACATCACCGACATGCTCGCCCGCGAGGACGCCGACACGGCCGAGCTGCTCGGCAGTGGCCGCAACCAGAGTCGCGGCAAGGCACCGGTGCCGGGCGGTCTCAAGGGCAAGGTGGGCGAGAAGGCGAAGGAACTGGCCGGCGGGATGCCGTCCTCGGACCTGGCCGACCTCATCCAGCAACTCACCGACCAGATGCACAACGCGGCCGCCGAGCTCCAGTTCGAGGTCGCCGCCCGCTACCGCGACGAGATCTCCGAACTGAAGAAGGAACTCCGCCAGATGGTCAACGCCGGCGCGAAGTAGTCGCTGCTACGGGAGCTGCTGTGAGCAGCTCCCGTAGCGTCCTGCGGCTGTTGCTAGCAGCAACCAGCTCCGCAGGTGCAGCAGCAGGCTGCTGAGGCGGGCGGCACTGGTCCTGCGGCTGGAGCTCCTCCAGTTGCGGGCAGTGCGCTCGCGGTGGGTGTGGAGCCGGCGGCGGTAGCTGTTGTGTTCTCGACGATGCGGACCACGAGCGACTTCGACGGGATGTTCCGCCAGTCGCGGAGCGAGAGCATGTAGAGGCCGGGTGGGATGAGGCCTCTGTTCGCGTCGATCTTGAGGGTCTTCAGGTTCCAGTTGGTCGTTGCTGTCACCGGCACGTCGACGGCGCGCTGGTTCGGGTCGGACGAATGCGTCACCGACGTGAGTCGTTGCAACATGGCGCCGGTCACGGAGGCGGGGCCGGCGAAGGTCACCGAGTAGGAGCCGCCGAGTTTCATAGTGGGCGCCACGCTGGTGATCGTCGGCCGGGTGACTCCTGCTTGCATGTACCACGGCTTGTAGACCTCGAGCCGCGACTCCACCGAGCCCTGCATCGCAGTAGTTCCCATGGTGACGACTGATCCGTCGAGGAGCAGCATGCACGAACTGTGGTACATCCGGGGCACGGTCGGGCTGGCGACTTGCTGCCACGCGGTCGCGCCGACGGGCAGCCGGGCGGCACGCAGTACGGGCCTGGTGTTGTGATCGGCGCCGCCGGCAACGAACGCGGACTTGTCGGGCAGGACGGTGGCGCAACTGTGCATCGCCGCGAAACCGAGGTACGGGCCGTTGGCGAACTTGTGCGTCGCGGCGTTCAGATCGACGGTCGCCGTGGTGCCGGTGAGACCGGTCGGGCAGCCGCCGCCGATCACCATGAACTTCTGCGTCTGCGCCGGATAGAGCAGCAGGGTGCTGGCTTGATCGCGGCAGTCGGGGTAGAGCAGACCGGGGATCGGGTACCAGGCGTTGTTCGTCCAGTTCCAGCATCCGGGGGAGGCGCCGGCCTTGCCGCCCATGTTGGTGCCGGAGTAGCAGAGTGTCCCGTTCTTGCGGAGCACCATTCCGGCGTACAGGGGGAAGATCCGGGTGCCCGGCAGTTTGCTCCAGGTGTTCGTGGTGGAGTTGTAGGTCTCGTTGGTGGAAGTGACCTTGCCGGCGGCGTCCAGGCCGCTGACGACGATCGGATTGCCGACGGCGTTGACCGGTCCGTTCGGATACCAGCGGGCGACGTTCATCAGGCCGGCGGAGGTGAACTTCTCGGTGACGTCGTCGAATGCATAGGTCTGGCGAATTCCGGTGTAATAGAGATCGCTGGTGGCATAGTGGCCGGTGCCGCCGAAGAACAGTACGCGACCGTCGGGCAGATGTGAGTGGCCCGAGCAGAACAGGTCGATGTTCGGCATCGGGATTTCTCGCGGACAGGTGCCCGGCGTGGCCGGGTCCCAGAGCCAGGTTTTGAAGATCTTCTGGTCGAAGAAACTCTTGTTGTACCCCGATCCGGCGGTCATCAGGACTTTGCCGGTTCTGGTCAGGCTCGCATGGATCGGATTGATCTTGTAGCCGTCGACCGTGCAGTCGCCGACGACGGACCAGGAGCCGACGTCGGCTGCCGTGACTCCCGCTGCCTGCCTGGGCGCGTACACCGGCTGCTTCTCGGCGGCCGTGTAGACGTGTTCCGGCGAATAGGCACCGTTCGGGTCGGTCAGCATCCGGCTGATACAGGCGCCGAGTTCGCCGGCCGAAACCGTGTTGCAGGTGACGCCGTTCGTCGTCGCGGCTGCCGGTCGCAGGAGTGGCGGAGCAATCAACGGCGCGGAGTCCGCCGTCGCTGCATTGATCAGGGAAATGAACAGGGTGAAAACGGCGACAAATGCGGTCAGCTGCCCTGTTTTGCGCGTGCGCGAGCCATTCCTTTGTTTCATTGAGGTCCCCCCAGATCGGGCTTTCGCCGAGATTCGGCTATCAAGCACGATGCGAAAAGCCCGGATTAAGTTGCGTGGCGGTCTGGGCTATTGTGCGGAGACGGTCGCCTTCAGTGCAGCGGCCAGGGCGGCCGGACGAGAGGGGAGCGGGATGAGACTGACCGGGGCGGAGTTGCTGGAGTACTGCTTGGCGAAGCCGGGCGCCTGGCAGGACGAGCCGTGGGAGGGGGACCTGGTCGCGAAGGTCGGGGACAAGATCTTCGCGTTTCTCGGCGGTGGCGCCGCGGTCGGCGTCAAGTGCGGGAACAACCGCGAGGAGGCCGACGAGCTGGTCGACACCTACCCCGACGACGTGGTGAAGAGCGCCTACATCGGTCGCTCCGGCTGGAACACGGTCAAGCTGGGTGGCGCCGTACCGGACGACGAGATCCTGGAGCTGGTCGATACGTCGTACGAGATCATCGTCGCCAAGCTGCCCAAGTCGAGGCGGCCGTCGGCGGCAAGCTGACGTGTCAGGTAGCGCATTCCCGTACTGCGCGTGAGCATCCCGACAGGCGGAACCGGCGTCCTCGATTTGGAAACTCGGACACCGACCAGCGAGAATAGGGGCTGTTGAAGGGGAGTATTCCTTCGCGGCGGTGTCGTCATCACGGTCAAGGAGTTCGTCTCCGCGCCCGGTGCCGCCGGCCAGGCCCGACTGATCGGGCCCGGCGGAAGAGACCTTCGGAGTCCGATTTTCGTCTGAGCTCCGGAGGTTTCTGTGCACGTCGCCGACTACGTTTGGTACATCACCGTAGGGCTGTTGCTCGCCCTGCTGGCCTTCGACGTCTTCGTCATCGGCCGCCGCCCGCACGAACCTTCCACGAAGGAATCGGCCCGGGCGATCATCTTCTACGTCTCGCTCGCGGTGATCTTCGGCCTCGGCGTCTGGTTCTTCTCCGGCGGCGAGTACGCCGGGGAGTTCTTCGCCGGCTGGCTGACGGAGTACAGCCTGAGCGTGGACAACCTGTTCATCTTCTTGATCATCATGGCCAGGTTCCAGGTGCCGAGGAAGTACCAGCAGACGGCGCTGCTGGTCGGCATCATCCTGGCGCTGTTCTTCCGCGGTATCTTCATCGCGGTCGGCGCGGCCGCGATCAACGAGTTCTCCTGGGTCTTCTACCTGTTCGGCGCGTTCCTGGTCTACACCGCGATCCACCTCGCCAAGCAGGGTGAGAACGACGACGAGGACTACAAGGAGAACGCGGTCATCCGGTTCGCGAAGAAGCGGCTGAACGCCACCGACGAGTACAACGGCGTCAAGCTCACCGTCCGCAAGAACGGCAAGCGCCTGGTCACCCCGATGATGATCGTGATCATCGCGCTCGGTACGACGGACCTGCTGTTCGCGCTCGACTCGATCCCGGCGATCTACGGCCTGACCCAGGAGCCGTTCCTGGTCTTCGCCGCCAACGTCTTCGCCCTGATGGGCCTGCGCCAGCTGTACTTCCTGCTCGGCGACCTGCTCCGCCGCCTCGTCTACCTGTCACTCGGCCTGTCGGTGGTGCTCGCCTTCATCGGCGTCAAGCTGGTCCTGCACGCCATGCACGAAAACGAACTCCCGTTCATCAACGGCGGCCACCACATCACCTGGGCCCCCGAGATCCCGATCTGGTTCTCCCTCGGCTTCATCATCGTCACCCTGGGCATCACCACCCTCCTCAGCCTCCACAAGTCCCGCACCATCACCGCGGAAGCCGAGGCAGAAGCGGCCCCCAAGCCCGTCGACCAGACAGACTCGAACAAGTCCTGACGAACAACACGTCGAACCGCCCCGGAGCCCAAACTCCGGGGCGGTTCGACGTATAGAGCCTCGCGATACCAATGGGACCGGGGAGGCGGGGCAGCTCCGCGCCTCGTCGGTGACAGCGACACTCGACTGGGTGCGCAGAGCACGGCCCGCCGGTAATCAGCACACCCGCCCGCCAGACACGCCAGGCGACAGTTCACGCTGGCCATCGACAGAGCCGCGACGTAGGAGCGGCGACCCGGGCGGGGGTGGGTCGAGCGGTCGAAGGAGGAGGCGCGGAGCGGGTCGGCGTACGGGGGTCAGAGGCGGCCGGCGGCGACGAGGGTTTCGAGGCGGGCGGGGAGGAGGGGTTCGTTCTCCAGGAGTTTGCCGGTTTCTGAGGCGTGGAGCATGCCTTCGGCGGAGACGAAGCCGACGTGGTGGACCTGTTTGCCGGGGCGGGCGAAGAAGTACAGGTCACCAGGCCTGGCTTCTTCGACCGGAATCGACTCGAGCGTGTCGGCCTGGTCATGCGCGTCGCGGGGGACTCGCTGGCCGAGAACGCGGCTCACTGTATGCACCAGACCCGAGCAGTCCAGCCCGTACGACGAAGTGCCGCCCCACAGGTACTCGAGCCCCAAGAACTGCGACCCCAGCCGAATCCGATCCTCAGCCGTAGCCGGCGCCTCCACTGAGCGCAGCGCCGAGTCGGCAATCCAGCCCTGACCACCGTCCGGCAGGGCAACACGAGTGAACCCATCGGAGTGATCCACGGAAGCCAGCACAGTCGCAAAAGACAGGTCGAGCAAATGCCCCGACCCAGGCTCAGCCGTCAGCGCTACGGACGGTACGGCGACCGCCACGGGCGCCGTCGCGCTCGAGGGCAGCTCACCGAGGTGACTCGATGGGATCCAGCCCGGATACCCGAGCTCGTCGCTCGACGACGGCTGCCACGGCGCGAGGATCTCGGACCAGCCCTGGCGCTCGGAGCGGACCACCACCGGCTCGCCGTACAGCAACTGGGTCAGGGTTCGCCCGTGCAGCCCGAGGCGCGTCTCGGTGTCCATGGACTTCGCCCATCCGGCCACGTCCGGGGACGCGGCGACCGCGGGTGCATCGACGTCGCGTGGCGCGTCGGGTGAGGTCCAGACGGTGCTGACCGGGACCTTGGCGGCAACTAGCTTCATGAGTTCAAGCCTGTCACGCCGAGCCCAACGCCCGTAGGCAGTTGGATCGTCGAACCTTCATACCGGATCCCACCCATCACAGGAGACTCCTTCAGCCACCAGGCCGCATCGAGGTCGTTCACCAAGGTTGTCGGGTACGCCGCCACCAGCGCCGTAGCAGCGCCGACGCCGACGTGGCTTTCCATCATCGAGCCCACGATCGAGCCGAGACCGTGTTCGCGGGCGAGTTCGAGCAGTGTCCGGGCGGGCCCGAGACCGCCGCACTTGGCCAGCTTCACGTTCACCAGGTCCGCGGCGCCGTGCCGGATGACGGCGACCAGGTCGCGTACGCCGTACACGGACTCGTCGGCGAGGATCGGCGTACTGACCCGGTCGGTGATCCACGCCATCCCCTCCAGATCGGCGGCGGGGACCGGCTGCTCGACCAACTCGATCGCGCAGCCCGCATCCTCCATCGCGCGGATCGCGGTGACGGCGTCGCGCCGGGTCCAACCCTGGTTCGCGTCCAGTCGCAACCGCGGCTCCGGACCGATCGCCTCACGAATCCGGCGGACGCGTTCGAAGTCGGCCGCGGCGTCGCCGGTGCCGACCTTCACCTTCAGTACGTCGAACCCGTCGGCGATCCGGGCGCGTCCAGCGGCAACGAGTGCATCCGCGTCGCCGGCCGACAGCGTCACGTCCGTCCGCACCGAGGAGACCGTGGAGCCGAGGAAACCGTGCAGCGTCTGCCCCCGGCGGCGCGCGGCCAGGTCGTGCAGCGCGACATCGACTGCCGCCTTGGCCCCGAAGTTCCCGACGGCAGCACCTTGCACCCGGCGGAGTGCTTCGGTCAGGTCGTCCGGTTCGAGCCCGTTCAAGGCGCCCGCGATCGGGCCTTCGACGCACGCCTGCGCACCGGCGAGCGATTCGCCGGTCACCTTCCAGACCTGCGGCGCCTCGCCCCAGCCTGTCTCCGAGCCGTCGCTGATCGACACCAGCAGCGAGTCCGCGTGCGTCGCGGTCCGAAGCGCGGTGACGAAAGGGGTGTGCAGCGGCGCCGACACCAGGTGGGTGGAAATCTTCATCGCACAGTCTCCAGGTCGTGCCGGTGTTCCCAAGCTTCCGCGGCCACCGCGGCGATCAGCTTCTGCGCCTCAGTGTCCGGCAGTTCGGACGTCGTGCACATGGTCAGTACGAAGGGCTCCGCGTCGTCGGGCCGGACGACCCCGCCGTCGTGCCGGATCCGGGTGTCCCAGCCGTTCTTGTGCTCGACCCGCGTGCCGGCCGGTACGCCGGCCGGGATCTCGCCGTTCCAGGTGTTCGCCGCCAGCAGGTCGCGCACGTAGCCAGCTGCCGGATCGTTGCCCACTGCAACCAGTACCGCGGCCAGATCCGCCGCGCTCATCTCGTTGCTGATACCCGCCGCCTGGGCGGCCGCGTCATCGATCCCACGCCGGATCGCGCTCAGCCCCGACCCGTACTCCGCCAGCACCGCGTTGGCCGCGTCGATCCCGACCAGTTCGAGCACGAGGTCGGTCGCCAGGTTGCTCGACCTCGTGATCATCTCGGTCGCGAGCCAGCCGAGCGGCACCTGCTCGCCCAGCTTGGTCCAGGTCGCCGGCGCCTCGTCCTCGGCCGGATTCACGCCGAACCGGCCGCCGGCCGCCGACGCGAAGTCGTTGTGCACGGTGACCGGCTGATCCAGCGCCAGTTCGCCGGCGTCGACCTTCCGCAGCATCGCCATCGCGACCGGCAGCTTCATCGTGCTCGCGGAGTAATGCGTCCGTTCCGCTCCGTGCTGGAACACCGGTACGCCGTCGAGCCGGCCCAGCCACACCCCGAACTCACCACTTCCGGCGACGCCGTCGAGCAGCTCCGCGATTCCCATGGTCGTAACCTTTCCACATGCCCCGCCCCTTGACGGTTACCATTCCACAAGATGGCAAGCGGCAATCCACCAGCCCTGTGATGTCCCAGGCTGCGGCAAGTAGAGGTAGTGGACCTGGCAGACTCGCCGGGTGTCCAGAACTGCCGGTCTCCTACTCGGATTCGCCGCCGATCGTCTCCTCGGGGACCCCCGCCGGTTCCACCCCGTCGCCGGCTTCGGTCAACTGGCCGGCCGGGCCGAGAAGAGTCTGTACGCCGACTCGCGAGCTGCCGGTACGGCGTACGCGGGGCTCCTGGTCGGCTCGGTCGCAGCCGCTGGTGTGTTCGCCGAGCGCCTGGTCCGTGATCGGCCGGTCGCGAGGACCGTGCTGACCGCGGCGGCGACCTGGGCCGTGCTCGGTGGTCGGAGCCTGGAGCGAGAAGCCGAAGTGATGGCCGGGTATCTCGAAAAGAAGGAGATCGCTGCTGCTCGCGTTCGACTCGGCTATCTGTGCAGCCGTGATGCCACCGATCTGGAGGCCGACGAGCTCGCCCGGGCGACGGTCGAGTCGGTCGCGGAGAACACTTCCGACGCCTGTGTGGCGCCTCTGTTGTGGGGCGGCGTCTTCGGAATTCCCGGCCTGATCGGTTATCGCGCGGCGAACACGCTGGACGCGATGGTCGGCTACAAGTCGGCGCGCTATCGCAACTTCGGCTGGTGCGCGGCGCGGCTGGACGACGTACTCAATCTGCTTCCGTCGCGAGCTTGTGCCGTGCTCACCGGATTCGCCGCCGGGAGACCGGGGGAGACGTGGCGGGTGTGGCGCCGGGATGCGCCGAAGCATCCGAGTCCGAATGCGGGCCCGGTCGAGGCGGCGTTCGCAGGGGCGCTCGACCTGCGGCTGGGTGGGACGAACACCTACGGCGACGAGGTGGAGGATCGCGGCTCACTCGGTGACGGCCTACCGCCGACGGTGCCGGACATCCGGCGTACGGCGGCGTTGGCGCGGCGAGTCGGCTACGCGGCGGCGGTCACCGCGGCGATTCTGGCGCTACGCCCCCGAAGGTCGAGCCAGGTGGAGGACTAGGTGCATTTGAGTCAGCGGCCGCTGCGGATCGCGTTGATGCGGCACGGGGAGTCCGAGGCGAATCTGGACAAATCGATCTTCGAACGGGTGCCCGACCACGCGATCCCGCTGACCGCGAACGGCGTACAGCAGTGCGCGGAGACCGGGCGGCGGCTGCGCGAGGTGTTCGAGAACGAGCCGGTACGGGTCTACGTCTCGCCGTACCTGCGAGCCCTGCAGACCCTCGACGCGCTCGGCCTCGACGACCTGATCGGGCTCGCCCGCGAAGAGCCGCGGCTGCGCGAAC
Organism: Kribbella voronezhensis; assembly: GCF_004365175.1. NCBI lineage: Bacteria > Bacillati > Actinomycetota > Actinomycetes > Propionibacteriales > Kribbellaceae > Kribbella > Kribbella voronezhensis. Next base: position 230,905 of record NZ_SOCE01000001.1, on the reverse strand, counting down.
AGGACTGGGCGAACTACCAGGACAGCGAGGACATCGAGCGACAGCAGGTGCTGCGCGATTCGTACGGGCACTTCTTCTACCGGTTCACCCACGGGGAGTCCGGCTCGGACGTGTACGACCGGGTGTCGAGCTTCCTGGAGACCATGCACCGCGACTTCGAGACGGCCGACTCGCCGCGCAACGTGCTGCTGGTGTCGCACGGGCTCACGATGCGGCTGTTCTGCATGCGCTGGTTCCACTGGTCGGTGAAGTTCTTCGAGACGCTGCGCAATCCGGGCAACGCCGAGACGCGCGTCCTGCTGCGCCAGCCGGATTTCCGGTACAAGCTGGACCGGCCGTTCGAACAATGGACCGAGTACGAACCGACGGAACGGGAGCGATCGGCATGGTTGTAGAACAGACCCGCGCGGCCGCACTGGAACTGCTGGCCGCGCTCTCACCGGAGCTGCGCGCGCGCATCACGGTGCCCTTCGACACTCCAGACCACCAGATCTGGACCTATCTACCCGGTGAACGGCCCGGTGTGACACTGGGGGAGCTGGACGTCGCCCAGCGCGCGCTGGCGATGCGGCTGCTCGAGATCGGGTGCAGTGAGCGCGGGTACGGCGATACGCAGTCCGTGCTCTTCACCGAAGCCGTACGGCGTGGGCTGGCGCAGGCCGAGCCTGGTTCTGCGGTGGACATCGGGTCGGAGCAGCGGTACTACCTCCGCATCCTCGGCGACCCTGGCGGCGACAGTCCGTGGGCCTGGCGGATCAACGGGCACCACCTCGCGGTGCACGTGACCGTTGTCGACGACGTGGTCGCGTTCACTCCGCAGTTCTTCGGCGCCGAGCCGGCGGTGGTCGAATCGGGCCCGCACAAGGGCTTCCGGGCGCTCCCGGCCGAGCAGGACCTCGGCTTCGAGCTGCTGCACGCGCTGGAGCCGGGCCAGCGTACGGTCGCTGTCTTCTCGGAGAAGGCACCGGACGACATCCTGACCCGGTACGACCCGGTCGCGGATCCCGGCGTACTGCGGCGCGGGCTGGCGTACGGCGACATGGACGCTGCGCAGCAGACGCTCTTCAGCCGCCTCATCGGCCAGTACGTCGGACGCGCGGCCGACGTGATCGGCCAGCGCACCTGGAAGGACATCACCGACAACGGCATCGAACGCCTCACCTTCTCCTGGGGAGGCGGCTCCGAACCCGGCGTCGGCCACTACTACTCGATCGCCGGCCCCACCTTCCTGGCCGAATACGACAACACCCAGAACGACGCCAACCACATCCACTCGGTCTGGCGCGACCTCCACAACGACTGGGGCAAAGACCTCCTGGCGGAGCACTACGCGTCGCACAGGTCATAGGTAGGTGAGAGAGCCCACGTCGCGCCTGCGCTCGCTCCTGCGTCGCTCACTGGGCGCTCCTCCCACCCACCCGGGTCGCGGGCTCCTTCGTCGCCCGCTCAAATGAAAGCCGCGTGGTGGCGCGCGAACCCGATCCGAAGGCAACTCCAGCGGTCCCGGTCCCGGTCACGCGTGCGCTCGCTCTGGCGATCCGCGTTCGTCTAGCCGTCGGGCGGCGATCGAGACCGGCTGCCTGAGCAGCACGCGCTCTTGAGCGAGCGACGAAGGAGCCCATGACCCCGGGTGGGTGGGAGCAACGCCTAGCAAGCGACGCAGGAGCAAGCGCTGGCGTGGCGCGGGTCCTCCGGAGTCGCCTGCCGACGAGGCTCGCACGGCACCAGGCCGCCTTCATCTGAGCGAGCGAGGGAGGAGCCCGCGACCGCAGGGCGGGTGGGAGGAACCCTCAGCGAGCGACGCAGGAGCGAGCGTGAGCGTGACGTGGGCCTACTCCGGCGTACCCACCAACCCGAGTCGGCTAGAGTCTTCGTGTTAGCGACGGTTGGTGCAGGAACCCGGTGTGAGTCCGGGGCGGTCCCGCCACTGTGACCACGTTCTCGTGGGAGTCAGGAACTGCTGCCGTCGTACCTGCCACCTGGGGCGTGGACACCCCGAGGAAGGACCGGCCGCGCTTGCCCGCGAACGCGAACCTGTTGCTGCTTTCAACCGCCGACACCGACCTGCTCGCCGCCTCTCAGGCCGGCGCAGGCTGGAAGGTCGCCAATCCCGCCCGGGTCGACCTGGCGGAGCTGCCGGAAATGCTTGACGGCGTCGAGGTCGTAGTGGTCCGCCTCCTCGGCGGTCGCCGCGCCTGGGAGGAGGGTCTCGACGCCGTCATCTCCGCCGGCATCCCCACCGTCGTGCTGTCCGGCGAGGCTGCTCCCGACGCCGAGCTGATGTCACTCTCAACGGTTCCCGCCGGAGCCGTCACCGAGGCACTCGCGTACCTACGCGAAGGTGGCTCGAAGAACCTCACCAACCTCGCCGGCTTCCTCCGCGACACCTTGCTACTCACCGGCGACGCCTTCGACCCGCCGTACGCGCTTCCCACGTACGGCGTACGCGCCGGCCGCACTTTCCAGAAAGACGACCGCCCTGTCGTCGGCATCGTCTACTACCGAGCGCACGAGATCTCCGGCAACACCGCCTTCGTCGACGCGCTCGCCGACGCCATCGAGAACGCCGGTGCACAAGCACTTCCCGTGTACTGCGGCACGCTGCGCGGCCTGGACCCGAGCAGCACGGAGAACGCCGAACTCTTCGGGCTGCTCAGCCAAGCAGACGTGCTCGTCACCACCCTGCTCGCCGCCGGTGGCACGGTCGCCGCGAACGCAAGCGCTGGTGGCGACGACTCGTGGGACGCGGGCGCGCTCGCCTCGCTCGACATCCCGCTGATCCAGGGCCTCGCGCTGACCTCGACCCGGGAGCAGTGGCTTGAGAGCGACGCCGCGATCAGTCCGTTGGACGCCGCGACCCAGGTCGCGATCCCCGAGTTCGACGGCCGGCTCATCACGATTCCGTTCTCGTTCAAGGCGTACGACGCCGAGGGGATCGCCAGCTACGCGCCGGATCTCGAGCGCTGCGCGCGGCTCGCCGGAATCGCCACCGCCCAGGCGAAGCTTCGCCACGTGGAGCCGAAGGACAAGAAGCTCGCGCTCGTCCTCTCGTCGTACCCGACCAAGCATGCCCGGATCGGCAACGCGGTCGGCCTCGACACACCCGCCTCCGCTGTCGTCCTGCTCGGTCGGCTCCAGGAGGCCGGCTACGACCTCGGACCGGACCTCAACCTCGACGAACTGCAAGGCGCCGACGGTGCGGACGGCCTGATCCACCGGCTGATCGCGGCCGGTGGGCACGACGTCGACTGGCTCACCGACGAGCAGTTGTCGAGCGCGGTCGCCAAGATCCCGCTGTCCACCTACGCGAAGTGGTTCGGCGCGGTACCGGAATCGTTGCAGACGGCAATGACCCAGGCGTGGGGCGAGGCGCCGGGAAGCCTGTACGTCGACCAGTCGGGCCCGGAGCCGGCGATCGCCTTGGCTGCCCTGCGGTTCGGCAACGTCGTACTGATGATCCAGCCGCCGCGCGGATTCGGGGAGAACCCGGTCGCGATCTACCACGACCCGGACATGGCGCCGTCTCACCACTACCTCGCGGCGTACCGGTGGCTCGAAGCATCGCCGGAAGACGGCGGCTTCGGCGCGCACGCCGTTGTGCACCTGGGCAAGCACGGCACGCTGGAATGGCTGCCTGGCAAGGGAATCGGTATGGCGGCCGACTGCGCGCCGGACGCCGTACTGGGCAACCTGCCGCTCGTGTACCCGTTCATCGTCAACGACCCGGGGGAGGGGACGCAGGCGAAGCGGCGCGGGCATGCGGTGATCGTGGACCACCTCGTACCGCCGATGGCGCGCGCCGAGACGTACGGCGACATGGCCAAGCTCGAGTATCTGCTCGACGAGTACGCGACCGTCTCCGCGCTCGACCCGGACAAGGTGCCGACGCTGCGGACGCAGATCTGGACGTTGATCCAGGCGGCCCAACTGCACCACGATCTGCACACGTCCGAGAAGCCGGAGGACGAGGAGTTCGACGAGTTCGTCCTGCACCTCGACGGGTATCTGTGCGAGATCAAGGACGTCCAGATCCGCGACGGGCTGCACATCCTCGGTGGCGGTCCCGTCGGCGAGGCCCGCGTCAACCTGGTCCTCGCAGTACTGCGTGCGCAGCAGATGTGGGGCGGCAAGGCGGGCGCGGTTCGGGGTCTGCGTGCTGCCTTGGGTGACACGTTCGGTGTCGACGAGGCCGCGATGCTCGCCGACCCAGGACAGGTCGTGCCGGAGCTCGCGGAACTGGCGACGCTCGCCGATCTGCCGGCCATCAGTGGTGCCGACGGTGTGGACCTGCTGGAGTCCGTCGCGCGCAAACTCGTGCTGGGTATGGAAACGCTCGGCTGGGATGCGGCCAAGGTGCCGGTCGTCGTCGACGAGGTTCTCGGCCGCGCGTCCGACGGCGTCACCGCCTCGCTGACCTTCGCCGCCACCGAGGTCGTGCCGCGACTGGCCCGGACCGGCGACGAGCTGACCAACGTACTGCGTGCACTGGCCGGCCGCTTCGTCGAAGCCGGCCCGTCCGGCTCGCCGACCCGCGGTCTGGTGAACGTCCTGCCGACCGGCCGCAACTTCTACGCGGTCGACCCGAAGGCCATCCCGAGCCGCAACGCGTGGGACGTCGGCGTCGCGCTGGCCGACTCGCTGCTCGCTCGACACCGGGCCGAGACGGGGGAGTGGCCGCGATCGGTCGGCCTGACCGTGTGGGGCACCTCCGCGATGCGCACTCAAGGCGACGACCTGGCCGAGGTGCTCTGGCTCCTCGGCTGCCGCCCGGTCTGGGACGAGGCGTCCCGCCGCGTCACCGGCTTCGAAGTTGTCCCTCTGGATGAGCTCGGTCGGCCGCGGGTCGACGTGACGATCCGGATCTCGGGGTTCTTCCGGGACGCCTTCCCGCACGTGGTTTCGCTGCTGGACGAAGCCGTTCGGACGGTCGCCGCGCTGGAAGAAGATGCCAGCGACAACTACCTTCGCGCGCACGTCCAGGCTGATGTTGCCGAGGGCAATGACTTGCGGTCGTCGACGGCCCGGGTCTTCGGTTCCAAGCCCGGCTCGTACGGTGCGGGGCTGCTGCCACTCGTCGACGCCCGGAACTGGCGGACCGACGCCGAGCTCGCCGAGGTCTACGCCGTCTGGGGCGGGTACGCGTACGGCAAGGACCTCGACGGCGCGGAGGCCCGGCCGTCGATGGAGCGCGCCTACGCGCGGATCCAGGTAGCGGCGAAGAACGCGGACACCCGCGAACACGACATCATGGACTCGGACGACTACTTCCAGTACCACGGTGGCATGGTCGCGATGGTGCGCCACCTGACCGGGTCGAACCCGAAGGCGTACATCGGCGACTCCGCCGTACCGGCTCAGGTGAAGACGCGGACGCTCGAGGAGGAGACCAAGCGGGTCTTCCGGGCGCGCGTGGTGAACCCGCGCTGGATGGCGGCGATGCAACGGCACGGGTACAAGGGCGCCTTCGAGATGGCCGCGACAGTGGACTACCTGTTCGGGTACGACGCGACCGCGGGCGTCGTGGACGACTGGATGTACGAGACGCTGACCAAGGAGTACGTCGCGAATCCGGAGATCGCCGAGTTCTTCCGCAAGTCGAACCCGTGGGCCCGGCACGGTATCGCCGAACGGCTGCTCGAGGCGGCTCAGCGCGGTCTGTGGTCGGAACCCACCGACGAGGCTCTGGAAACCCTGCGCACGGCCGTCCTGGAAACAGAAGGTGACATCGAGGATCGCGGCTGAGACACCATCCGGGGGCGGTCCGGTCGTGTGATTGGGTAATGACATGGCTTCTGAGCAGTTGCGAGTCCTGATCACCAACGACGACGGCTACCAGGCTCGGGGGATCCGGGCTTTGGCGCGCGCCGTCGCCTCGGCCGGTCACGAGGTGCTGGTGGTGGCGCCGCTGACGGACCAGAGCGGCGTCGGTACGGCGCGGGCCGGCTGGGTCAACCGGCCGATCACGACCGCCTCGGAGGACGACGACGGGATCACCTACATCGGGGTCGACGGCACGCCGGCGCTCGCTGTCACGATGGCCCGCCTCGGCGCGTTCGGCAAGTCGCCGGAGCTGGTCGTGTCAGGGATCAACCACGGCTACAACTTCGGCGCGATCCTGCACTCGGGCACGGTCGGCGCAGCGCTCACCGGCGCGACCCAAGGGGTGTCGGGGCTGGCGATCAGCATCGGCTCCGAGGACCCGCGGCACCTGGAGGTCGCGGCGGACATCGCCGCCGAGCTGATCGACTGGCTCCGCGACGAACCGGTCGGCACGGTCCTCAACATCAACGTTCCGGACGTCCCGAAGACCGACCTGCGAGGCGTCCGAAGCGCCCGCCTGGCACCGGTGAACCCCAGTCGCCTCAAGGCCGGCGTGGCGCCCACCGGCGAGCCGATCATGATCCTGCGCGACCCGGATCCGTCCCAGGACCCCGAATCCGACGAGGCACTACTGACCGAGGGCTATGTAACCGTCACCTCGATCACCGGCGTCCAGGCCCTCCCAGACACCAGCCCAGCCGAACACCTCAGCAAGCACCTCGACTAGCCCGCGCCCCCGACATCCCGCCAGCCCGGTTCCCGCGAGCCCGCCAGTCCGGGTTCCGCGAGCCTGCCAGGCCCGCGTTCCCGGGAGCCCGCTAGTCCGGTTCCCGTGAGCCCGTGAGCCCGGGAGCCCGCGAGCCCGCGAGCCCGCGAGCCCGCGAGGCCGCGTTCCCGCGAGCGCGCCAGGCCAGGTTCCGCGAGCCCGTGAGTCCGCGAGCCCGCCAGGCAAGGTTCCGTGAGCCCGTGAGCCCGCGTTCCCGGGAGCCCGCGAGCCCGCGTTCCCGCAAGCCCGCCAGTCTGGGTTCCGCGAGCCCGCTAGGCGGGTTCCTAGGCGGGTTCCGGGAGCCTGCTAGTCCGGTTCCCGCGAGCCCGAGAGCCCGCTAGGCCGCGTTCCCGGGAGCCCGCGCGTCCGGGTTCCCGGAGCCCGCTGGTCCGGGTTCCTGGGAGGCTGCTAGTCCAGTTCCCCGAGAGGCTGCTGGTTCGGTTCCCGGGAGGGTGCCGGGTGAGGTTGGTCTCCGGGCGGTGAGCGATGCCAGGTGGTGTGGAATGATCGCCGGGACGGTTGGAGAGGAACACCGGTGACGGCTCTGAAGGAGCCGGAGTCCGGGGCGGTCCCGCCACTGTGACCGGGTGCGAACCCGGAAGCCAGGACATCTCCCGCCGTCCGCCAGGGAGCGCTCTCCGCGTTCCGGGCGTGCCAGGTGCCGAGGCGGGCGTGGACACCCGCAGGACGAAGGGAACACCGCTGATGCGGCCAGCTCCACCCAATTCTCAGCCTGCCCCCACCCCCGCGCCCGAGCCCGACGGCGCGCTGCCGCAGGCCCCCTCACCGCAGGGCGCTCCGGCGGAAGGATCCGCGCCTCGCGGCGCGCTGCCGCAGGCCCCCTCACCGCAGGGCGCTCCGGCGGAAGGATCCGTACCTCGCGGCGCGCTGTCGCAGGCCCCCTCACCGCAGGGCGCTCCGGCGGGAGAGTCCGCGCCTCGCGGCTCTCTGTCGGAGGGGTCCGCGCCTCGCGGTGCGCTGTCGGACGGCTTTCCGTTCACCGCTGTTGTGGGGATGGAAGAGCTGCAGCTCGCCTTGATTCTTGCGGCGGTTTCGCCGGCGATCGGTGGAGTACTGATCCGGGGCGAGAAGGGTACGGCGAAGTCCACCGCTGTTCGCGCCCTCACTGAGATCCTCCCCGCTATCGAGGTGATCCCGTCCTGCCGCTTCTCCTGTGACCCGAACCACCCCTCCTCCGACTGCCCCGACGGTCCCCACGAGATCGCCGGCGAGAACGGGAGAGAGCGCTCCCTGCGATCCGCGCGATTGGTCGAGCTACCGGTCGGAGCGACCGAAGACCGCGTACTCGGCTCGCTGCATCTCGAGCGAGCGCTCTCCGAAGGCGTCACGGCGTACGAGCCGGGTCTGCTGGCCGCTGCACATCGCGGACTCCTGTACGTCGACGAGGTCAACCTGCTGCACGACCACCTGGTCGACGTACTCCTCGATGCCGCAGCGATGGGTCGCGCGACAGTCGAGCGGGACGGTGTCTCCGTCACCCACCCGGCGCGCTTCGTGCTCGTCGGCACCATGAACCCCGAGGAAGGCGAGCTCCGCCCTCAGCTTCTCGACCGATTCGGCCTGACGGTCGATGTCGTCGCGAGCCGGGACCCGGCCGTTCGCGTCGAGGTGATGCGGGCGCGGCTGAGCTACGAGGCCGGCCCGGCGGCGTACGTCGCCAAGTTCGCCGACGCCCAACGCGAACTCGCCGAGCGGATCGTGAAAGCGCAGAGCCTGCTGCCGGAGGTGATCCTGACGGACGCCGCACTCCGTCAGATCGCCGAGATCTGCGCGTCCTTCGACGTCGACGGCATGCGCGCAGACCTCGTCACAGCCCGTACCGCGGTCGCCCACGCCGCCTGGTCAGGGCGCACTGTGGTCGAGGTGGAGGACGTACGAGCGGCGGCCAAGCTCGCTCTCCCGCACCGCAAACGCCGCAACCCGTTCGACGCGCCCGGCCTGGACGACGAGCAACTCGACCAGGCGATCAAAGACAGCACCCCACCCGAACCGGACCCCGACGACGATCCCGACGGCGGCCCGGACAACCCGGGTGGTGGTCCGGACGGTGGTGGCCCGGACAACAGCGATGGGGGAGAGGAAGGCGACGCACCCCCAGAGCACGACGACGCATCCCCGCAGCACGACGCATCCTCGGACCAGGAGGCCTCCTCGGACCAGACTGCCCGAGAGAACCCAGAGAGCGCTCTCCCGGGCCCTGCGCCGACTGGTCAGGTGGCAGCCAGTTCCGAGCCCTACAAGGCTCGCTTGCTCAGCGTCCAAGCAGCAGGAGCCGGCGTCGCCGGTCGCCGGTCCCGCGCGATCACCGAGGTCGGTCGCGTCGTAGGCGACCGTGCCCGAGTCGGCCGCGAGCCGGGCCGCCCGCACCTCCTCGCCACCATCCGCGCAGCCGCCCCCCACCAACACACCCGCCGCACCGCCGACACGCCAACCAAGCCCACCCCCTCAGGTGCGCGGTCTTGGCGGCCGGGGCTTGTTGTGCGGGGGAGCGACATTCGGTTGGCTGTGCGGGAAGGGCGGGAGGGGAATCTTGTGCTCTTCTGTGTCGATGCGTCCGGGTCGATGGGGACCAAGAGGCGGATGGGTGAGGTGAAGACCGCGATTGTTTCGTTGTTGCTGGATGCGTATCAGCGGCGCGACAAGGTTGGTCTGGTGACCTTTGCCGGTGCGACCGCCACGGTGGCTCTGCCGCCGACGGGTAGCGTCGAGACCGCGGTACGGCGGCTCGAATCGTTGCCGACCGGCGGTCGAACCCCGCTCGCCGAAGGGCTGCTGCAAGCGGCCGACGTACTGCGGATCGCGGCGATCCGTGATCCTCGGCGCCGGCCGTTGCTGGTGCTCGTGACGGATGGTCGGGCGACTCACGGAGAGAGCGCTTTCGACAAAGCCAAGCAGGCGGCCGGCTGGCTGGCGATGCAGGGGATCGCCAGCGTCGTGGTGGACTGCGAACCGCGTCGCGGCGTACGGCTCGGGCTGGCTGCCGAGCTCGCCGGCGTCCTCGGCGCCGAGTATCTGGATCTGGGTGAAGTTGCCGCAGGCAACCTTGTTCGAGCCGTCACCACGAGGAGCGCCGCCTGATGCCGCAGGGACAACCGAGTGTCGTACCGCAGGACGGTCTGACCACCCGCCAGCGCCGGAACCGGCCGTTGCTGATGGTGCACACCGGTGAGATGAAGGGCAAGTCGACCGCGGCGTTCGGGATGGCGCTGCGCGGCTGGAACCAGGGCTGGAACATCGGGGTGTTCCAGTTCGTCAAGAGCGCGAAGTGGAAGGTCGGCGAGGAGAGCGCGTTCAAGGCGCTCGGCCGGTTGCACGAGGCAACGGGTGAGGGCGGGCCGGTCGAGTGGCACAAGATGGGCGAAGGGTGGAGTTGGTCGCGCAAGGCCGGTTCCGAGGAGGATCACGCCGCGGACGCGCTCGAAGGCTGGCGGGAGATCCAGCGCCGGATCGCGGCCGAGACGCATGATCTCTATGTGCTGGACGAGTTCACCTATCCGATGAAGTGGGGTTGGGTGGACGTCGACGAGGTGGTCGAGACGCTGACGAACCGGCCGGGTCACCAGTACGTCGTGATCACCGGGCGCAATGCCGACCAGAGGCTCCTCGACGCCGCGGATCTCGTCACCGAGATGACCAAGGTGAAGCACCCGATGGACGCCGGCCAGAAGGGTCAGAAGGGCATCGAGTGGTGAGCGTCCAGCCCGAAGATCGCGCTCTCCCGCAACTCAGCTGCCCGAGCACCGGGCGACGCTCGCGTGTCAGCTGCCCCGCAGATCGCGCTCTCCCGCAGCTCAGCTGCCCGGGCACCGGGCGACGCTTGCAGGTCAGCTGTCCCGCAGATCGCGCTCTCCCGCGGCTCAGTTGCCCGGGGAGTTTGCGGTGGTGATTCCGCGGGTGGTTGTGGCGGCGCCTTCGTCGGGGGCGGGGAAGACGACTGTGGCCGTTGGGCTGATGGGTGCGCTGCGGCAGGCCGGGCATCGCGTGGCCGGGTTCAAGGTGGGGCCGGACTACATCGATCCCGGATTCCATGCCGTGGCGACCGGTCGGCCGGGGCGCAACCTCGATCCCATGTTGTCCGGTGAGGAACGCGTTGCCCCGCTCTTCGCTCACGGCGCAGCGACCGCGGACCTCGCCGTCGTCGAAGGCGTGATGGGCCTGTACGACGGTGCGCTCGGAACCGAGGGCTACGCCTCCACAGCACACGTCTCCAAGTTGCTCAAGGCACCCATCGTCCTGGTAGTCGACGCGTCCGCCGCTGGTCGCAGCGTGGGCGCGGTAGTAGCCGGCTTCGTCTCGTTCGACACCGGCGTCCGGATCGTCGGAGTGATCCTGAACAAGGTCGGTTCGGACCGGCACGAGGCCGAGGTACGCGCCGGCGTCGCGCCCACCGGCGTACCGGTTCTCGGTGTACTTCGGCGTGACACCCGCCTGACCGTGCCCAGCCGGCATCTCGGGCTGGTCCCGGCCGACGAGCAGCGTGAGCAGGCGACGGCCGCGGTGGAAGCCGCCGCGGAGTTGGTGAGGCAAGGCGTCGACCTGGAGGCCTTCGTCGCCGCCGCCCGGACCGCGCCAGAGCTGGATGTTCAGGCCTGGGACCCGGCCGCGGAGGTCAGCCCCGCCGAGGAGGGGCGGCCCGTGATCGCGATGGCAGGCGGTCCCGTGTTCTCCTTCCGCTACACCGAGACGGCCGAGCTGCTGACGGCCGCCGGTGCCGACGTCGTCACCTTCGACCCGCTCCGGGAGTCATTGCCTGAGGCAACCTCCGCGCTCTACCTCGGCGGCGGCTTCCCCGAGCTTCACGCGGAAGCGCTCTCTGACAACGCCGTACTGCGGAAGCAGGTCGCAGACGAGATCGTCGCAGGTCTCCCGGTCGTCGCGGAATGCGCCGGCCTCCTCTACCTGTGCCGTGAACTCGACGGCCACCAGCTGACCGGCGTACTACCGGCAACGGCTCGTATGACGAGCCGCCTGACGCTCGGCTACCGGACCGCGATCGCAGCGACCACCACGGCGATCTTCGACGAGGGTCGTCGCGTGCGGGGCCATGAGTTCCATCGGACGACAGTCGAGTACGACGAAGACGTCGACAGCGCGTGGTACTTGCCTGGCGGCATCCAGGAAGGCGTCGCCAGGACACAGATCCACGCGTCGTACCTCCACCTGCACTGGACCGCCACACCCGACGTGCCGGCCAGGTTCGTAGCAGCCGCCCGTGTCTACGCGGGGTTGGAGAAATGAGCCTCGTCCTGGGAATCGGCCTCCGCTCCGGTACGTCGTACAGAGAGCTGCGGGACCTTGTGGAGAAAGCACTGGCCGGCCTGAGCCCACAGGACGTCATACGGGTGGTCACTGTCGAAGGCAAAGAGACGGAGCCCGGTCTGCAACGCCTGGTGGCGTCCCTGGCCGCAGAGCTGTTCACCGCACCATCACCGGAGCTCTCCCAACAACAAGTGCCCACTCCGAGCGACGAAGTAGAACGCCTGACCGGTACTGCGAGCGTCGCCGAGGCCGCCGTGATCCTGAGCGGCGCCGAACTCGTAGTCCCAAAGCAGCGCTCAGCCCGAGCCACAGTCGCCGTCGGCAAACTCCCGGACAACCAAAGGCAACCGGCCGCTCCCGGCTATCCGCAAGCCGAGCGAGAGACCGTGCACCGCGTGCTGGCCGAGCGCCGAGACGTACGCCGAGGTTTCCTCGACCAGCCGATCGCGGACGACGTGCTGACCCGCGTACTCGAGTCAGCACACCGCGCGCCCAGCGTCGGCCTGAGCCAGCCGTGGGACTTCGTCCTGATCCGCGACATCGCCACCCGCCGCAAGGTGCACGACCTGGCGATCGCCCAACGAGACGCATTCGCCGCATCGCTTCCTGCCGATCGCCGGAACGCGTTCGACGGACTGAAGATCGAGGCGATCCTGGACACCCCGCTGAACATCGCCGTCACCTGTGACCCCGGCCGCGGCGGCCGGCACGTGCTGGGGCGGCACGCGGATCCGCGCACCACGTGGTTCTCAGCGGCGATCGCCATCCAGAACCTGTGGCTGGCCGCGCGCGCAGAGGGTCTCGGTGTCGGCTGGGTGTCGTTCTTCGAACCAGGAGAGGTCGGCGCAGTACTGGACCTGCCCGCACAGGTGGAGCTGGTCGGGTACCTGTGCGTCGGCCATGTGGAGGAGTTCGCCGCAGCGCCCGAGCTGGTGCGGAGTGGCTGGGCTGCGCGACGGCCGCTCTCGTGGGCTGTGCATCAGGAGGCCTGGGGACAACGCGGGTTGCCGGGCGCACCGCCGTCACAGGTGATCGTGCAGGACGCTGTACAGGCCGAAGGCGTAGCAAAGCCTGTTGGGAGTCAGGTGGTGCACCTGGTGGTCGTCGATGCGGCGCAGCCGGAGTTGCTGGAGCGGCCCGAAGCCCTCGTAGTACAGGTGGGTGGGGAGAAGCCTGCAGCGGACTTCGGAGTGCTGTGGCGACCGGCACGGTCCGTGGACGAAGCGTTGGAGCTCGGTGTCGAGGTGGCTCGGGATCTGGTGCTGCAGGGCGTGGGGGAGATCGTCGTAGAGCTCCCTGTCGAGTCGGACGTCTCCCGGGCGCTTGCGCGCGGCGTACGGCTGGGTGGTCTCGCCTGCGGCATCACGGTCGATGAACCGGGCGAGATGCGAGACTCCTCCGCATGACCGTCCCACCCCAAGGCCCAGCGCCTATGTACGTTCCCGCCTTCTCGATGAAGCAGCGGATCACCCTGATGGCGAACAAGTACGAACTGATCGCCACCAACCCGGATGGGTCCGACGGACCGCTGCTCGCGTTCGCGCAGCAGAAGCGGATGGCCTTCAAGGAAGAGGTCACCTTCTACACCGACGACACCAAGTCGCAGGCGGTGTTCTCGTTCAAGGCCCGCAAGCGGATCGACCTCGGCTCCGGGTACGACGTCTTCGACCCGCAGGGCCAGCCGATCGGCTGGTTCAAGAAGGAGTTCGGCAAGAGCCTGCTGCGGTCCAGCTGGCAGCTCAGCGGTGCCGGCGTCGAGGCGGACGGCACCGAGCGGAACCCGACCGTCGCGATCGTGCGCCGGATCTGGGAGTTCGTCCCGTACCTCGGCGAGATCCCGTTGCCGTTCATCTTCCACTTCGACTTCAAGGACCGCGCCACCGGCGAGTTGGTGCTCGCGGTCGAACGCAAGGTGTCGGTCCGGGACCGCTACCGGGTCAACGCCCCGGACCCGCGGCTCGACTTCCGTGTCGCGGCCGCGATGACGGTCGCTCTCGACGCCCTCCAGAGCCGCTGATCCAGCACCAGGCTGCACACGGAACGCCGCATTTCGTCCGACGCCCGCCGTACGCCGTTCACGCGGCGTACGGCGGGCGTCGTACGGGCCGCTCCCTCTTTTGGGTGATTCGACCCTGACAGCCCTTGGTTCGGGGTGGGTGCGGTGCGAGTCTTGGAGACATGGGAGCAACGCAGCGGAGTCGACGGTGGTTGGTGCCGGTCACGGCAGTCGCAGTGGTGGCGGGCGTGGGAGCGCTCGGGCCGGTGGTCGCGGACGCCTCTCCTGACCTGCCCGGGATCACCGCGCAGGACCTGCTCGCCAAGGTGCAGACGGCCAAGGTCGACGGGCTGTCCGGCACGGTGACGTCCTCGACGGATCTCGGCCTGCCGGCGATTCCCGGGCTCGGCGCGGATGCCGCCAAGTTCACCGACCTGCTGACCGGCAAGCACACGGCCCGGGTCGCCTTCGCCGCTCCGGACAAGGCTCGTGTCTCGGTGATCGACCAGATGGCCGAGCGCACGGTGACCACAGACGGCAAGACCGCCTGGGTGTACGACTCGTCCCGCCGAGAGGCCACCAAGCTCGCCCTGCCCGCGCACCCGGCCAAGCCCGAGGTCGCGCCGGAGAAGCAGGCGTACGACCCGCAGGCCGTCGCGAAGCAGTTCCTGGCGGCCATCGACCCGTCCACGAAGGTGGTGGTCAGCGGTACGCAGAAGGTGGCCGGACGCGACGCGTACAAGCTTCGCCTGATCCCGAAGACCGACAAGACGACGGTCGGTTCGGTGACGCTGGCGATCGACTCGAAGACCTGGATCCCGCTCGAGGTCACGGTGATGCCGCGGACAGGCAAGGATCCCGCGGTCCAGCTCGGCTTCTCGGCCGTCTCCTTCGCCGTACCGGACAGCAGTACCTTCTCGTTCACCCCGCCCAAGGGCGTCAAGGTGACCGAGCAGAAGCTCCCCACGGCACGCCACACCGAGCCGAAGGGCCTCCCGAAGCCGAACGCCACCAAGCCAGGCGCCAAGCCCGGCATGGTGAAGCCCGGCATGGGCTTGGCTGACAGGGACAAGCCGACCGTCGTCGGCAAGGCCTGGGAGAGCGTCCTCGTACTACGCGGCGCCAAGCTTCCCGCCGATGCCGGGCCGCTCGGTCAGCTGCTCGCCAAGGCGCGCACCGTCCAGGGCACCTGGGGCTCGGGCAAGATCCTCACCACCAAGATGGTCAGCGCGCTGATCACGGACGACGGCCGCGTGTTCGTCGGCCTGGTCACCCCCGACACCCTCGAAGCCGCCGCCGCCAAGGCCCCCCGCTGACCACGCGAACCGCGAGCCGGGAGCGCTGACCAGGTGACCACCGAACCACCACCAGCGTCACCGGTCACGCCGCCGGCGACTGCGGCGCCCGCGCGGGCGGCCGCGGCGCCGGTGCTCGTGGGTGGGTCAGGAGCACCGATTGTCACCACAGGGCTGACGAAGCGGTTTCGGAGTGGGCAGGTGGCGGTTGACGCCATCGATCTGGAGGTTCCGGCGGGCAGCATCTTCGGGTTTCTCGGGCCGAACGGGTCGGGGAAGACGACGACCATCCGGATGCTGCTAGGCCTGATCGCGCCCACATCGGGCTCGGTCGAGTTGCTCGGCGAGCCGATGCCGAAGGCGCAGTTGTCGGTCCTCCCGAGAGTCGGGGCGCTGGTCGAAGGGCCGGCCTTCTACCCGTTCTGGACCGGCCAGGCGAACCTGCTGCGCTTCGACGCGGCCGACCGGACCGCTGACCCGAAGACTCGCAAGGCCCGAGCGGGCCACGCGCTCGAGCGGGTCGGGCTGTCCAACGCGGCCGGTAAGAAGGTGCGCAACTACTCGCTCGGCATGCGCCAGCGACTCGCGATCGCCGTCGCCCTGATGCAGCCGCGCGACCTGCTCGTACTGGACGAGCCGACCAACGGCCTCGATCCCCAGGGCACCCGCGAAGTGCGCTCGCTGATCCGCGAACTGGCCAACGACGGCACCACCGTCTTCACCTCCACCCACCTGCTGGCCGAGGTCGAGCAGCTCTGCACCCACGCGGCAGTGATGAGCCGCGGCCGGCTGCTCCGGCAATCCACGATGACCGAACTGCGCTCGGAGCTCCGGCCCCGCCTGGTCGTCCGTACGCCGGATCTCCAGCAGGCCGAACAAACCCTCACCGGCCTGGGGGTCACCGACGTCAAGCGGACCGAGGAGTTCGTCGACGGAGATCCGGGCGAACTGCCGATCGACAAGCTCGCCGCGGCACTGGTCGCCGCCGATGTCCGGATCCACGGCTTCGGCATCGAGCGCCCGAGCCTGGAAGACGCCTTCGTGGCCCTGACCGGAGAAGGTTTCGATGTTGCCGAATGAACGGCAGTCCGCGGGGGATGAGAACTGATGGCGGCTGAGGTCGTGGAGCGGGCGCCGGTGGCCCGGCCGAGTGCGGGGCGGCACACCGTGGCGTTGTTCGCGTCGGAGTTGCATCTGGTGTTCGGGCGCGCCCGCACGTGGGTGCTGCTCGCCGTACTGGCCGCTGTTCCGATCCTGATCGGGGTGGCGATCAAGCTGTCCGGGTCGTCGGGCGATGCCGAAGGGTTCCTCGGCCAGGTCGCCGGCAACGGATTCTTCCTGGTCGTCGCCAGCCTGGCGTTGTCGTTGCCGTTCTTCCTCCCGACCGCCGTCACGGTGATCTCGGGGGAGTCGCTCGCGGGCGAAGCCAGCCTCGGCACACTGCGCAACCTGATCACCGCACCGGCCGGACGATCGCGCTTGCTCGCGGCCAAGATGGTCGCGCTGGCGGTGTTCTGCCTGGCCGCGACGATGACGATCTGGGTGTCCGGGCTGATCGTCGGCATCGTGCTCTTCCCGGTCGGCGACGTCGTGCTGCTGTCCGGTACGACGGTGTCGCTCGCGGACGGATTGTTCCGGGCCCTCGGTATCGCACTGCTGATCGCGACCTCGTTGCTCGGCTTGGCCGGTATCGGCCTGTTCGTGTCCTCGCTGACCTCCACGCCACTGGCCGCGATGGCAGCCACCTTCTGCACGTTCATCGTGTTCGGCATCCTCGGCGCGATCCCGCAGATCCACGTGATCCACCCCTGGCTGCTGATGTACGGCTGGACCTCGTTCGCCGACCTGCTCCGCGACCCGCCGTACTGGCATGAGATCGGGCGGAACCTGCTGATGCAGGGCGCGTACCTGGCGGTCTTCTACGCCGCGGCCTGGGCGCGCCTCACCAGCCGGGACGTCAACGGCTAACCTCCTGCTGTGCGCCCGGACCTCGTTTCTCTGTTGCGCTGCCCGGTCTGCGCCGACGGCCTGGCGCTGATAGCCCGTACTGCGAGGTGTCCGCGAGGCCACGCCTTCGACCTGGCCAAGCAGGGCTATCTCAACTTGTTGCCCTCAGCATCGACCGGGATCGAGGGCGACAGTGCCGCCATGATCGATGCCCGCGCCGCCTTCCTGGCCGGCGGCCACTACGCTCCGATCCGCGACGCGCTGATCGCCCACACCCCACCGGAAGCCACTCACTTCGCCGAAGTAGGAGCCGGTACGGCGTACTACCTCGCAGGCGTCATCGCCGAGCCTGACGCAGCGGGCGAGCGGGTGGGGATCGCGTTGGACGTGTCGCGGTACGCGGCGCGGCGGGCGGCGAAGGTGGACGAGCGGATCGGGTCCGTGGTGTGTGACGCGTGGAAGGCGTTGCCGCTGCGGGACGGGGTCGCCGAGGTCCTGCTCGACGTGTTCGCGCCGCGGAACGCGCCCGAGATGCGGCGGGTGCTCGCTCCGGGCGGAACGCTGCTGGTGGTGACACCCAATCAGGCGCACCTCGCCGAGCTGATCGCAGTACTCGGGATGGTCCGGGTCGACGAGGACAAAGATCGCCGGCTGCGCGATTCGCTGGCATCCCACTTCGTTCAGACGGCCGCGACGGCTGTCGACGTCGGGATGCGGCTCGATCACCGGTCGGTGCGGCAGTTGGTCGAGATGACGCCGAGTGCGCGGCACCTGCGGCCGGAGGAGCTGACGGAGCGGATCGCCGTACTGGCTGATCCGGTGGAGGTCACGTTGTCGGTCACGCTCTCGGTCTGGCAGGCGAGCTGATCCCGGACGGGTGCCGACTCGAGTACGGCGCCCAGCGGGACCTGCCCTGGTTCAGTTCAAATCAGGCAGCGGCACCGGTGATCTCGCGGGCGACCACGGCGGCGTGCTTCTCGGCCTCGAGGTGAGCCTCCTCCTCGGAGACCTTGGAGGCGTCGATCAGCGTTTCCATGCCCGGCGTGACCGGGGCGAGCGTCAGTTCGGCGACTGCCTTGCGGACGCTCATGTTGAACACCTCGCCGAAGATGCGTTCCAGGTACGGCGTCGCGTGGTCCCAGCCGTGCTTCGGCGTACCGGGGCTGTAGCCGCCGCCGCGGGCCAGGGTGAAGATGACCGGCTTGTCCCGCAGGACCTCGCCGGCCAGCAGTTCACGGTCGGTCATCAGCAGGTCCAGCCAGGTCTTCACGTGCTGGGAGATGCCGTAGTTGTACAGCGGAACGGCGAGCAGGACCGCGTCGGCGGTCCGGATCTCCTGGCTGAGCTCGGCCGCCAGCGCCCGGGCAGCCGCGAGATCGGCGCGAGTCGCGTCGGGGTCCGGGCCGAAGCCCAGCTCGGCGCCGATCACGGCGGGCCAGGCGTCACCCGGAAGCGGGTGCCGGCCGAGGTCACGCCGTACGACGACGCCGTCGGGGTGCTCGGCCTTCCAGGTGGCCTCGGCGCTGTCGGCGAGGGCCCGGCTGACGGATCCGTCGACCCGGATGCTGGCGTCGATACGAAGCAGGGTGGTCATCTCTTGCTCTCCAGAAAGTTGTCGGGGGCGAACTCGAATGAGCTGTCTTGAAGATAGTCTGTCTCGCAGAACATATTCAAGTCAGATCGTATTCCCGTGGCATAGACCACGTAGACTGGCTCTCGTGACCACTTCATCGCCGCAGACGGACGTCCGGGCCCGTCAGGCCCGGGGGATGTCGGTCGAGGCCGACCTCGGCTGGGCACTCGGCGTGGTCTTCCGGCGCTATGCGAAGCGCTCCGCCCAAGCGCTGGACGACGTACCGGGTGGCCCGCGGGGTTATCAGGTGCTCGCGACCGCGGTCGGGTCAGGGCCGAAGCGCCAGCTCGACCTGGCTGCCCAGTTGGACGTCGATCGAACGGTGATGACGTACCTGCTCGACGACCTGGAGAAGGCCGGTCTGGTCGAGCGGCAGCCCGACCCGACAGACCGCCGGGCGCGACTGATCGTGGCGACCGAGCAGGGTCGCGAAGCGCTCTGTGATCTCGAGCGCCGCCTCGGCCAGGCCGAGGAAGAAGTGCTCGGCAGCCTGGAGGAAGGCGAGCGGACGGTCTTCCGGACGCTGCTCAAACGCCTCGCGGTGACAGCGGACGCCGTCGACCCGCTGCACAACGCGTGCACCCTCGCCGAAGAGGGCCTGACCACCGAGCCCTGAAGCTCTGGTGCGGCGGAACCCTGAAGCCTCTAGTGCAGCGGGACGAAGCCGGATTCGTAGGCCAGGATGACCGCCTGAGTGCGATCGCGAGCTCCCAGCTTGGCCAGCGTGTTCGCCACATGCGTCTTGATCGTCTGTACGCCGAGGATCAGCTCCGCCGCGATCTCCGCGTTGGACAACCCCTTCGCCATCAACCGGAGCACCTCCTGCTCCCGCTCGGTCAACTGGTACCGCTCGAGCCCGGTCGGGTGCTGGGTGGAGACGTGCGCCAGAGCCAGTGCCCGGATCGCTTCCGGGAACAGCAGGGACTCGCTGCTCGCGACGGTACGGATCGCCGCGATGATGTCGTCCGGGGGAGTCCGCTTCAGCAGGAAGCCGGATGCCCCGGCGCGCAGCGCGTCGTACACGTAGTCGTCGTTCTCGAAGGTGGTGACGACCAGCACGCGCGGAGCCGGGGCGACGCCTTCGAGCAGTAGCCGGGTGGCCTGGATGCCGTCGACCGCGGGCATCCGGACGTCCATCAGGACGACGTGCGGCCGGGTCCGGCGGACGACCGCGAGCACCTCGGCCCCGTCACCGGCCTCGCCGACGACCGTCAGGTCCGGTTCCGCGTCGATGATCGCGCGCAATCCGCTGCGGATCAGCGGCTCGTCGTCCACTACGACCACCGAGACGTCGTTCACGGTCTTCCCTTCGTCGTCACGGCGACCGGCAGCGTGACCGCCAGGCGCCACTGATCCCGTACCAACCCCGCTTCGACGGAGCCACGCAGTACTGCGACCCTTTCACGGATACCGGCCAACCCGGTGCCGCCGCCGGTGCGGGCCGGCTGACTCGAGGCGGCGGCCGTGACCGGGTTGGTCAGTTCGAGTCGCAGCCCGCCGGTGCCGAGGTTGATCGACAAGGCCACCTCCAGTTGGTCGGCCGGTCGTCCGGCGTGCCGGATCGCGTTGGTGAGGCCCTCCTGGACGATCCGGTAGGCCTCCCGGGAGACGGCGGCGGGGAGTTCTTCCAGCCGTCCCTCGCGTTGGACGGCCACGGTGATGCCACCCGCCCGAGTCGACTCGACCAGCCGGGTGATGTCGCCGAGGGTCGCCTGCGGAGCTTTCTCCGCGCCCGGCCGGCGATCCTCGCGCAGCAGCCCGAGGACATGGTCCAGATCGGCCAGTGCCGCCCGTGCCGAGGTCTCCATCGCCGCCAGGGCGTTCTCGGCGAAGGCGGGATCGGTGGCCAGTACGCGCCGGGCAGCGGCCGCCTGGATCGTGACGAGACTGAGCGCGTGGCCGACGCTGTCGTGCAGTTCGCGGGCCAATCGGTTGCGCTCGGCAAGGGTCGCGGTCTGCCGCTCGAGCAGCTCGATCCGCTCGGCAGGAGTCGGGCCGAGGACGCGCGGGGCGGCGTACGCGAGCAGGGCGCCAATTGCCGAGGACAACAACAGCAGTGCGAGGATCGCGACGACGGCGGTCAGCGGCATCCAGTAGTCGGTCCAGCGGTCGTGCACCGTGTAGTCGATGCCCGGGACCAGCTCGTGCGATCCGCGCGACCGGAACGGGGCAGCGAGCAGGACGGCACCGAGGCCGAACACGACCGTGCTGAGAACACCGACGAAGCCGCCTGCCAACAGGTGCAAGGAGAACCAAGTAGTGGTCCGGCGGCGCTGCGGCCAGGTCCGGGCGGGGCCGAGCGGCCGCTCCTCGAAGTGCACCCCGAGCAGTGACTCGACCGCGATGCCCTCCACCTCCCGGACCGCGGGCAGGAGGCCCAGCACCACGGGAGGAACGACGATGACGAGCACGACGCACACGCCGATCAGTACGGCGGGCAGGTGCAACTCGTTGAGCAGGGAGACCAGTGCGCTGTCGACCAGGATGAACGCGAGCACCAGGGCGGCGCCGAGCAACAGGTAGACCCAGCGCAGATAGGTCGACCCCCGGACCAGCACGTTCGCCACCCGGTCATCTTCCCAAACGCCGGCCCCGGCACGAATCCCTCTGCCGGGTGACGCGGTCACCGGGCGGGGGAGCTGGTCAAGAGAGCGGTCTCATGACCCAGATCACAAAAGCAGCGGGTTTACACAAATTTGTCGTCGATCGGACACGAACAGGCAGATCGGACGTCGCGATCTGCTGTCCGGGCGGGTACGGTCTGTGGTCGGGGCGGGATGCCCGTCCGGGTTCGGACAGGTATGGGGAACGGCTCCAGGACGGGCGGCGATCGGGCTCCAAGGGTGCCGGAACGGTGGACGTAAAGACACTGTGAAGTCCCCAGGGGCCGATTGACCACCCTTCCATATTTGATGTTTGATCAAATATCGGAGAGGAGAAGTCCAGGATGAGGTTCAGGCGCTCTGCCGCCGCCATTGTGGCGGTACTCGCACTAGCTCTGGTCAGTGCGTGCAACAACGACAAAGCAGGCCAGAACGGGGACGCATCACTTCAGAAAATCACCTATCTGACGTCTTTCAACACTTTCGGCCGCGAGGCCTATGCGTATGTCGCCCTGGAGAAGGGCTATTTCAAGGACGCCGGGTTCGACGTCACCATCAAGCCGGGCAGTGGCACGGTCGACGTGCTGAAACTGGTCGCCGGTGGCCAGGCGGACTACGGGATCGGCGACTTCACCGCGATCCTGATCACGATGGGCAAGCAGAAGATGCCGGTCACTACGGTCGGCATGATCCACCAGCGCTCGATGGCGGCGATCGTCGCGCTCAAGGGCGGCAGCATCAACACTCCGCAGGACCTGGCCGGCAAGAAGATCGGCGACCAGCCGGGCTCCACCAACACGGTGATGTTCCCGCTCTACGCCAAGGCGGCCGGGATCAAGGGCTGGGAGACCACCAAGTTCGTTCCGTCGCCGCCGCCCGCCCTGCCGCAGTTGCTGGCGGCCGGCACGGTCGACGGGATCGGCCAGTTCGTCGTCGGTGTGCCGACGGTCGAGAAGGCGGACCCGAAGCATCGCCAGGCCGTCGTCCTGCCGTACGGCGACAAGCTGCCGGACCTCTACGGCAACGCGATCATCACCCGCTCCGACCTGGCCAAGGACCATCCGGACCAGGTGAAGAAGTTCACCAGCGCGTTGCTGAAGGGTCTGCAGGACACCATCAACGACCCCGAGGGTGCGGCGAAGATCCTGCAGAAGTACGACCCCAAGCGCACGGTCGACGGCTCCGTCGCGGAGCTCAACCTGATGAAGCCCTACGTCAAGCCGGACGGCTTCACCGGTGAGCTCGGCGAGGCCGACGGCGAGCGGGTGGAGAGGATCATCAAGGCCCTGGAAAACGCGGGGGAGATCAAGCCGGCCGGTTCACTGAACCCGGCCGAGGTGGTCGACCGCGATCTGGCACCGAAGGGCTGACATGATCCGGCTGGACGGCGTAGGACAGGTCTTCGAGGGCCGTGGCGGCAGCATCCAGGCCGTCGACGGGATCGACCTGCACGTCCAGGAGAACGAGTTCGTCACGTTGATCGGCCGGTCCGGGTGTGGCAAGTCCACCCTGCTCCGGCTGATCGCGGGACTACTGCCGCCGACGTACGGCGCGATCGAGGTGGCCGGCGAACCGGTCACCGGGCCGCGCCGGGACGTCTCGTTCATGTTCCAGCGACCCGCCCTGCTGCCCTGGCGCTCGGTACTGTCGAACGTCTTGCTGCCGGTCGAGATCTCCGGTGGGAAAGACAAGAGCAAGGACAAGGCGGCGTACCGCGAGCGGGCGCACGAATTGCTCGAGCTGGTCGGGCTGACCGGGTTCGAGCGCCGGCTCCCGCACGAACTGTCCGGGGGGATGCAGCAGCGGGTGTCGTTGTGCCGCTCGCTGATCCGTGACCCCAAGGTGATGCTGATGGACGAGCCGTTCTCGGCGCTCGACGCGCTGACCAGGACGGAACTGTCCGAGGAACTGCAGCGGATCCAGATGGAACTGGCGACGACGATCGTGTTCGTCACCCACTCGATCGAGGAAGCCGTTCTGCTCGCGGACCGGGTGGTCGTGCTGAGTCCGCGGCCGGGCCGGCTGCGCGAGATCGTCGAGATCGACATCCCGCGGCCGCGCAGCCTCGGGCAGAACGCGCACCTGACCGAGGTGGCGCAGATCAGCGGCCGCTTGCACGGTCTGCTGTCCGAGAAGTCCCCGCTGCCGGAGCAGGAGCAGGACTCACTGTCCGAGGGGCGGCGATGACGAAGAGATCCTGGCTGACCAGCTCGCGGTCGGCGGCGATCCTTCTGCCGGTGCTGGGCCTGTTCGCCGCGCTCGGGCTGTGGTGGCTGGCCGTCATCGTGTTCTCGATCGAGCCGTTCCTGCTGCCGACGCCGGGCGACGTGGTCACCACGTTCTTCGACCAGCCCGGCTACCTGCTCCAGCAGACCGGCGTCTCGTTCCTGGAGACGGTCGGCGGATTCCTGCTGTCGATCGTGACCGGGCTGCCGATCGCGTTCCTGATCGTGCGCTCGGTGATCGTGGAGCGGCTGCTCTACCCGTTGCTGCTGGCGGTGAACTCGATCCCGAAGATCGCGGTCGCGCCGCTGCTGGTGGTCTGGATGGGCTTCGGGTCCTGGCCGAAGGCCGTGATGGTGCTGCTGGTCTGCTTCTTCCCGATCGTGATCTCGACGGCGAGTGGGATGAAGTCCACCCCGGCCGAGTTGGTCGAACTGCTCCGCTCGCTGGATGCGACCAAGTCCCAGGAGTTCTTCCGGTTGCGTTTCGTCCACGCGCTGCCGCAGATCTTCACCGGCCTGAAGGTGGCCATCTCGCTGGCCGTGATCGGCTCGGTGATCGCCGAGTTCGTCGGCGCCACCGGCGGGCTCGGCTACGTGATCCAGAGTTCCGGTTCGAGTGCCGACACCGCGCTGGCGTTCGCCGGGATCACCTTGCTGAGCATCATGAGCATCGTCTTGTTCTACGGCCTCGTCCTACTCGAGCACTACCTACTGCCTTGGGCGCGGGAGAACCGGTGACTACCCAGGCTTCTGACTCGGACCGGCGCGTGCTCGTGCGGCCTGCCTGGCTGGAGGCGACCGTCTCGGCCGTCTTCACCGCGCTCGGCTTCGAACCCACCGACTCGGCGAACATCGCCGCCGCCCTGGTCGAGGCCGATCTGCGCGGGGTCAGCTCGCACGGCGTGATGCTGGTGCCGATGTACGTCGAACGCCTGAACGCGGGCGGTGTCACCCGCGAGCACGTTCTCGACATCGTCCACGACGCGGGTGCGGCGATGGTCGTCGACGCCCGCGGCGGGATGGGGCAGCTGTCCAGCCCGCACGCGATGAACCACGCGATCGAACGGTCCGGGCGATACGGGATCGGGCTCGTCTCGGTCCGCAACGCGCACCACTTCGGTGCGGCCAGCCGATGGGCGATGCAGGCCGCGCGGGCCGGCCGGCTGGGGATCGCGATGTCGAACACCACCCCGCTGATGCCCGCTCCCGGCGGAGCCGAACGGATCGTCGGCAACAACCCGCTCGCGATCGCCGTGCCGACCGACGCCGGGCCGGAGATCGTGCTGGACATGGCCCTCTCGGCCGTTGCCCTGGGCAAGATCCGGCTGGCGGAGTCGGCCGGCCGGCCGATCCCGGACACCTGGGCGACGGACCCGTCCGGCGTACCGACCACGGATCCGCAGGCCGCGGTGCTCGGGATGCTGTTGCCGGCGGCCGGGCACAAGGGGTTCGGGCTGGCGCTGATGATCGACGTCCTGACCGGCGTGCTCAGTGGTGGTGGCTGGGGCGACCAGGTCCGGCCGCTGTACCGCGAGCCGTCCCGGCCGAACGATTGCGCGCACCTGTTCCTCGCGATCGACCCGGAGTTGCTGGGTGGGATCGAGGGCTTCAAACGGCGCTCGACGGCGCTGGCGTCCCGGGTCCGGGGGAGTGCCACCGCGCCCGGGGTCGACCGGCTCTACCTGCCGGGTGAGATCGAGGCCGAGCGCGCCGAGTACCAGCGGCGCAACGGCGTACTGATCGAGAAGTCTGGGCTGGACGGGCTGCTCGCGACCGCGCACGCGGTCGGCGCCGTCGTACCGGCCGGAGGGGTGCTGCGCTGATGGGCAAGAAACAACTGACCAGTACCGCGCTGCACGCGCCGAACGGCGTGTTCTCGCAGGCGACCACGATCGAGGCGACCGGGCGACTGGTGTTCGTCTCCGGGATGACGGCGCGCCGGCCCGACGGCAGCATCGCCGGCGTCGGCGACATCTCCGAGCAGACCCGGCAGGTCTGCGAGAACGTGCAGTCAGCGGTCCGCGAGGCCGGTGGGACTCTCGACGACGTGTGCCGGGTCGACGTGTACGTCCGCAACATGGAGGACTTCGCGAAGATCCATGTGGTCCGGGCGCAGTACTTCAGCGAACCGTTGCCTGCGTCAACGATGGTCGAGGTCAGCAAGCTGGCCCATCCCGACTACCTGATCGAGATCAACGCGATCGCGGTGATTCCGTGACCGGAGTGGGTGATCGCGTGCGCGGCGTCGAGTGGGTCTGAGATGCGCTTCGTGACAGTGGACGACGCCGGGCGCGAGCGGCCCGGCGTACTGGACGGCGACGACGTCGTCCTGCTGCCTCATGCCGACCTGGTGGCGGTGATCGAGGCCGGTATGCCTTTGGATCTCAACGGTTTGCCGAGGGTCGCGCTGGCCGAGGTCGCGTTGCTCGCGCCGCTGCGGCGGTTCCGGCGCGACATCCTCTGCACGGGCTGGAACTACTGGGACCACTTCGAGGAGAGCAAGGGCAAGCGCGACGGTCAGGACGTCGACCGGCCGGAGCATCCCACCTTCTTCACCAAGGGCCCGGACGTGGTGATCGGCCCGTACGACGACATCGCGTACGACCCGGCGATCTCGGCCAAGTGGGACTACGAGGCTGAGCTCGCGCTCGTGATCGGCAAGACCGGCCGCAGCATTCCGGTCGCCGAGGCACTCGACCATGTCTGGGGTTACACGCTGGCCAACGACATCTCGCAGCGCGACCTGCAACGCGCTCACGGCGGCCAATGGCTGAAGGGCAAGAGCATCGACCGGACGATGCCGCTCGGGCCGTGGATCGTGACCGCCGACGAACTCGGCGACCCGCAGGACGTGCGATTGCAGTGCCTGCTCAACGGCGAGGTCATGCAGGACGCGTCGACCAAGCAGATGGCGTACGACGTGGCGACGCTGGTCAGCGAGTTGTCCTTCGGGATGACGCTGCGGCCGGGTGACCTGCTGCTCACCGGTACGCCGGCCGGGATCGGCAACGCCCGTGAGCCACAGGTGTTCCTGAAAGAGGGCGACGAGGTGATCACGCGCTCCGACCAGCTCGGCGAGCTGCGGAACACCCTGGTCTACCGGGAGCTCTCATGAACAACTCACTGGAGTTGTTGCCCGGCGGTGGCCGAGGCGGTCGTCGTACGTTGGCCGAGACCGCCGCGGCCGAGCTCCACCAGTTGATCCTGTCCGGCGAGCTTCCCAGCGGTACGCCGTTGCGCCTCGTCGAGCTGGCGAATCGGCTAGAGATGAGCCAGATGCCTGTGCGCGAAGGCCTGCGCCGGCTGGAGGCGCTCGGGCTGGTCGACATCATTCCGCATCGTGGCGCCTGGGTCCGCGAGCTGTCGCTGGAGGACCTGCGCGACACCCATGAGACCCGGCTTGCCCTGGAGAGCCTCGCAGTACGGGCGGCGGCTGAGCATTTCGGACCGGACGACCAGCGGCAGGCCACGGTCGCCCTCGCGGATCATCTGCGGTTGTCGCGGAGTGAGGACTCGATCGGGGCTCGACAGGCGCACGCGGACTTCCATTTCGCTCTCTACCGGGCCGGTGGGTCGCAGTGGCTGGCCCGGGCGATCGAGCCGGTCTGGCAGAACAGCGAGCGCTACCGGTTCAGCAGCCGGCAGACGCCGGCGCAGATCGAGCGCAACCGCGAAGAGCACCAAGCGATCCTCGATGCCTGCGTCGCCCACGATGCGAATGCGGCCGAGAAGGCGCTGCGGGCGCATCTGGACGGCGCGGTGCAGCGGATCACCGAGACGATGACCTCCCGGCAGGTCGCCCGGGACAAGGGGTCGTCATGAAGGTGACCTTCGACGCGACCGGTGAGGTCGTGGTCGTCACGGGTGGCGCCCGTGGCATCGGTGCCGCGCTGGCAGCAGCGGTCGTCTCGTGCGGCGGGACGGCGGTCGTCTTCGACATCACGGCGCCGGAGAACCAGGCGGTCGAGTACGTCGAGGTGGACGTCTCCGATCGCGCGGCGGTGACGGCTGCCGTCGACGGCGTGATCGAGCGGCACAGCCGGATCGATGGGCTGGTCGCCGGCGCCGCCGTCCAGCCCCGGTCCGCGGTGATCGACCTGGACCCGGCCGAGTGGACCCGGACGCTGCAGGTGAACCTGGACGGCGTGGTCTGGGTCTGCCAAGCGGTGGTCCCACACATGGTCGAGCGCCGCGCCGGCTCGGTGGTCGTGTTCACCTCGGGGATGGCCTCGACCGGGTACCCGGGCGCCGCGGCGTACGCGTCCGGCAAGGCGGCGCTGGTCGCCTTCGCCAAGACCCTGGCCGCCGAGGTGGCCGAGCACCGGGTGCGGGTGAACGTGATCGCGCCGGGCGTGATCGACACGGACCAGTTCCGTACTGCGAACCTCGGTGCGGACCGCGAGCACTGGCGCGACACCATAGGGATCGGCGACCCCGAGGACGTGGTCGGCCCGTTGTTGTTCCTGCTGTCCGACGCGGCGGCGATGACCGGCTCCCAGCTGACCCGGGAACGGGCCTTCGCCCGGCTCGAAGAGTTCTAGGAGATCCCGAGTGACCTCAGCACAGTCCCAGCTGCCCGTTGCCGTCGTCGGCGCGGGTCCGATCGGCCTGACCACCGCGCTCGGCCTGGCCCACTACGGCGTGCCGTTCGTGCTGCTCGAGGAGGACGCCGTGCTGTCCTCCGACACCAAGGCCGGTACGACGCTGACCCGGACGCTGGAGATCTGGAACCGGTACGGCTGCGTCGACGAGATCCTCGCGGCCGCGCTGCGGATCGACGAGATCGGTGACATCGACCGGGCGACGAACACGCCGCGGGCCTCGGTCCAGCTGGCCGAACTGGTGAACGACACGCAGTTCCCGTTCGTGATCAACCTGCCGCAGCAGACGATGGAGCCGATCCTCGCCGCCGCGCTGGAGCGCTCGGGCGGATCCGTGCTGACCTCGCACAAGCTGGAGTCGTTCGAGCTCGTCGACGACCACGTCGTACTGCGGGTTGCCACGCCGGACGGGCCGCGCGAGCTTCTCGCCTCGCACCTGCTCGCCTGCGACGGCGGCCGGTCGAAGGTCCGGGACGCACTCGGTGCGACCGTGTCGGGCGAGACATTGCCCGAGCGATACATGCTGATCGACGTCGTGGTGGACCTGGACGTCACCAACGCGCGTGACTACCCGTACCTGGCGTACTTCGCCGATCGGTCGGAGTGGATGGTGCTGATCCGGCAGCCGGAGTGCTGGCGGTTCCTGTTCCCGTTGGGCGAAGGGATGGAGCCGCCGGGCGACGAGGACCTGCTGGTGAAGGTGAAGCAGTTCATCGGCGAGGTGGACAAGATCGAACTGCTCGGCACCGTCGTCTACAACGTGCACCACCGGGTGGCCGATCACTGGTCCGCCGAGCGCCGGGTCTTCCTGATGGGCGACGCCGCGCACCTGATCACTCCCATGTGGGCGCTGGGCCTCAATACCGGGGCACTGGACGCGTCCAACCTGCCCTGGAGACTTGCCTGGGTACTGCGAGGCTGGGCTTCGCCGGAGCTACTCGACGGCTACGAGCAGGAGCAGCGGCCGGTAGCGATCAACGGGTCCGGTGAGATGGCCGAGGCGGCTCGCAAATACATGTCGCACCAGCGGGGCGCGGTGACGGCTGCCGGGAGTGACTGGGCTACCGCCTATACACGCACGCTCCTCGGTGTACGGCTGGATGTGGACGGTGAAGGCGACTGGTCGATGGTGATGACCAGTGCGGAGCCACCGGCTGTCCGGGCCGGTGACCGGGCTCCTGACCTCGCTCTGCACGGCCCACTCGGCAGGGAGACGATCCACGGGTTGTGCCGGGATTCCTTTGTGGCCTTGTACTTCACCGACGTCCGGCGACGACCGGACATCCCGGTGAACGACTCGCCGGCGCTCCGGCACTTCGCGATCTCCCGCTGGGACGCGCCGCTCGACTCCGGGTTGCGGGACCGCTCGCTGTTCGACCCGGGCAGCATCGCGACCAGCCGGTACGGCGTACCGGCGGACACCGTCGTATTGGTTCGCCCTGACGGGCACATCGCGGCGGTGGCTCCGATGCGCGCCGGTGTGGCCGAGGAGCTCTACAGTGGCATCACCGGCCGCCCAGTACCTCGGGAGGACGGCTGATGACGAGCTTCGACGAGCAGTTCCACGAGATCCTGCTGCAGACGGACGACCTGGAGTGGGTGGACAAGTCCCTGGCCGGGCTGTCCCACAAGATGCTCTGGCGGGACGAGCAGACCGAAGCCTCGATCGCGCTGGTGCGCTTCGAGAAGGGGAGCGGCATCCCGTCGGCTCACCGGCACGCGTCGAACCAGTTCATGTTCTGCCTGTCCGGGCGGTACGTGTACCTGCCGACCGGGACCACCCTGACCAAGGGCAGCTTCTACTGGAACCCCAAGGGCGTCACCCACGGCCCGACGCTGGCAGAGGAAACCTCTGTCCTGCTGGAGATGTACGACGGCCCGCACTACCCCGAGCGTCCGTCCTTCTACGACAACGATGCGGACGCCCGCTGAGATGGCCGGCTGGGATGTCCACACGCACCTGATTCCGCCGACCGTGCTGGCGGCGGCCGGCAGCTTCGGGCTGTCCGTCGACGGTGACCAGTTGGTTGTCGATGGCAACGAGCGGCTGCCGCTCCGCAAGCTCGGCGATCCGGCCGCCTTGCTTTCGTGGGTCGACGAGCAGCAGTTGGACGGTGCTGTGGTGTCCGTGCCGCCGGCGTTGTTCCGCTATGAGTTGGGCGTCGAGTGGGCCACCTTGCTCAACGAGGGACTGCGCGAGTTGGCAGGACCTCGTCTGCGCGTGCTCGGCCACCTGCCACTCCATCACCCGGCTGCTGCTGGAGTTGCCACGTCGCTGGCCGCTGAGGGAGTCTTCAGCGGCTTCGCCCTCGGTACTGCGGGCTTCGGCGCGCTGGACGAGGTGTGGCAGGTGCTGGACGCGCTCGAGGCGTTCACCTTGATCCACCCGGGCCACAGTCCGGACGAGCGGTTGTCTGCCCACTACCTGTCGAACCTGCTCGGAAACCCTTATGAAACAGGGCTTGCAGCGGCCGAGCTGGTGTTCACAGATGTTCCAGGGAGGTTCCCTGGGATTCGGTTCTGCCTCTGCCACGGTGGGGGAGTGACGGCAGCTTTGGCCGGCCGCTGGCAACGCGGTATCGACACGGCCCGGCCGGGGATCGAGCCGCCGTCGCTGTCCGTCGCGGAGGCGTTGCGACGGTTCTATGTCGACGATCTGGTGCACGATCCCGCGGCACTGACGTTGCTGCGGGCGACGTTCGGTGCGGACCGGGTGTTGGCCGGCAGCGACTGGCCGTTCCCGATGGGCAGCGATCAGGTCGATTCCGGGCGGGCGCAGGCGGGCGAACTGCTGACCAGACCGCTCGGTGGCGCGGCCGGCCAGGAGGTGGCCGAAGGATGAGAAGGACTTTTCGTCCGGGCCGAGATGTGATCAGATATCAAATCGTAAGCGGGGGCACCGGCATGAGTGGGGTGGGTGGATGAGCGCACGGAAGGGCATCGTGCTGCGCAGCTACGGGCCCGGCCAGCAGTTGAAGGCCGAGGAGATCGAGCTGGTCGCGGGACGGGGGGAAGCGCTGGTCGAGATGCGGGTGGCGGCTGTCACCCAGCTGGACCGGACCGTCCTGGCCGGCAAGCTGCCCCAGCAGTTACCGGCGCCGTTCGTCCCTGGCTCAGAGGGTGCGGGCGTGGTGCTGAGTTCGGAGAAGTATCCGGCCGGCACCGGGGTGGTGATCCGTGGTGGCGGCGTCGGAGTCTCCCTGCCGGGCACCTGGGGACAACTGGCCGTAGTACCGGATGGATCTCTGCATCCGTTACCGGCCGGCCTCGACCCGGCTGCTGCAGTGGCGATGCTGGCTCCTGCGTTGACCGCGCATACCGCAGTACGGCGGGTTGGTGCTGTGGTGGCGGGGGAGACCATCGTGGTGACCGGCGCGACCGGGCTGGTGGGCCGGTTGTGTACTGCGGTTGCCAGGGCGGCCGGTGCGGCCAAGGTGATCGGCCTGGCGCGCGCGGGAGAGTCTGTCGACGTACTGTCCGGGTTGGTCGATCAGATCGTCCGCGTGGACGAACTGGGCCAGGTCGGACGCGAACTGCAGTGGTGCGACGCGGCGATCGACACTGTGGGCGGTCCGGTCACCAGTGGCGTGATGAGTCACATCACGCCGGGCGGGCGGGTCGTAGTACTGGGCTACACGGCAGGGGAGTTCGCCACTCTCGACCTGCATCAGCTGATCGGCCGCGACCTGCGGGTCCTGCCGGTGAACATGCAGCGCACGTCGATCGAGCCCGGAACGGTTGCGCAGGTACTGGCTGACATCGCGCCGGCCGCAGTACAGCCCGACGTCGTACTGATGCCTGCAAGGGACGCCGAGGATGCACTGGACCTGCTAGGCGCTGCTACCGCGGACCGGCGGCTGCTGCTCGACCTCAGTGGGCTGCAGTGATCACGGCGCGGGCAAACTGTTGTCGGAGTGCACGTGAATGCCGACTCCCAGCTACGGTTACCTCGCAGACGTGAGTGCCGTGCAGGAGAGAGGTAACCCGTACCCCATGACCCGACGACTCGAGCTCACGCCCGGGGGACCGAGCGGCCGTCGTACGCTCGCGGAAGAAGCCGCGGCCGAGTTGCACGAACTCATCCTGTCCGGCGAGCTGCCCAGCGGTACGGCGTTGCGCCTCGAGGAGCTGGCCAAGCGGCTGGACATGAGCCAGATGCCGATCCGCGAAGGGCTGCGCCGGATGCAGGCGCTCGGACTGGTCGAGATCGTGCCGCACAAGGGCGCCTGGGTCCGCGAACTGTCGATGGAGGACCTGCGCGACACCCACCAGACCCGGCTCGCCCTGGAGAGCCTCGCCGTACGGGCTGCCGCGACCAGGTTCGCCGACTCCGACGCGGCGCTGGCGCGGGCCGCGCTGGCCGAGCACGTCCGGTTGTCGAAGGCGGGCGACATCATCGCCTCGCGGCAGGCGCACACCGAGTTCCACTTCGCGATCTACCGGGCCGGTGGGTCGCGCTGGCTGCCGCGCGCGATCGAGCCCGTCTGGCAGAACAGCGAGCGCTACCGGTTCGGCTCCCGGCAGACCAAGGCCCGGATCGAGCAGACCCGGCGTGAGCACCAGGCGATCCTGGACGCCTGCCTGGCCCACGACGAGGCCGGCGCCGAGGCGGCCCTGCGCGAACACCTGGAAGGCGCGATGCAGCGCATCACCGAAACGATGGAACGCCGCTACAAGAAGGACTGACCGGCTCTAGGCCGCCCGCTGAGCTGCGGGGTCAGCCGGCGTCACGCCGTACGACGGCGTCACGCCGTACGGCGTGGCGTTCGTCGTAAGTGGCTCAGTCGGCGAGGTGGGCGGGGAAGCCGCCGGTGGCGACCGGGCCCCAGCGTTGCGGGGTGATGCGGATCAGGCACTTGCCCTGCTTGCGCATCGCTTCGCGGTACTCGTCCCAGTCCGGGTGCTCGCCGGAGATCGACCGGTAGTAGTCGACCAGCGGCTCCACCGCGTCGGGCAGTTCGATCACCTCGCCGCTGCCGTCGATCTGGACCCACGGCCCGTTCCAGTCGTCGGACAGCACGACCACGGCGGTCTGCGGATCGCGCTGCACATTCTTGCTCTTGGCCCGTTCCGGATAGGACGAGATGACGATCCGGCCCTCGGCGTCGACCCCGCCGGAGACCGGGGAGATCTGCGGGGATCCGTCGGCGCGCCGGGTGACCAGCAGCATGTGATGGCGCGGCCGGACGAACTCGAGCAGCGCCTCGGTGTCGACCTTGGTGTTGGTGGCAATCGTTCTCGGCATACCGCCCACTCTCGCAGAGTCAGAGAACCGGCGTCTCCTGCACACTCAGCCAGCGGACCCCGTTGCGACCGGCCGGATCCGCCGTCAGCACCACGACGGTCCGCCGCAGCGAGCCGACCGAGTGCCGCTCGAGGAACCGGCAGACCGCGACCTCGGCAGTTCGTACGACGACCTCGAACTCCTCGATCCCGATCGTCAACCCCGGTACGGCGTTGCGCGCGCCGGCCAGTCCGGTCAGCAGGCCGTCCAGGTCGAGCTTCGCCCCGTCGATCGCGACCAGGGTGAACTCCGGCCGGTGCGCTGCCCGGATGCTGTCGAGCAGCGCCGGCTCCGCCTCGCTCCCGAGCCAGCGCGCCAGGTCCTCGTGATGCTTCTCGACTTCGGCCGCCAGATCCATGCCGCCGACCCTAGTGCCCGCGATCACTCGAACAACTTCGGATGCGGAGCACTAGGCGAGACGAAGGCCGGCGATCAGCAGGGCGACCAGGCGACGGGCGTCGTAGTCGGGGTTGTTCTCCGCGCCGATGCAGAGATTCCCGACCCCGCGCATCAAGGTGATCGGCTGCAGGTCGTCGCGGATCTCGCCGGCCGCGACGGCGGCGTCGAGCAGTTGGCCGCAGACCGGTACGAGGCGGTCGACGAAGTAGGCGTGAAGAGTCTGGAAGGCGGCGTTGTCGGACCGCAGCGCGCCGGCCAGCCCGTGCTTGGTGACCAGGAAATCGACGAAGAGATCGATCCACTGGGCCAGCGCGGCATGCGGGGAGGTGTTGGCGGCGAGCAGGGCCGGCCCCGCCTCGGCGCACGCCTCCACCTGGTGCCGGTAGACGGCGACGATGAGATCGGCCCGGGTCGGGAAGTGGCGGTAGATCGTGCCGACCCCGACCCCGGCCTTGGCCGCGATGTCCCGCACCGGCGCGTCGACCCCGGCAGCGACGAAGGTCGCGGCGGCGGCGTCCAGCAGGCTCAGCTCGTTCCGCCGCGCGTCGGCCCGCTTTCGCGGCTTCTCGGTCATGGCACTCCTTGTTAAACGGAACAACGTTCCGTATCGTAGCTAGCGGAACCTCGTTCCGCTTATCCCAGAGTAGCAACTTCGAGGAGATTGTCATGCAGTACCGCACTCTCGGCCGGACCGGCGTCCAGGTCAGCACGCTCGCGCTCGGCGCGATGAACTTCGGCCCGATCGGCCGCACCGACCAGAACGAGGCGACCGCGATCGTCGACGCGGCCCTCGAGGCCGGCATCAACCTCGTCGACACCGCCGACATGTACGGCCAGGGCGAGTCGGAGGAACTGGTCGGCAAGGCGATCGCCGGCCGCCGCGACGATCTCGTCCTGGCCACCAAGGCCACCCTGCCGATGGGGGAGGAGCGCAACCACCGGGGCAGTTCGCGCCGCTGGCTGGTCACCGAACTGGACAACAGCCTCCGCCGGTTGGGTGTCGACCACGTCGACCTCTATCAGATGCACCGGTGGGATCCGACGACGAGCGACGAAGAGACCCTCTCGGCCCTGACCGATCTGCAGCGGGCCGGAAAGATCCGGTACTTCGGGTCGTCCGGGTTCCCGGCGTACCGGATCGTGCAGGCCCAATGGGCGGCCCGGGAGAACCACCTGAGCCGCTACGTCACCGAGCAGCCCGGCTACTCGATCCTGCAGCGCGCCATCGAGTCCGACGTGCTGCCGGTCACCGCGGAGTACGGACTCGGCGTACTGGTCTGGAGCCCGCTGGCCTCGGGGTGGCTGTCTGGCGCGGTGCGGGCCGGCCAGGAGATCTCCACCAATCGCTCGGCCGCCCGGCCGGAGTGGTTCGATCTCAGCATCCCGTCGAACCAGGTCCGCCTCGATGCCGTCGAGCAACTGGTGAAGGTCGCCGAGGAGGCCGGGCTGACCCTGATCCAGCTCGCGCTCGGGTTCGTCACCGCGCACCCAGGCGTCACCAGTGCGATCATCGGCCCGCGCACGGTGGACCACCTGCACTCCCAGCTGGCCGCCGCGGACACCGTGCTGACCGCCGACGTCCTGGACGCCATCGACGCGATTGTCGCTCCCGGCCTCGACCTCGCACCGGAGCAGAAGTTCTACACCCCGCCGGCGCTGCTCGACCCGTCGCTGCGCAGGCGGTGAGCATGCCGAGTTTCGGGATCATGACCGCGCCGATGCAGGTCGGCTACGACGACGTACTCCGGGTCTGGCGCGAGGCGGACGCCATCGAGGAGATCGAGCACGCCTGGCTGTTCGACCATCTGCTGCCGATCGGCGGCGATCCGGACGGGTCGATCCTGGAAGGCTGGACGTTGCTGTCCGCCCTGGCCGCGCAGACCCAGCGGCTGCGCCTGGGGTTGCTGGTCACCAGCAACCGGTTCCGGCCGCCCGCGATGCTCGCCAAGATGGCCGCGACCGTCGACATCGTCTCCGGTGGACGCCTCGACTTCGGGATCGGCGTCGGCTCGCGTCCGGACCATCCGCTGGCCAGGCGTGAGTACGCGGCGCACGGCCTGCCTTTCCATGAAGTAGCCGATGCGGTGGGGAGCTTCGCCGAGGCGTGCACGGTGATCCGGCGGTTGTGGACGGAGACGTCGCCGTTCGACTTCCACGGCAACTACCTCGATCTCACCGGGGCGTTCTGCAACCCCAAGCCCTTGCAGAGTCCGCATCCGCCGATCGTCATCGGTGGCCGATCAGCCGCCGTACTGCGGATCGCCGCCGAGCACGCCGACGTCTGGAACATCCCCGGTGGCGACCTCGAGGACGTCGTACGGCGGAGTGCTCTGCTGGACCGGTACTGCGCGGAGATCGGCCGGGATCCTGCCTCGATCACGCGCTCGATCCATCTGCCGGTCTCCTATGACGAGCCCGGTGCTACCCGGGAGGCGATCGTCGAGGCGGTCGGCGCCGGCTTCGAGCACGTCGTACTGGGCCTCCCGGCGCCTTATCCGGCCAAGGTCGCCCAGTGGGTCGCGGATGAACTCATCACGTCGGTGAGGTAATCGGATGACGGGCGCGATTGACAGCGATCGAACAGGTGTTCGAACATGGAGGGGTGACGGGGACACCTGCTGTTGAGCTGCCAGCGCGTCCGGCTGAGCCTAGCCGGGTGACCGCGCTCGATCAGGCACGGTCGTTGCTGGCGCGGGCCAAGGAGCAGAAGGCGGCCCGGCTCCGGGAGGCCGAGGAGGAGTCGGCCGCCGTGCGGACGGTGCCGGCGCCGCGGACCACCGAGACCCGGGTGCAACAGGCGCTGGACACCGCGACCGTCGAGCGGGCGCTGCCCACGCTACCGGCCGTCTCCGACCTTCTGTCCGGGTCCTTGAAGGGCGGTTCGGTGTACTCCGTGCGCGGGTCGACCGCGTTGGTGATGGCGATGATGGCCGGCCCGTCCGCGGAGGGTGCCTGGTGCGGGGTGGTCGGGCTGCCGTCGTTCGGGGCGGAGGCGGCCCGGGAGTTCGGGGTCGACCTGGAGCGGCTGGTGCTGGTGCCCGATCCGGAGCGGGACTGGCTCAGCGTGGTCGCGGCGCTGGTCGACGCCCTGACCGTGGTGGTGGTCCGGCCGCCCGGTGAGGTGACGCCGGGGGAGGCCTCCCGGCTGGCTGCCCGGCTGCGGACCCGAGGCGCGATGCTGATCGCGGTCGGGTCCTGGCCGGGGAGTGAAGCTCGACTAGAGGTTCAGGGCAACGTCTGGACCGGGCTGGGTGCGGGCGAGGGCTATCTCGCGGGGCGGCAGGCGACCGTCGCGGTGACCGGGCGCGGCGCGTCTCGTCAGCACCAGCTCTGGCTCCCCGCGGTCGACGGCTCCATCCGCTCGGTGCGCCCGATCGACTTGGTGCAGCCGGGTGACCCGGGCCGGGCGGTCGAGTCGGGCCGGGCGGTTGACTCGGGGCGGCCAGGTGACCTGGGCCGGGCGGTTGACTCGGGCTGGCCGCTGGATGCGGGGCGGCCGGTTGACGAGCGGTGGGAGGCGGTGGGGTGATGGCTGCTGCGCGGTCGCCGGTTGCGCCGGCGCAGGGGAGTCCGACCCGGACGATGGTGGTCTGGGTGCCGGACTGGCCGGTGACGGCGGCAGCCACGGCGGCCGGACATTCCCCGGACGAGCCGGTCGCAGTACTGGCCAAGGGCAAGGTGCTGGCGGCTTCGGCTGCCGCCCGGTCCGAAGGGGTGCGGCAGGGGCTGAAGGCGCGTGATGCCCAGTCGCGGTGCCCCGAGCTGGTGGTGCTGAAGTACGACCCGGTGATCGACGCGCGGGCCTTCGACCCGGTGATCAGCTGCCTGGAGGCACTGACTCCCGGCGTCCAGGTGATCCGGCCGGGCATGTGTGCGCTGAAGGCCCGCGGCCCGACCCGGTTCTACGGGACCGAGCAGGCCGCGGCGGAGAAGCTGCTCGACCGGCTGGAGACATTCGACGTACCGGGTGGGCGGGTCGGGGTCGCCGACGGGCCGTTCGCCGCCGAGCAGGCGGCCCGGTCGAGTTCGCCCCGGACCAGGGTGCTGGTGATCCCGCCCGGCGGCTCGGCGGAGTTCCTGGCGCCGATCACGGTCGACACGCTCGGCCAGCCCGCTCTCACCGATCTGCTCCGGCGACTCGGACTGCGCTCGCTCGGCGCGTTCGCGCAGCTTCCGGCGGCCGAAGTACTGAC
Organism: Kribbella voronezhensis; assembly: GCF_004365175.1. NCBI lineage: Bacteria > Bacillati > Actinomycetota > Actinomycetes > Propionibacteriales > Kribbellaceae > Kribbella > Kribbella voronezhensis. Next base: position 192,863 of record NZ_SOCE01000001.1, on the reverse strand, counting down.
CAGGTTCGGGCCGGACGGCGCGTTCGCGCACCGGCTGGCCCGGGGAGCCGACGACCGCCCGGTGGTCGCCCGGCAGGTGCCACCCGACCTGGCCCGGACGCTGGACTTCGAGCCGGCGGTGGACCGGGTCGACCAGGTCGCGTTCGCGGTCCGCGGGGTCGCCGACGAACTCATCGGCCGGCTGGCCGCGCTCGGCCTGGTCTGCACCACGCTGCGGGTCGAGGTCGGCACCGAGTCCGGCCGGATCCACGAGCGGGACTGGCTGCACCCGCGCTGGTTCAGTGCCACCGATCTGGTCGACCGGGTCCGCTGGCAGTTGCAGGGCAGCGGGACGGCCACCAGCGAGCTGACCTCACCGGTGGTGCGGGTCCGGCTGATCCCGGAGGAGGCCGACCCGATCGGCAGCCATGTCGACGGCCTGTGGGGCGGCGGGCCCGACGAACGGATCCACCGCGCGCTGTCGCGGGTGCAGAGCATGCTCGGCCACGGCGCCGTCGTCTCGGTGGCACTCGGTGGCGGGCGCGGATTCCTGGAGCGGCAGACCCTGATCCCGTGGGGCGATCGGCCGGTGCCCGCTTACCCGGCCGATGCGCCTTGGCCGGGTGCGGCGATCTCGCCACGCCCCGAGCTGTGGCCGATGCCGGTGCCGACCTCGGTCTATCCCGAACCACTGCCTGCGCAGGTGTTCGACGCGGACGGGCAACTGGTGTCGGTGAGCGCCCGTGGTGCGTTGTCCGGTGAGCCGGCCGGATTCCGGTTCGCGCCCGGCGTACGAGTTGCTGATAGCAACGAGTTTCACCGGGTGGTCGCCTGGGCCGGGCCCTGGCTCGCCGACGAACGCTGGTGGGACCCGGCCGCCGCGTCCCGCCAGGCCCGCTTCCAGTTCGCCGCCGTCGACGGCCGGGCCTGGCTCTTCACCCTCCGCCAGACCACCTGGCTGGCCGAAGCCGCCTACGACTGACCCGGCTGCACCTGACCCCGGCGACGGCTGAACGGCGACGGCTGAACGGCTACGGCTGATCGGCTCGGCGGGTGTGGAAGGTACGGCGGAGGTCGGTGACCCATTCGGTGGGGACCTCCCACGGGATGAAGTGGCCGCCGTGGTCGTGGGCGGTGAGGTTCACGTGGTTGTACCAGGCCGCGCGGTCGCTCTCGAGGAAGTTCTGGACGCGCTGATCGGTCGTCACACCGGGCGGATTCTCGTACGCCACAAAGGTGATGCCGGTGGGCGCCTCGACGACCGGCCACCGGTCGTGCGACGGGGTCCACGGGTAGCGGTTGTTGTTGGCGTAGGTGCGGATCGACGTACCGATCGCGTTGTTCGCCCAGAAGATCGTCGCGTGGGTGAGCAGGTCGTCCTTGCTGAAGACGGTCTCGATGTCGCCGCCGTTGTCGCTCCAGCTCGTCCAGCGCTGCAGGATCCAGGCGAGCATGCCGGCGGGCGAATCGGACAGCCCATAGGCGAGTGTGCTCGAGTCCAGCACGTGGGCCGCGAGATGGACAGCGAACCGCTTGTCGAACTCCAGGACCCGGGCGTGCAGCTCCGGTGGAAGCCCTTCGGGGATCGGCCGTCCCCCGCTGAAGTCCCAGGCCCGGTCGCCGGTGAAGAAGTCGAGCTTCAGCCCCGATCCGATGTGGATGCCGTACAACTCGTCGGCGTACTTGTGCCCGAGCTGGCCGGTCACCAGCGCGCCGACGTCACACCCGGCGGCGGCGTACCGGTCGTAGCCGAGGGTCTTGGTCATCAGCGTGTGCCAGAGGTCGGCGACCTTCCAGAAGTTCATGTCGGGGTTGTCCGGCAGCGGTGTCGAGAACCCGAACCCGGGGAACGACGGCACGATCACGTCGAACGCGTCGGCCGGCTCACCGCCGTACGCCGCCGGGTCGGCCAGCGGATCGATCACCTTCGACCAGTGCCAGAAGGTCCACGGCCAGCCATGGGTGAGGATCAACGGGGTCGGGTTCGGGCCGACGCCGGGCTTGCGCAGGAAGTGGATCGGTACGCCGTCGACGTCGACCCGGTAGTGCTCATAGGCGTTGATGGCGGCCTCCGCCTTGCGCCAGTCGTACTCCGTACGCCAGTACTCCACCAGCTTTTCCAGCGTGGCGCGCTTGAGGCCGTAGTACGAGTCCTCGTTGCCCGCGTCGTCCGGCCAGCGGGTCAGCTCCAGCCGCTGCCGCAGGTCGGCGAGGACGGCATCGGGCACGTGGATCGGCGTCGGTTCCAACGGGAACGGCCGGGTCTCATGGCTCATCGTGGTCTCCTCCAGCCGCTGCCGCGGCCTCGGTCGTCTGTACTACGGGTCGGCGGGCCTCTGCGCGCTGCTCCTGGTAGACCTCGACCAGGCGGGCCAGTGCCGGCAGGGCTGCCGCGATGGCGGTGCGCTCGGCCGGGGTGAGCCGCGCGGTGAGGTCGGTGAGCCGCGTGATCCGCTCGGCCTCGCGACCGTGGACGATCGCGCTGCCTTTCGCGGTGATGTGCACCAGGATCGCCCGGCCGTCCGACGGGTCCGGCCGGCGCTCCACCAGGCCGTCCTGCTCGAGCTTGGTGACGATCTGGGTGATCGCCGGCTGGGTGACCTGCTCGTTGCCGGCCAGCTCGGTCAGCCGCCGCGGGCCGTCGGTCGCGAGCGTGTGCAGCACCGACAACGTGGTGAAGCTCAACCGCTGGATCGACGGCAGCCGGATGTTCATCCGGGTGAAGGCGCCGATGACGGCGGTCAGTTCGGCGACGCTCAGGTCACCGTGCCGGTTGGTCATGGGATGGAGTGTATAAGGAAGTTACTTAAATCGCTTATACATATTCTTCCTGGTGGCTGTCGATCGGGCCCGGGGTGATTCGTGTAGGGGATGAAAGGTGCTGGAGACTGCGATGAACGAGGTGACGTGATGTCTGAACCGAAGGTCCTGCTGAGCGGGCTGGGGATTCCCGAATCGCCGCGGTGGCACGACGGGCGGTTGTGGTTCTGCAACTGGATCGACCAGCAGTTGGTGGCCGTCGACCCTGACGGGACGCCGGAGTTCACCGACGTACCGGTCGAGCAGTTGATGGGATGGTCCATCGACTGGCTGCCGGATGGCAGGCTGCTGACGACCGGGGACAAACTGCGGCGGTACGAGCCGGACGGCTCGGTGGTCGTCCATGCCGACCAGAAGGCGAACGAGATCGTCGTCGACCGCGCGGGCAACGCCTATCTCAACGGCGCGGACTTCAACTTCTCCGGCGGTGAGCCGCCCAAGCCCGGCTACATCAAACTGGTCACCCCGGACGGACTGGTGCGGGAGGTCGCGGGTGAGATCGACTTCCCCAACGGCATGGTGATCACCCCCGACGGCCGGACGCTCGTCATCTCCGAGTCGTTCGCCGGCCGGCTCACCGCGTTCGACATCGAGCCGGACGGGGGACTGTCCGGGCGGCGGGTCTTCGCCGAGGGGCTCGGTCCCGACGGCATCTGCCTGGACGCGGAAGGCGCGATCTGGGTCTCGACCGGCGGCTCCTCCGTCGTCCGCGTCGCCGAGGGCGGCGAAGTCCTGCAACGCGTCGAACTCGCCGAGAACCGGGCCCCGTTCGCACTGGCGCTCGGTGGACCGGACGGTCGGACGCTGTTCATCATGACCGCCGAGTGGCACCTGAACGACACCGTCCCCGACAACCTGGGTCGCCTGACCAAAGGCCCCCGCACCGGCGAGGTGCTCGCCCAACCAGTCGCAGTACCGGCAGCCGATCGACCCTGACGCCGTACGCCGTACGCCGTACGCCGTACGTCGCCACCGCCACCGCCACCGCACGCCGCCACCGTCACCGCATGTCGGCGCCGCATGCCGCCGCCGCTCGCCGCCGACGGCGGCGGGCGCGGTCGGCGTTCTCGCAGGCGGGTTCGATGTGAGGCTGGAGTCGGGGCTGATTTGACTTGTTCGAACAGGTGTTCGAAGATCGGAGTGTTGGCAGCGACGCTCCGGAGGTGGCTGATGGGATGGGACAACCCACCGATCCCGTGGTCCGAGCTGGAGCGGAAGCTGTCCGGCCGGACACGGCCGCCCGCGCCCGCGGACGAGTTGTTCGAGGCCGACGGCGGTGACGGCCCGGCCTGGTCGCGGCACCGCCCGCCGTACGATCCGGATCCGGTCGACAAACCGCGCCGGCCCGACGGACCAGTGGTGCCGTATGCCGAGCTGCACTGCCATTCCTACTACAGCTTCCTGGACGGCGCCTCCTCGCCGGAGCATCTGGTGGAGGAGTCGGTCCGGCTCGGGCTGCACGCGCTCGCGCTGACCGATCACGACGGCTTCTACGGCGTGGTCCGGATGGCCGAGGCCGCGGAGGAGTACGACGACCTCAAGACGGTGTTCGGCGCCGAGCTGTCCCTGGAGCTGACCAAACCGCAGAACGGGGCGGCCGACCCCGAGGGCAGCCATCTGCTGGTGCTGGCCGAGCGGCAACAGGGGTACCACCGGCTGGCCGGTGCGATCACCGAGGCGCAGTTGCGTGGCCAGGAGAAGGGCCGTCCGGTCTACGACCTGGAGGAGCTCGCCGCCATCGGTGAGGACAGCTGGCTGATCCTCACCGGCTGCCGCAAAGGCCTGGTTCGCCGGGCGCTGGAGCTGGGTGGCCAGGCGGAAGGACCGGCTGCCGCAGCGCGCGAGCTGGATCGGCTGACCGCGTTGTTCGGCAAGGACCGGGTCGTGGTGGAGCTGATCGATCACGGCCTGCCGCTGGACACCACGCGCAACGCAGTACTGGCCCGGCTGGCCGAGGCCAAGGGGTTGCCGGTCGTTGCCACCAACAACGTTCACTACGCGCAGCCCCGACGGCACCGGCTCGCCGCCGCGATCGCCGCGGTACGGGCCCGCCGGAGTCTCGACGCGATGGACGGCTGGCTGCCGCCCGCCGGGACGGCGCACCTGCGGTCGGGGGAGGAGATGCTCGCCCGCTTCCGCCGGTACGACGGTGCCGTCGCGCGCTCGGTGGAGCTCGCGGACCAGTTGGCTTTCAGTCTCCGGGCCGCCAAGCCGAGCCTGCCGCACCAGGAGGTGCCACCGGGGTACGACCCGATGGAGTGGCTGAAGAAGCTCTGCCGTGACGGCGTCCGGAAGCGCTACGCGGACAAGCCGGCGGAGTTGATGGCGAAGGCCCAGGCCCGGGTCGAGCGGGAGCTGGAGGTGATCGAGGACCTCAAGTTCCCGGGCTACTTCCTGATCGTGCGCGACATCGTCATGTTCGCCAAACGCAAGGGGATTCTCTACCAGGGCCGCGGCTCGGCGGCGAACTCGGTGGTCTGCTACGCGCTCGAGATCACCGCGATCGATCCGGTCTTCTACAACCTGCCGTTCGAGCGGTTCCTGTCCTCGGCCCGCGACGAGGAGCCCGACATCGACGTCGACTTCGACTCCGACCGGCGCGAGGAGGTGATCCAGTACGTCTACGGCAAGTACGGCCGGCGCAACGCGGCCCAGGTCGCCAACGTGATCACCTACCGCCCGAAGCTCGCCGTACGGGACATGGCCAAGGCGCTCGGGTTCAGTACCGGGCAGCAGGACGCCTGGTCCAAACAGGTGGACGCGTGGGGAGCTGTCCGCAGTAGCGCCGACCACGACATCCCGCCGGCGGTGGTCGGGCTGGCGGAGGGTCTGCTGAAGTTTCCCCGCCACCTCGGCATCCACTCCGGCGGCATGGTGCTCACCGACATCCCGGTCGGTCACGTGGTGCCGGTCGAGCACGCCCGGATGGAGAACCGGACCGTGCTGCAGTGGGACAAGGACGACTGCGCCTGGATGGGGCTGGTGAAGTTCGACCTGCTCGGGCTGGGGATGCTGGCCGCACTGCAGTACGCGATGGATCTGGTCCGGGAGTTCCTCGGCGAGGACTGGAACCTGGACTCGATCCCCAAGGAGGAGCGCGGCGTCTACGACCAGCTCTGCAAGGCGGACTCGGTCGGGGTGTTCCAGGTGGAGAGCCGGGCCCAGATGAGCACACTGCCCCGGTTGCGGCCGCGCAGCTTCTACGACCTGGCGATCGAGGTGGCGCTGATCCGGCCCGGGCCGATCCAGGGCGGCGCGGTGCACCCGTTCATCCGCCGCAAGCTGAGGGAGGAGCCGATCACCTACTTGCATCCCAAGCTGGAGCCGGTGCTGGAACGCACGCTCGGGGTGCCGCTGTTCCAGGAGCAGTTGATGCAGATCGCGATGACGGTCGGCGGCTGCACCGGCGAGGACGCGGACCTGCTCCGCCGCGCGATGGGGTCCAAGCGCGGGGTGGAGAAGATCTCGTCACTGAAGACCAAGCTGTACGACGGGATGGCGGCGAACGGGATCACCGGCGAGACGGCCGACCAGATCTACGAGAAGATCGAGGCGTTCGCCAACTTCGGCTTCGCCGAGTCGCACTCGATCAGCTTCGCCCTGCTCGTCTACGCCAGCACCTGGCTCCGCCTGCACTACCCGGCCGCCTTCCTGGCAGCCCTCCTCCGGGCCCAGCCCATGGGCTTCTACTCCCCTCAATCCCTGGTAGCCGACGCCCGCCGCCACGGCGTCACCGTCCACCGCCCCGACCTCCACCTCTCCCAACCCCACGCCACCCTCGAACCCCTGCCCCCGGCGCAAGTTGTTGCTACCGGCAATGATTCTTGTTTGGAGAAGGTGCAGCCGGAGGTGGGGGAGTTCGATCCGGAGGAGAAGTTCGACTCCGATCTGCATCGGCGGGACGGGAAGCTTGCGGTGCGGCTCGGGTTGGCGGGGGTGAAGTCGATCGGGGAGGCGGTGGCGACCGGCATCGTCGAGGAGCGGGAGAAGAACGGGCCGTACGCCGACATGGCGGATCTCGTGCGACGGACGGGACTGACCGCAGTACAGGTGGAAGCGCTGGCGACGGCGGGGGCGTTCGACTCGTTCGGGCTGTCCCGGCGGCAGGCGCTCTGGAACGCGGGGCGTGCGGCGGAGGAGCGACCCGGTCATCTGTCCGGGGTGAGCAGTTCGGGTCCGCCACCGATGCTGCCGGGGATGACCGAGATGGAGACGACGATGGCCGACCTCTGGGCCACCGGGATCTCACCCGACGACCACCCGATCCGGCATGTGCGGCCGGGTCTCGACGAGCGCGGCATCCTGCGCGCGAACCAGTTGTCCACCGCCGAGGACGGCACCCGGGTGTACGTCGGGGGAGTCGTGACGCATCGCCAGCGCCCGGCGACCGCGGCCGGCGTCACCTTCCTCAACCTGGAGGACGAGACCGGCATGATCAACGTCGTCTGCTCGAACGGCGTCTGGAACCGCTACCGCCGGGTCGCCCGAGAGTCCAGCGCGATGATCATCCGCGGCCGCCTCGAACGCTCCCAGGGCGTCACCAACCTCGTCGCCGACAAACTCGAACGCCTCCCCCTGGCCGCCAAAACCACCTCCCGCGACTTCCGCTGAAGCCCTACCCTCCATAGCCCGGTCAGCGCGCTGTGGCGGGCCGCGCTGGTTTAAGGTTGGCGGATGGGTTTGGAATGGGAACAGGTGATCGTTCACTCGGTTGACCCGGGTGCTCTTGGGCAGTGGTGGGCCGAGGCGCTTGGTTGGGTGGTGGTCTACTCCTCCGAGGACGAGTTCGAGATCCGCCCGGCGCCGGACCGGATGCCCGGACTGGACTTCGTCCGGATCGACGAAGTCAAGCAGGCGAAGAGCCGGCTGCACCTCGACTTCCGGCCCGAGGATCAGGACGCCGAGGTGGCCCGACTGATCGCCCACGGCGCCAAGCGCGTCGACATCGGCCAGGGCGAACAGTCGTCGTGGGTCGTCCTCGCCGACCCCGAAGGCAACGAGTTCTGCATCCTCGGCCAGCGAAGCCAGTAGGACCGTCCAGTACGCCGACGGTTCACCGCGTGGCGTGCGGCTGTCCGTCGTACGGCGTGGTGGCGCTTCCACGCATGAAGGTCAGGTCGTCGCCCCAGTCGTCCAGGACTCGACCGTGGCCGGCGGTGCGGGCGTGGGGTTCCAGCTCGACGAGCAGGGAGCGAAGGGCCTGGGGTGCGTCGTCGGAATGCGCCTGGGCGAGTCGGCGTACGAGGTTGTCGTAGGACCACTCGGGGTGGGGGAGTGGGTGGTGCTCGAGTTCCCAGGCCAGGTACTTGTTGTACGGGCGGACACGGTTGTCGAGGGCAAAGATGTAGGTGAGGTATTGCGGGATGGCTTCGGCGCCGTCGAGGAGCGTGCCGATCGTGTTGCCGTCGCGGGCGTTCTTCAGGCAGCGGTAGACGCTGTTGAGGAAGGCATCGAGTACTGCGGGCGCGAGCCGAGCCGCCTCGGCCGGAGTCAGCTGAGCCTTGGCGGCGGCCAAGCCGGCGATGAGACCGTCGGCGGTGTCTTTGAGGATCTTCGCATCCCTGAAGGCGTACCGGTTCCACTCGGAACCAGACTCGGGCAGCGCGTGGGTCCGGAACTCGTGCAGCGGCATGGTCGAGACGTCGAGCCGTGCATCCCGGCGGTGTTCGGTGGGGAGTTGCCCCTCGGCTTCGTCGGTGACAACCAGCAGTACGTCGTAATCGGAGTACGCCGTGGCTGCGCCTTCTCGGGCCTGCGATCCGCTGAGGACAACGCCGAGCACGCGCGCATCCGCCTCGGACCGCGTCAACAGCGCAGCGAACTCCTCCGCAGCAGTCATCAAGTCACCCAACCATGCGACCAGCGCCGGCCGCACATCAATTTCCACCACCGGTGATGTCGGTGGCGACTACTACCCTCGGGACTTGTGTCGACACGCCTGCAGGTGAGTTACCAGCAAGCCGTTCAATACCGGATGGAGAGCAATCATCTAACCGAGCGCTTGCCGGCCGGCGCCTACCTGCAAGCAGCGCATTTCGGTTTGCAGGACACGGCGCCGCGCGACGCCCTGATCGGCATGCATGCACGGGTCGAGAACTGCGAACCCTCAGCCTGGGAACACCCTGACCTGACCCAGACCTACGGCCCACGCGGCGCGGTCTATGTGCTGCCGAAGCGGGATCTCGGGATCTTCACGGTCGGCCGCCTCCCGTTGGACGAGGAGCAGCGCCGCCCGATCGAGCAGGCCGCCGACGAGATCTGCCGGCTCCTCGGTGGCGAGGAACGCCGAGGTGGTCATCCAGACCTCCGTACTGCGTGCGCAAGCGGCCGGCTGATCCTTCGTTGGACGACCAGCGCCTTGTACGCACGCGAAGTCCCGCGACCGACCGTCGACTTCGCGGAAGCCCACCGCGAACTGTGCCGCCGTCACGTTCAAGCCTTCGGCCCGACGACACCGCAAGCGTTCGCCTGGTGGTCCAGTCTGTCGCCAAGAGACGCCCGGGAGGTCTGGCAATGGATCGCACCTGAACTACTCCCGGTCGACCTGGCCGGTCGCGACGCGTGGATCCTCGCAACCGAGGAGGACGCGATCCGCAGTACGAGACCGGCGCCCGTCGCTCGGTTGTTGGTTGCCTCAGACCTGCGGGTGCTCGGTCAGGATCGGTACGGGTTGTTTGTCGGGCCGGGTATGAGGAGGCGGAGCAGGTTGCACGATTCCTTTCATCCGCACGGCGTCGTCCTCGACGGTGAGATCGCCGGTGCGTGGGGGCGCCGCGGTGGACGGTTCGACGTACTGGTTGAAGAGCGGTTGTCGGGCGAGCAGAGAGAAGCCATCGCTGCTGAAGCACTGTCCACGCCTGTCCCAGGCGCGACGCCGACGATCGAGCTCACTGAGGTCTGAGCACACCCGGCGAGGTGGGAGCCCGGCGAGCGGAAATCCGATTGCGGGGGTTCCGGTGGGCGCCGTACGGTCGGCCTTCGATGGATGAGACGCCTGAGGTTCTGCCGTTGCCGGATCGGAAGCCGGCCGATGGTGCGGTGGCGCGTAGGTTGATCGACGCGCAGTTCCCGCAGTGGTCGGATCTCGAGATTCGGCCGGTTGATGCGCAGGGGTGGGACAACCGTACTTTCCGGCTCGGCGACGAGCTGCTGGTTCGGTTGCCGACTGCCCAGGAGTACGCGCTGGCGGTGGACAAGGAGCATCGGTGGTTGCCGGTGCTCACCCGCGCGGTGCCGTTGGAGATTCCGGAGCCGGTGGGCAGAGGCGTTCCTGATGAGAACTTCGCGCACGACTGGTCGGTCTATCGATGGATCGGTGGCGAGCCCGCGGACCGTGCTGTTGTTGACGATCTGACGACGTTCGGTGTCGAGCTTGCCGAGTTTCTCGTGGCGCTGCAGCAGGTCGACCCGACGGGCGGGCCCGTCCCCGGACTGCACAACTGGTTCCGGGGTGGACCGCTCACGACTTATGACGGGTGGGCCAGGAGCTCGCTGAAGACCTTGGACGGGCTGATCCCGACCGAGGCCGCCGAGGAGATCTGGGACCGGGCGCTGCGTGCTCCCTGGGACGGGCGGGCGGTCTGGTTTCACGGTGATATCGCCGCGGGGAACTTGCTGATGAAGGATCGGGCGCTCTCCGCCGTCATCGACTTCGGCACCTGCGGGGTCGGGGATCCGGCCTGCGATCTGGCGGTCGCTTGGACGATGCTGACCGGCGAGAGCCGCGCTGCCTTCCGCGATCGGCTGGCGGTGGACGACGCGACCTGGCTGCGTGGACAGGGCTGGGCGCTCTGGAAGGCTCTGGTCGTCTGCGCGGGATCAGTCCGCGACGGCGACGGCCTGCCGGCGGACGCGGCATACGTCCTCGATCAAATCCTCGCCGCCCACGAGCACCCACGCTGAGCCGGCTTGCCAAGCGTCGTCGTTCGCTGGGCTGCCGGCCGGGTTGGGTGCGGTAGGTGGTCAGTTTTCTGATCATCGGGGGGCATTCGGTGGACAGGTTTCTGGTTAGTCTCGCGGGGTGAGTGAAGCGGAGTTGTTGGTGCGGGCGCGGGGTGGGGACGAGCTGGCGTTCGGGGAGTTGGTGGACGGCTATCGCAAGGAGCTGTCCGCGCACTGCTACCGGATGCTCGGATCGTTGCACGATGCGGAGGACGCTCTGCAGGAGTCGCTGCTCAGTGCGTGGCGTGGGCTCAAGAGCTTCGAAGGCAGGAGTTCGCTGCGGACCTGGCTGTACCGGATCTGCACCAACGCCTGTATCCGGCTCGGTTCGCAGCGGCCGAAGAAGTTGCTCACCACCGACCAGTTCCCGTCCCGCGAGCAGACGACCGATCTCGGCGAGCCGATCCTCGAACCGATGTGGCTCGAGCCCTGCCCGGACGATCCGGCCGCCAGCTACCTGCAGCGCGAAGGGGTCGAGCTCGCCTTCGTCGCGGCGCTCCAGCACCTGCCGAGCACGCAGCGCGCAGTACTGATCCTCAGGGAAGTGCTCGAGTACTCCGCGGCGGAGGTCGCGGAGATTCTCGAGACCACGCCGCAGTCGGTGAACAGCGCTCTCCAGCGCGCCCGCAAAGCGGTCGAGGAGCGGGTGCCGCCGGTCAGCCAGCAGGCCGAGCTCGCCGCGCTGGGCGAGGAGCGGCTGAAGGAGTTGGTGGAGGCGTTCGTCACCGCCTGGGAGCGGGCCGACGTGGACGCGATCACCGAGTTGCTCGCCGAGGACGTCCGGATGAGCATGCCGCCACTGCCCGCGTGGTTCGACGGACGGGAGGCGGTACTGCGGTTCTTCGGCGAGCGGGTCTTCGAGACGCCGTGGCGCCTGGTCCCGCTCCGCGCGAACGGACAGCCCGGATTCGCCTGCTACATGCAGGACCCGGCCGACGGGGTCTTCCGGCTCGGCGCGATCAATCTGCTCCACCTCCGCGACGGCCGGATCAGCTGGATCTCGGGGTTCCTGGACCCGGCGCTGCACCGGCGGTTCGACGTACCGGAAACTTTTTCTGCCGGGACCGATTAATCCGCGAACCCGGCTGTCTCTACCTCTTCGAAGCGTGCGGCCAAGCGCACGCCGAGGATGAAGGAGTACTGAGATGCGCAAGCTGATCGTTCACAACATCGTCTCGCTCGACGGCTACATCACCGGCCCCGGCGACAACGTGATGCTGCTGCCGATGGGTGACTTCTTCGACGCGTACTGCGCGGAGCGGCTCGGCACCGCCGACACCCTGCTGCTCGGCAGGAACTCCTACGACATGTTCCGCGGGTTCTGGCCGGGTGTCGTGGACCTGCCGGACGCGACCGAGGACCAGCAGGAGATCTCCCGGCGCGACAACGCGATCCAGAAGGTGGTCGTCTCCGACAGCATCACCTCCGACGACACGGCGCCGTGGTCCGACACGACCCGGATCGTGCGGCGCGAGGACGCGCACGAGCAGATCGCCGAGCTCAAGCAGGGCGACGGCGGCGACATCATCATGTTCGGCAGCCGGACGCTGTGGAACGACCTGCTGCGGGCCGGCCTGGTCGACGAACTGCACCTGATGGTCGGCCCGGTGGTACTCGGCGGCGGCACGACCGCCTTCGCCGACGGTGACGTTCCGCCGCTGACACTGATCGACACCCGCAGGTCCGAAGGTTCCGACAACCTCCTGCTCCGCTACGCCGTAGCCAACAGCTGAGCTAGAACGATGCCGCGCGGGACTCCAGATAGTTCCGCTCGGGGACGCTGAGAGTGAGGCGGGCGGCGAGCTGGTACGCCTCCCGCGCCGCCTCCTTCTCCCCGGCCAGGTCGAGCAGATGAGCCCGTACCGCGGCCAGCCGGTGATGTCCTCTCAAGGCAGGGTCCTGCTCCGCCGTCGCCAGCCGCTCCAGACCGACCCCCGGACCGTGCACCATCGCGACCGCCACGATCCGGTTCAGGCTCACCATCGGGCCGGGCGCGAGCGACTCCAGCAATTCGTAGAGCACCAGGATCTGCCGCCAGTCGGTGTCCTCGGCACGAGTGGCCTCGTCGTGGACGGCCGCGATGGCTGCCTGGAGCTGGTACGGGCCAATAGGTGCCTCACGCAACGTTCTGCTGATCAACTCGTTGCCCTCAACAATCGCATCGGCATTCCAGAGCTTGCGATCCTGTTCGGGCAAGGGAATCAGCAGACCATCGGTCGAGACCCGGGCCGGCCGGCGCGCATCGGTCAGCAACATCAGCGCCAGCAACCCGGCTACCTCGCCTTCGCCCGGCAGCCGGTCCCGGAGCTGGCGGGTCAGCCGGATCGCCTCGCTGCTCAGCTCGACCCGGTGCAGGGATTCGCCCGAGCTCGCGGTGTATCCCTCGTTGAAGACCAGGTAGAGCACATGCAGTACGGCGGCCAGCCGGCCGGACAACTCCTCGGGCGGCGGCAACCGGAACTCCGCCCCGCCGGCCTTGATCTTCGCCTTCGCCCTGCTGATCCGCTGGCCGATCGTCGACTCGGGAACGAGAAACGCGCGGGCGATCTCGCCGGTGGTCAGACCGCCGACAGCGCGCAGGGTCAGCGCGATCTGCGAGTGAGTGGTGAGTGCTGGGTGACAACAGAGAAACAGCAACGTGAGCGTGTCGTCCGCGTCGGCGGCCGGCGGTTGGTCGACCGGTTCCAGCAAAGAGACAGCCAACTCGCGGTGCTGCCTGGCCGCCTCGCTGCGGAGCATCTCGATCCGGCGACGCGAGGCGACGGTGATCAGCCAGCCGCGCGGGTTCTCGGGCAGGCCGTCCTCGGGCCACTGCTGCGACGCCGCGAGCAGGGCTTCCTGTACGGCGTCCTCGCAGGTGTCGAAGCCGCCGTACCGACGGACCAGCGGGCCGAGGATCTGCGGCGCCAACTCGCGCAGCAGTGCCTCGATTTCGGCTGAGGCAGGGGAGTGCGGCATCAGGGCTCAGGAGGTGAGGCCACTCAGATCCCGGACCGGGCGCACCTCGACGATGCTGAACGCGGCCTCGGGGATCTGCGGCACGATCTCGATCGCCCGCTCCAGCGTGTCGCACTCGACCAGGTAGAACCCGGCCAACTGCTCCTTCACCTCGGCGAACGGCCCGTCGGTGGTCATCACGGTGCCGTCGCGGACCAGCACCTGCTTGGTCGTGGCGGGATCGTCGAGCGAGTCGGATGCGATCAGCTCACCACTGGCCGTCAGCGCCTCGTGCAACCTGACGTACCCGGTCATCGCCTCTCGCTGCTGCTCCTCGGTCAGCCCTTTCCACACCTCCCGCGACTCCGGGTTGCCGTAGATCAGGATCAAGAACCTCATCGCACCCCTCCACTCTCCGCCCCCACGATAGATCCGCGCAGGTCCGTCCGGGATCGGGACGGCTGAGTCGCGCGAACACGTCGCCGAACGGGATGAAGTTGCCCCGAGCAAGCATCAGGGACGGCGGCGGGGTACCGGTCGCGGTGGCAGCCGGAGTCGCGCTCGTGGCAGGTCGTGGTTGTGCGCGCGGACGCGGGACCTACGGCGCGCGTTACAAGGGGTCAGCTCGGACCAGGTGTTGCGAGCCGGTCCGGCGGGGCGGTTCAGGTCTCGATCGGGTTGCTGTCGGGTTGCTGGTCGGCGGCGGGCGTAGCCGGGGGCGGGGGAGGGCGGTTGCCTGGTCAGGGACAAAGGCGGGATTCCCCGGAGTGGCCGGGGCGGAAGCTGTCGGTGGGCCCAAGTACAGTAACGACCGGGACAGGGGCGATGGAGAACCGAGGGAGGATCGCGTGCCGGACTTGGAAGTGTCCGACCGGGTACTGACGATCCCGAACGCACTCAGCTTCTTGCGGTTGCTGGGTGTGCCACTTTTCCTGTGGCTGATTCTCGGTCCGAAGGAAGACGGCTGGGCGTTGCTCGTGCTGGCGGTCTCCGGCTTCACCGACTGGGCCGACGGCCAGATCGCCCGGCGGATGAACCAGACCACGCGGCTCGGGCAGATGCTCGACCCGGTGGCCGACCGGCTCTACATCTTCGCGACCGTGCTCGGCCTGGCTCTGCGCGACATCATCCCCTGGTGGCTGGCGATCGCGCTGCCGTTGCGGGACCTGTTGCTGACGTTCACCCTGCCGGCCTTGCACCGCCGCGGCTTCAACGCGCTGCCCGTGCACTTCCTCGGCAAGTCCGCGACCTTCTGCCTGCTGTATGCGTTCCCACTGTTGTTGCTGGGTGACGGCGACAGCACGCTGAACCTGCTGGCCCGGGTGTTCGGCTGGGCCTTCGCGATCTGGGGAACGGCGCTGTACTACTGGGCGGGTGCTCTGTACTTCGCGCAGCTGCGGCACCTGATCCAGACGGTGAAACCGATCAGCGGGCCGGCCGGGTCGTGACTCAGTCCCCACCCGGACAGCAAGGTCAGCAGCGCCGCGTCGATGCGTCCATGTCGTTGCTGAACAACCTGATGGCGCACCCGCTCGACGAGGGGTACGCCGTCGCGGCGCGGGCCAGGCCGACCCAGCGCAACCGGCCCCGGCACCGCGTGATCCTGGTGACCGCTCTGGCCGTCCTCGGGTTCCTGCTGGCCGTCGCCGCGTCGCAGAACTACCGCAGCGCACCCGAGGCGGAGAAGCAGCGCAAGGAACTGATCACCCGGATCAACCAGGCCGATACCCGGCTGGCGGATCTGCGCGGGCAGCAGACCAAGCTCGCGGACGAAGTACGGGGTCTGCAGGCGGGTGGGCTGAGCAACACGAGTTCGGGTGCCGCGTTGCAGAAGCAACTGGACGAGCTGGAGTTGCAGGCCGGCGCCGTCGCGGTGAAAGGCCCTGGTCTGAAGGCCGTGGTCGACGACGCGAAGGACGCGAACGACAAAGAGGGCCGGCTGCTCGACGTCGACCTGCAGCAGCTGGTCAACGGCCTGTGGACAGCGGGCGCCGAGGCGATCTCGGTGAACGGTCACCGGCTCACCTCGCTCACCGCGATCCGCGGGGCCGGTAGCGCGATCACGGTCGGCTACACCTCGCTGACCCCGCCGTACACGGTGCTCGCGATCGGCGAGACGGGGACCATGCCGGCCCGGTTCGCGCAGAGCTCCGGTGGCCAGTGGGTGCAGTACCTGGTCAGCAATTTTCATGTCCGGATGACCATCACGACGGAGGATTCCTTGCTGGTGCCAGCCGATGCGACCATCGCGCTGCGGTACGCGAAGGTGGGTGGGCCGAAATGATCGCCGTACTCGGTCTGGTGATCGGCGTGGTGGTCGGTCTGATCGTCGCGCCCGACGTACCGGAGTGGGCACAGCCCTACCTGCCGATCGCCGTGGTGGCGGCGCTCGACGCGGTGTTCGGGGCGCTGCGGGCGTTCCTGGACGGGATCTTCGACGACAAGGTGTTCGTCGTCTCGTTCATCTCCAACGTGCTGATCGCGGCGCTGATCGTCTACCTGGGCGACCAGCTCGGGGTCGGGTCCCAGCTGTCCACCGGTGTGGTGGTCGTGCTGGGGATCCGGATCTTCACCAACATGGCCGCGATCCGGCGGCACGTCTTCAGGGCCTGAGATGAGTACCGACGAGCCCACCCCGCCGCCCGAGCCGTCGCCGCCCGAGCCGACGCCGGCCGAGCCGACGCGGGCCGAGCTGACGCCGGCCGAGCCGGCCCGTGCCGATGCGGTCGAGCATGCCCCTGCCGACGCGGTCGAGCCGGCCGGTGCGGCGCATCCGGTGACGCCGACGCCGATGCCGAAGGCGAAGCTGCCGAACCTGGCGCTGCGAAGGCTGCGGGCCGGGTTCAAGCCGTCGCGCGGTCAGGCGATCGTGGCCGTCGTACTGGCTCTGGTGGCCTGTATGGCGGTCGTCCAGGTCCGGGTGAACCGCGCCGACGACGGCTACCAGAACGCCCGCCGCGAGGACCTGATCGCGATCCTGGACGGCCTGGGGCAGAACACCCGCCGGCTGGAGAGCGAGATCGCCGAACTGCAGGCGCGCAAGAACAGCCTGGCCTCCAGCGCCGACAAGGCCCAGACGGCGCGCGAGCAGGCCGAGCAGCAGGTCCGGGTGCTCGGCATCCTGGCCGGTACGATGCCCGC
The DNA here is from genome assembly GCF_004365175.1 of Kribbella voronezhensis. Taxonomy (NCBI): domain Bacteria; kingdom Bacillati; phylum Actinomycetota; class Actinomycetes; order Propionibacteriales; family Kribbellaceae; genus Kribbella; species Kribbella voronezhensis. The sequence continues at coordinate 176,045 of NZ_SOCE01000001.1, read as the reverse complement.
GCAGGGACCCGGCGTACGGATCACCCTCAACGACCCCGACGGCAAGATGCAGTCGAGCAACCTGCTCGACGCGATCGAGGAACTGCGCGACGCCGGGGCGGAGGCGATCCAGATCAACGGGTCGGTCCGGGTGGTCGCCAGTACGGACCTGACCGACGACGCCCCGGGCGTCAAGGTCGACGGGGAGAAGGTCAATTCGCCGTACGTGATCGAGGCGATCGGCGAGTCGCACAACCTCGCCGAAGCGGCCAACTTCCCCGGCGGTCTGGTCAGTGAGGTGACCGGTCCGCAGATCGGCGGCACCGCCGAAGTGACCGAGCTGCCGCTGGTACAGATCACCGCCTTGCACGCCGCCGACGAGCATCGTTACGCTCGCCCGGCGCCCAGCCCCACCAAGTGAGCCCTGACCCTTGAGCGAAAGAGGACCGAGGTGTACCCCGAAGACCTGAAGTACACGGCCGAACACGAATGGGTGAAGGCCGGCGAGGGCCCGGTGCGAGTCGGCATCACCGACTTCGCGCAGGACGCCCTGGGCGACATCGTGTACGTCCAGCTGCCCGAGGTCGGCACCGCGGTGCGGGCCGGCGACTCGTGTGGTGAGCTCGAATCGACCAAGAGCGTCAGCGACCTGTTCGCGCCCGTGAACGGCACCGTGCGGGCCGTCAACGAGGCACTGGCCGACCAGCCCGACCTGGTCAACACCGACCCGTACGGCGAGGGCTGGCTGCTCGACATCGAGGTCGACGACGACGAAGAGGTCGCGGCGTTGATGGACGCCGACACCTATCAGGGACAGCTCGACCAGAACTGATAGGTTGTCCGGACCTCAACCGCTGGTCGAGGGTTGAGGTCCCGGCCGTCTTGCCCGGCCGGTCACACTTGTCATACGGGGTCTACTAGACGTCGCCGGACCACCGGCGATCGGGAGGATCACAGCATGCCGTTCTGCAACCAGTGCGGGCACGAGAACTCCGAGGGCAGCCGGTTCTGCTCGCAGTGCGGAACGATGCTCCCTGGCGCGGACCGTCCGGTGCCCGCCCCCGGCGTGACCGACACCGCGATGCTGACCCCGATCAGCGTCGAGCCCGAGACCGAGCGCTTCGAGCAGGGCGAGCAGTTGTCCGCCGAGGACGAGGCCGCGGTCGGCGCCCTGCCGGCCGGGTCGGCGCTGCTCATCGTCCAGCGTGGCCCGAACGCGGGCAGCCGGTTCCTGCTCGACGTCGACGTCGTCACGGCCGGCCGGCACCCCGACAGCGACATCTTCCTGGACGACGTCACCGTCTCGCGCCGGCACGCCGAGTTCCGGCGCGACGCCCAGGGTGTGAAGGTGCGCGACGTCGGCAGCCTGAACGGCACCTACGTGAACCGGGACCGGATCGACGAGGTGCTGCTGTCGAACGGTGACGAGGTCCAGATCGGCAAGTACCGCCTGGTGTACTACGCCAGTGGCCAAGCCTGACCCGTCGGCTGGTGGCAGCAGCATCGGTGAGGTGCTGCAAATCCTGCAGGCCGAGTTCGCCGACGTCACCATCTCCAAGCTCCGCTTCCTCGAAGCGGAAGGACTGGTGACGCCGGCACGCACCGCATCGGGGTACCGCAAGTTCAGTGCCGCCGACATCGAGCGGCTGCGCTACGTCCTGACCGCCCAGCGTGACCAGTACCTGCCGCTGCGGGTGATCAAAGAACACCTCGAGGCGATGGACCGCGGCCTGCGTCCGTCACCCGGTGGACCGCCGGTCGCGCCGTCCGACCTGCCCGGTCCACCTGAACTCCCGGGTGCCGAGGAGTTCGGGACGTATGGCACCGAACTGAAGCTGACCCGCGAGGAGTTGCGGGTTGCCGCCGGCATCAGCGTCGAACTGCTCGACGAACTGGAGAGCCACAACCTGGTGGTGGCCCGGGGCAACCATTACGACGGCGACGCGATTCTCGTGGCGAAGACGGCCGCCGAGTTCGCGCAGTACGGGATCGAACCGCGGCACCTGCGCCCGTTCCGTACGGCGGCCGACCGCGAGGTGGGCCTGATCGAACAGGTGATGAGCCACCGCCGCGATGACAAGACCCAGGAGTTGGCTGCCCTGGCTGTTCGCCTGCACGCTGCGTTGGTCCGCTCGCGCCTCACCCGCTGACCGTCGGGCGCTGGTCGCGTACTGCGGTGTGCTGGTGAGCCGCTTCGAGCGGGTCGACCATGTCCGTGTGGCAACGGGGTTGCCTCCGGCGGGTGACGATGTGGTCGGGCGCACCCCACGGGCCTACCCCGGGTCGGCCCGCAGAGTAGGCTGGAGCTGTGCGCGAAGTCGACGTGGTCGGAGTACGGGTGGAGATGCCCTCGAGTCAGCCGATCGTGCTGCTCCGGGAGGTCGGCGGCGAGCGGTACCTGCCGATCTGGATCGGTGCGGCCGAGGCGAGCGCCATCGCCTTCGCCCAGCAGGGGATGGAGCCTCCGAGGCCGCTGACCCACGACCTGTTCGCGGAGACCATCCGCGTCCTCGGGCACACGCTCAGCCAGGTCCGGATCGTGAACCTCACCGACGGCGTCTTCGAGGCGATCATCGTCTTCGACGACAAGACCGAGATCTCGGCCCGGCCGTCCGACTCGATCGCCCTCGCGCTGCGCACCGGCACCCCCGTCTTCTGCACCGAGGAGATCCTCGCCGAAGCCGGCATCCCCGTCCCGGACAGCGAGACCGACGACGACGAGGTCGTCGAAGAAGAGGAAGTAGAACGCTTCCGCGAATTCCTCGACCACGTAACACCTGAGGACTTCGACAAGAGCTGAGCGTTCGGGGTACGGCGGGGAAGACCGCTTCGCGCCCCTCCGTCGCGGCTCGAACTGACGGGGTCATCCGGTCGCTCGCGGGGTGTCGGGGGAACTGTGAGCGTGGGTGTTGGGTGTAGCCCGCGGTGTTGCGGCCTCCACGGGCCTTCGCTGGAGACTTTTCGTCCGTATATGCAAATTTGTTTCCGGCCAAGCCCGAGATCGAGGCGGTATCGGCGGAACGAATGGCGTTCCCCGGGGTGGGCGGGTCGAGCGAGCGACGTAGGAGGCGCGAAGCGGGCGCGGCTGTTCGGCGTACTGGTGCGGTTACAAGGCGTGAGGTTGGAGGGTGCTGGTACAAGGGCGGACAGGTAACGATTCGAGTTGTGGGCGCGACACGCTAGCTGCTCGGAGCGGTTGTCGTTGACCGGGTCTGAGCCACGGCTTACCTTGAAGGAGTTGTGGAGAGTTGTAACTCCACGGATGTGATCCGTTCCAGTCGGTACCCAGGGAGGCTCAGGCGTGACACGCACCGGCGACACTGATCTGACGGCGCAGTCGACGTCCGAAGCACACGCCGAGGCGGCCGCCAGCGCCGGCGTCCAGGGTCTGCTTTTCGACGACGACCTGTCGCCGATGCCCGACGATGTCGGCTTCCGCGGTCCGACCGCGTGTGCTGCTGCCGGGATCACCTACCGGCAGCTCGACTACTGGGCGCGGACCGGGCTGGTTTCGCCCTCGGTGCGCCCGGCGACCGGTTCCGGCACCCAGCGGTTGTACGGATTCCGGGACGTTTTGTTGCTCAAGGTGATCAAGCGGCTGCTCGACGCGGGGATCTCGCTGCAGCAGATTCGCAGTGCGATCGCTCACCTCAGCAAACGTGGAATCGATGACCTGACCCAGATCACGCTGATGAGCGACGGCGCCTCGGTGTACATGTGCACCTCGCCGGACGAGGTCATCGATCTGCTGGCCGGCGGCCAGGGCGTCTTCGGGATCGCGCTCGGCGGTGTCTGGCGGGAGGTCGAGGGCTCGCTGTCGGAGCTGCCGACCGAGCGTCTGGACGCGCACGCGGACGACACCGACGACCACGCGAACGACGAGCTCGCTGCCCGTCGCCGCGCCCGTATGACCGGCTGAGGTAGGCTCGATCCAGCCGTACACAGCATTCGGGAGAGTCTCGGGCGGAACCACGCCCGGGCGCCGAAGGGGCAATTCCTCCCCGGAACCTCTCAGGCCCATGGACCGAGTGCCTTAGGCGACTCTGAAGCGTGCGCGTGCGTGACAGAGGGGGAGGCCCCCGGCAGCATCTGTCTCGCAGCAACGGAGCCTCTCGATGAGTGTGAACGACCCCCGCCCGCAGATCTCGGCGACCTTCGCCGACCGCCACATCGGGCCGCGCCCGGACGAGGTCGCCCGGATGGTGCAGACCCTCGGGTACGCCGATGTCGACGCGCTCGTGGATGCCGCGGTACCGGCGTCCATCCGGTCCGCCGAGGCGCTCCGGCTGCCGGAGCCGGCCTCCGAGGTGGACGCACTGACCGAGCTTCGCCAGCTCGCGGCGCGCAACAACGTGGCGACCTCGATGATCGGCCAGGGGTACTACGGCACGTTCACCCCGTCGGTGATCGTCCGCCGCCTGGTGGAGAACCCGGCCTGGTACACCGCCTACACGCCGTACCAGCCGGAGATCTCGCAGGGCCGGCTGGAGGCACTGCTGAACTTCCAGACCGTCGTGTCCGACCTGACCGGCCTGCCGACGGCGAACGCGTCGCTGCTGGACGAGGGCACCGCGGCCGCCGAGGCGATGACGCTGGCGCACCGGTCGAACCGCAAGAGCAAGAGCAACCGGTTCCTGGTCGACGCCGACACGTTCGCGCAGACGATCGCGGTCGTGCAGACCCGCGCCGAGGCGCTCGACATCGAGGTCGTCGTCGCGGACACGACCGACGGACTGCCCGAGGGCGACTTCTTCGGCTTCCTCGTGCAGTACCCGGGCTCGGGCGGCGCGGTACGGGATCTCAAGCCGCTGATCGAAGCCGCGCACGCGAACGAGACCATCGTCGCGGTCGCCTCCGACCTGCTCGCGCTGACGCTCCTCGAAGCACCGGGCGAGGCGGGCGCCGACATCGTGATCGGCTCCTCGCAGCGCTTCGGCGTACCGCTGTTCTACGGCGGTCCGCACGCCGGCTTCATGTCCGTCCGGGCCGGCCTCGAGCGGTCGCTGCCGGGCCGCCTGGTCGGTGTCTCCGTCGACGCGGACGGCGCACCGGCGTACCGGCTCGCGTTGCAGACGCGTGAGCAGCACATCCGTCGCGAGAAGGCGACGTCGAACATCTGTACCGCGCAGGTCCTGCTCGCCGTCGTTGCTTCCATGTACGCCGTGTACCACGGTCCCGATGGCCTCAAGGCGATCGCCGAGCGCGTCCACGCCAACGCCGACAGCCTGGCCGCCTCGCTGAAGGCCGGTGGTGTCGAGGTCGTGCACGACCAGTTCTTCGACACCGTGCTGGCTCGCGTCCCGGGTCGTGCGGCCGATGTCGTCGACGCGGCCCGCCAGACCGGCATCTGGCTGCGGCTGGTCGACGCGGACCACGTCGGCATCTCGTGCGACGAGAAGACCGACGCGACCGCGCTCGACAGGGTCTGCCGCGCCTTCGGAGTCCGGTACGACGGGTCACTGGCCGGGGCCGGCTTCCCCGAGGCCGTGGTCCGGACCAGCGAGTACCTGACCCACCCGGTGTTCAACACTCACCGCTCGGAGACCGCGATGCTGCGGTACCTGCGCAAGCTGTCCGACTACGACTACGCGCTCGACCGCGGCATGATCCCGCTCGGCTCCTGCACGATGAAGCTGAACGCGACCACCGAGATGGAAGCGGTCACCTGGCCGGAGTTCTCCGACATGCACCCGCTCGCGCCGATCGAGGACGCGTCCGGCTATGTCACGCTGATCGGTCAGCTCGAGCGCTGGCTGGCCGAGGTCACCGGCTACGCGAAGGTGTCGCTGCAGCCGAACGCGGGCAGCCAGGGCGAGCTGGCCGGTCTGCTCGCGATCCGCTCGTACCACCGGGCCCAGGGCAACGAGGACCGCAACATCTGCCTGATCCCGTCCAGCGCGCACGGCACGAACGCTGCCTCCGCGGTGATGGCCGGCATGAAGGTAGTCGTTGTCAAGGGCAACGACGACGGCACGATCAACCTGGAAGACCTGCGGGCCAAGGCCGACGAGCACGCGGAGAAGCTGGCCGCGATCATGATCACCTACCCGTCCACGCACGGCGTGTACGAGGAGAGCGTGACCGAGGTCTGCAAGATCGTCCACGACCACGGTGGCCAGGTGTACGTCGACGGCGCGAACCTGAACGCCCTGCTGGGGTTGGCGAAGCCGGGTGAGTTCGGCGGCGACGTGAGCCACCTGAACCTGCACAAGACGTTCTGCATCCCGCACGGTGGCGGCGGCCCCGGCGTCGGCCCGGTCGCGGTGGCGGCCCACCTGGCGCCGTACCTGCCGAACCACCCGCTGCTGGACCAGGCCGGTCCCGACAGCGGTGTCGGCCCGATCAGCGCGGCACCGTTCGGTTCGGCGGGTGTGCTGGCGATCTCGTGGGCGTACATCCGGATGATGGGTGGCGAGGGGCTGACCGCCGCCACCAAGGCCGCCGTACTGACCGCGAACTACGTGGCGAAGCGGCTCGAAGGCGCGTTCCCGGTGCTCTACACCGGCGAGAACGGGCTGGTCGCGCACGAGTGCATCCTGGATCTGCGGCCGATGACCAAGGAGACGGGCATCACCGTCGACGACGTCGCCAAGCGGCTGATCGACTACGGCTTCCACGCGCCGACCATGTCGTTCCCGGTCGCGGGCACGCTGATGGTCGAGCCGACGGAGTCCGAGGACCTGGGCGAACTGGACCGCTTCTGCGACGCGATGATCGCGATCAAGCACGAGATCGACCGGGTCGCGGCGGGGGAGTGGCCGGCCGGCGACAACCCGCTGGTCAACGCTCCGCACACCGCCTCGTCGGTGATCAACGACAAGTGGGAGCACGCCTACACCCGCGAAGAGGCGGCCTTCCCGCAGTCGGTCGACCGGACCGCGAAGTACTGGCCGCCGGTGCGTCGCATCGACGGCGCGTACGGCGACCGGAACCTCATCTGCTCCTGCCCCGCCCCGGAGGCCTTTGAGTGACCCTGCGCCCTGACACTGCCGCAGCCTTGTACGCCGAGGTTGCGGCAGCCCAGAGTGAGTGGAAGTTGCCGTCGATCAGCGCCGGGGTCATTCACGACGGCGCGCTGGCGTGGACTGGTTCGCGGGGGCAGTTCGCCTCTGCTGACGGGTTGGCACCGGGGCCGGACGTGCAGTACCGGATCGGGTCGATCACGAAGACGATGACCGCTGTCCTGGTGCTGCAGTGCCGCGACGACGGACTGCTCTCGCTGAATGATGCCGTGGGCAAGCATCTGCCCGGGATCGCGTACGGGGATCTCACCATCAGGCAACTGCTCGCGCACTCCGGCGGCATGCACGCCGAACCCGAGGGCGACTGGTGGGAGCGCAATCCCGGCGTCTCGTTCGAGACCCTGACCGCGGCGATCGACGAGTCGCAGGCGGCGGGCCAACCCGATCGTCGCCATCACTACTCCAACCTGGGTTACGCCCTCCTCGGCGAGGTCGTGGCACGACTGCGGGGCGCGTCCTGGATGGAGTTGGTCGCCTCCCGGATCCTCGACCCGCTGGAGATGCGCCGTACGACGTACTTCCCGGTGCGGCCTGCTGCCCAGGGGTTCTCGGTGCATCCATTCAGCGGGCGGCTGGATCAGGAGCCCGCGTACGACGCCGGGGCGATGGCGCCGGCCGGGCAGTTGTGGAGCACGGTCGAGGACCTGGCGAAGTACGCCACGTTCTGGATCGATCCGGGCTACGACATTCTCAGTCGCGACACGATCGACGAGATGGCCGCGCCGGCCGCCGCGGACCCGCGCGAGGCGCTGACGGCGTCGTACGGGCTGGGGCTGCGGTTGCACGCGGACGATCCGCACCTCTTCGTCGGGCACACCGGGTCGATGCCGGGCTTCATCGCCGGGTTGTTCGTGGATCGGGGCCGCCGGATCGGTGGTGTCACGCTGGCGAACGCGACGTACGGTCGGTGTGCGTCGGTGCCGCTCGACCTGATGCGCCTGCTGGCGTCGTACGAGCCCACGCTGCCGCCGGAGTGGGTGCCGGAGCCGCAGTTGGCGCAGGGCGAGGAGTTGCTCGGGCACTGGTACTGGGGGAACACGCCGCTGACGATCAGTGTGGTCGCCGGGATCCTGCAGATGTCGGGCGCGATGACCTGCCGGTTCTCGCCGATCGGGCCGGATCTGTATCGCGGCCGGGACGGCTACTTCGCGGGTGAGCGGTTGCGGGTCGTCCGCGACGGTGAAGCGATCACTCAGCTGAACATCGCGACTTTCGTGCTGACGCGCACGCCGTACGGCCACTGAGGCCGGTCGCGTTCGCCCCGGGCGGACCCCGGATTGGCGCGATCCGGTCACCCGAAGTAAGTTAGGCATGCCTTAGTAAGGGTTGCCTTACTCAACAACTTTCTTCGGGAGATCCGGCATGCCTCGACCCGCCCCGCTGATAGCGCTGCCTTCTGCCTCGACCCGTTGGCCGCTGGCCGCCACCGTGACCGATCGCGCCCGTGGACCGCTGCCGTCCGGGACGCCGGGCGAGGTGTTGCGGCGAGTCGCCGCCGTGCTCGGCGAGCCTCAGGTGCCGTCCACCGGTGTCGGTGAGTCGGCGGCGCTCGACCTCGTCGCCGGGCTGCTCGACGCCGAGGGCATCGACCTCAGTCATCCGCACGCCGCGGCTCATCTGCAGCCGCCCGTCCTGCAGGTCGCGGTCGACGCGGACGCCCTGGCATCGGCCGGCAACGCATCGATGGACACCTACGACTCCGGCCCGGCGACGCTGGCGATCGAGCAATGGGTGGTCCGATCGCTGGCCGGGCTGGCAGGCTTCGGGACCGAGGCGGACGGCGTACTGACGCCTGGTGGTTCGATCTCCAACCTCCTTGCGCTGTTGATCGCGCGGGACAGCGCGGCAGGTCTCGCGGGTATCGACGCCCGCCGCGACGGGGTCCAGGGCTTGGCCAAGCCGGTCGTCTTCTGTTCCGAACTGGCGCACTTCTCCATCCAGCGAGCCTGCGCGGCGCTCGGCCTCGGCGAAGACGCGGTCGTTCCGATCGCGACCGATGACGACTTCCGGATGCGGCTCGACCTCCTCGAAGCCGAGCTGGCCAAGCCCGGGCGTACGCCGATCGCCGTGGTGGCGACGGCCGGTACGACGGACTACGGCTCGATCGACCCGATCGCTGGGATCGCCCGACTCGCTGCCATCCATGGCGCCTGGGTGCACGTCGACGCGGCGTACGGGTTCGGTGCCTTGTTCTCCGATCGGCTCGCTTCACTGCTGGCGGAGTTGCCGGTCGCGGACTCGGTGACGCTCGACCTGCACAAGATCGGCTGGCAGCCGGCGGCGACCAGCATGCTTTTGGTGGCCGACCGCAACCAGTTCGCCTCGTTCGGGCGCTCGGTGGACTATCTGAACCCGGCCGACGACATCGACTCCGGGATGGACGGCCTGCTCGGCCGGAGCCTGCAGACCACCCGGCGGCCGGATGCGGTCAAGGTGGCCGCCACGCTGACGGCGTACGGCCGGAGCGGGCTGGGCGAGATGCTCGACACCTGTCACGAACTCGCCGACGCTGCCGCCGCCCGGATCGTTGCTGACAGCAACCTCGAGCTGCTGGCCCCGGTCACGCTGACCACGGTGGTGTTCCGGGTGATCGGGCCGGCCGATGCCGACCTGGATGCCGTCCAGGGCGAGGTACGCCGTCGCCTGCTGACCTCGGGCCGGGCGTTGATCGGGCGGACCAGGAGGCCGGCGCGGGTCGGCAGCCCGGCCGTGGTCGCGCTGAAGCTCACGCTGCTGAACCCGAACGCGACGGCGGCGGACATCGAAGAACTGCTCGACCAGGTCGTGGCCGTTGGCAACGAAGTACTTTCCGGAAGAGGAGCAGCGTGACTTCATCGGTGGCGGTCGACGCCCATCTGAACGCGATTCTGCGGTGCTACACCCGCGAGATGTCGGTGCCGGTCCTGCCGGGCCCGTTGAAGCTGGACGTCGGTGGGGTGACCGCTTTCGTCCAGCACGCCTCTCGAACAGGACTCCATCTGTTCACCGATGTGCTGGCGGACGGCGAGCCCGTGAGTCCGGAGGAGCTGGTGCGGTTGTTGTCGGCCGACGCCGATCCTGCCGAGATCGAAGACCTCGCCGCCCGTACTGCGGAGTCGGTGCGCAACGTCGCGCTCTTCGTCGAGGACCAGGGGGAGCGGGGGCCGGGGCGCTTCCTGGAGACCGAGCAGGCCTTGTTGTTCGGCCATTTGAACCACCCGGCTCCGAAGAGTCGCGACGGGTTGAGCGGTGCGGAGCTGGCGGCGTACTCGCCGGAGCTCGGTGGCCGCTTCGCCGTGCATTGGTTCGAAGCGGACGCCGAGCTGGTGTCGTCGGACCAGGTCGTGGGTGCGCCATCACTCCAGGGACTGGACGCCCTGCAGCTGATGGCCGCGCTGGCCGGTGTCACTCCTACGCCGGGCACAGTGCTGATTCCGGCACACCCATGGCAAGCGGCCGCAGTCGTAGAGCGGCCTCGGGTAGCGCGGCTGGTCGCTGAGGGGAGGGTGAAGCCGCTCGGTCCATTGGGCGCGCAGTGGTACCCGACGTCGTCTCTGCGCACGGTCTACCACCCGGACCTGCCAGTGATGCTGAAGCTGTCGCTCGGCCTGCGGATCACCAACTCCCGACGCGAGTCCACGTCGACCGAGCTGCGCCGCGGCCTGGAGATCAACCGGCTGCTCGACGCGGCGTACGACGCCGGTACGGCGACCTCCCATCCGCAGTTCTCCATCGTCCGGGACCCGGCCTGGGTTGCGCTGGACGAGGGTAGCTCGACACTGACGGGGCTGGACGTCGCAGTACGGGAAGTGCCTGCTGCTGTTGACGATTACGCCTGCCTGGCCGGGTTGGTGGCTCCGCGGCCGGGTGGCCGTTCTCGGCTGAGTGAGTTGGCCTCTGGTGATCCTGCGGGCTGGATGGCGGCGTACGTGGATGCAGTGCTGGTGCCGATGCTGCACCTGTATGCAGAGACCGGTATAGGGCTGGAGGCGCATCAGCAGAACACACTGGTCCGGCTGGACGCCTCCGGTCAGATCAGTGGTGGCGCCTACCGCGACAACCAGGGCTACTACCTCGCCTCGTCGTACTTGCGTGGGCTGTTGGCTGTGACCGGTCTTGCGGACTCGACGCTCGCCGTGGTCGAGGACGCGATCGTGGACGACCGGCTGACCTACTACTTGCTGCACAACCAGGCACTGGCCGTCGTCGGCTGCCTCGGGATGGACGGCGTAGCTGACGAGGACGCGCTGCTGGCGGTGGTTCGGGACCGGCTGTCGGCGGCCCTGCCCCTGTTGAAGGCCGCTGGGCCTGACGGTGATCGGCTGGCCCGACGCTGGCTGGCCGCCGAGCAGCTGCCCTGCAAGGCGAACATGATGACCCGGCTACGCGGGATCGACGAGGTCGTGGCTCCGCTGGACGCGCAGTCGGTCTATCTGGACATCCCTAATCCGCTGCGGCTCGGTGTGCAGTGAGGTGCGAGGTTGCGCCGCTGCTGCACCTCGACAGCGGGTTCGACCTTCGCCCTGCCGGCGCTGACGATGCAGCGTTGATCGCAGCTTGGATGACTCGGCCGCACATTCTCCCGTGGTGGCAGCAGGACTGGCCGATGTCGCAGTGGGAAGAGGAGCTGTCGCGCTTCGCTGCGGGCGAGCACACGATGCCGTGCATGGCTGTGTTCGAGGGTGCAGACCTGGCGTATGTCGAGCTCTACCGGGTGCGGAAGGACCGCTTGGCGGAGTACTACGCATGGCAGGAGCACGACTGGGGTCTGCACCTCGCTATCGGCGACACCGCGTCTGTGGGCCGGGGGATCGGTCGAAGGTTGATCCGGTCGCTTGCGGACGCGCTGTTGCGCTTCGATCCGCTGTGCGACCGGGTGGTGGCGGAGCCCGACGTGCTGAACGTGCCGTCGGTCCGCGCCTTCGCGGCGGCCGGGTTCGTCAAGCAAGAAGAGCTGGAACTACCAGAGAAGCGAGCGCAGCTGATGGTGCGCGGCAGAGAGGCCTGAGATGACGTACGACGTACTCGCGATCGGCTGTGGACCGTTCAACCTGGGCCTGGCGGCGCTCGGCTCGACGGTGGACGACCTGCAGGTGGCGGTGCTCGACAGCCGGCCGGAGTTCACCTGGCACCGCGGGCTGATGTTCGACGACGCCATGCTGCAGGTGTCGTTCCTGGCCGACCTGGTCAGCCTGGTCGAGCCGGCGCATCCGTTGTCGTTCCTGTCGTACCTGCGGGACAACGACCGGCTGTACCAGTTCTACGTGCGGGAGAAGTTCCACCCGACGCGACGCGAGTACGAGGCCTACTTGCGGTGGTGCGCGGCCCAGCTGGACTCGCTGCACTTCGGCCACCACGTCACTGCTGTCGAGTGGGACGGTTCGGTCTTCGTGCTGACGGTCGAGCATGCCGGCACGGTGTCGGTCTTCAGTGCACGCCACTTGGTCCTCGGCGTGGGCACTGAGCCGGCTGTGCCTGCTGCGTTGGCTGAGCTGCCTCCGGAGCGATTCCTGCACTCCTCCGACTACCTGTTCCGCCGCGACGAGCTGCTACGCGCCGGTCGCGTCACAGTGGTCGGATCGGGTCAGTCCGGTGCGGAGTGTGTGCTCGACCTCCTGCGAGCTGAACGACCTGCAGTGAGCTGGCTGACTCGTACTGCGGCTTTCACGCCACTGGACTACTCCAAGCTGGTGCTGGAGATGACGACACCGTCGTACGTCGACTACTTCCACGCACTGGACGAGTCTGTGCGAGACAAGCTGGTCAAGGATCAGTGGCGGCACTACAAGGGCATCTCCTCGGAAACGCTGGAGGACATCCACGACGTGCTCTACCAACGAGAGCTGGACCCTTCGCTGGCGCCACCCGTCGAGCTACGCGTCGGAGTGGCCGTGGAGAGCGCTGTCGCTCGTGCCGATGGCGTCGAGCTGGTTCTGCGGCATGCAGACAGCGGCCGTTCTTTCGAGCACGTCACCGACGTCGTCGTCGCCGCCACCGGGTACCGCAATCGGTCCCTGCCGTTCCTGTCCGCTGTCGAAGGCCTTGTACGCCGGGACGCAGCCGGGCGATGGGTGATCAACAGGGACCACAGTGTCGCTTCCGACGCGCTGGCAGGCCGTCTGTTCGTGGCGAACGCGGACCTGCACAGCCATGGCGTTGCAGCGCCGGATCTCGGGATCGGTGCGGTTCGCAACGCCACCATCCTCAACAGTGTGGCGGGGCGCGAGATCTACCGATTGCCCAAATCCACTGCCTTCACCAGCTTCGCGATCCCGGGATGAGCTGGGAGGAGCGGTCTTCGGAGCTGCTGGCCAAGCTGATCTCGCAGCTCTGCACGGAGGACCTGCTGAAGCCCGTCGACGATCGCCTGGAGCTCGGCGACGCGACGTACAGCTTCATCAGCAGTCGCGGCGCCTTCGGTAGCTACCGGGTCGAGCCGGGGTCGGTACGGCGTACTGCGTCAGGGATTCTCGGCAACGACGAGAGCGAGGGCTGCAGCGACCCAGTGCAGTTCTTGGTCGACGCCGCTTCGCTGCTGGACCTGCCTGGCTCGACGGTGGCCGGCTATGTCGCCGAGTTGTCGAGCACGCTGGCTGCCGACGTACGGATGTCTTCTTCTGCCGTGTCGAATGCCTTGTTGCTCGGTCTTCACCACACCGAGCTGGAAGGTCACCTGACCGGTCACCCGCTCCTGGTCGCCAACAAGGGCCGCTTGGGCTTCTCCGCAGCTGACAGTGAGCGCTACACCCCAGAAGCCCGTACGCCGCTCCGCCTGGTCTGGCTCGCCGTACGCCGGGGCCTCGCCGAGTTCCGCGGTACGCCGGACCTCTCGGAACACGCCGTGATCGCACGGGAGCTCGGGCCTGCAGTAGAGGGCTTCCGTGCTCTGTTGGACGATCCGGATGCCTATGTGTGGTTGCCGTGTCATCCGTGGCAACTGGACCACGTAGTACGGACTCAGTGGGCTCGTGAACTGGCTACCGGCGAGATCGTGGTGCTCGGTGAGGGACCGGACGAGTACCTGCCCACACAGTCGATCCGCACTCTGGTGAACGTCTCGTCACCGGAGAGGTATCAGGCGAAGTTGCCGTTGAAGATCCTGAACACCTCTGTGTACCGGGGGATCCCGGAGCACTGCACGCTGGCCGCACCGCTGGTGACGCAGTGGTTGCGTGGTCTCTGGTATCGCGACGAGGTACTGGGGCGACTGGGCACCGAACTGCTCGGTGAGGTTGCGTCGGTGACCGTGCGGCATCCCCAGCTGTCGTTCTCGCCTGGAGTGCCTTACCAGTGGACCGAAACGCTCGGTTGCATCTGGCGGGATCCGGTAGAGCCACGGCTGCAGCCGGGCGAGACCGTGTGGCCGCTGGCCGCAGTACTGCATGAAGATGCGGCGGGGGAGCCGCTGGTGGCCGCGATGATCGCGCGATCTGGCGTGGACGCGGCGACCTGGATCGCTGACCTGCTGGCCGCCCTGATGCGTCCGCTGCTCCACCTCATGCATCACTACGGCATCACCGTGAACCCGCACGGCGAGAACCTCGCCGTCATCTGCAGCCCCGAAGGAGTGCCGACCCGCATCGTCGTCAAGGACCTGGTCGACGACATCAACGTCTCCACCGACCCGATCCCGGCCCGCGGGATCGAACCCGACAGCCACCAACGGGTCCTCCCACGCAAGCCCTGGCACATCCTCCGCCAGTACCTCGTCGACGCCCTCTTCCTAGGCGTCCTCGGCCCGCTGGACGCCATCCTCACTTCCTCGGCCCTGCTCCCGCCCAACCACCTCTGGTCCCAACTCCGCGGCGAAATCGAGCTCTACGGCGCCACCTTCCCCGCGTACGCCGACCGCCTCGCCGCCACCGCCCTCCTCGGCGAAACCTTCGCCCGCTACCCACTGAACGGCTATCGCCTGACCTCCGGCTACGCCGACCTCGACACCCGCCCACCCGTCCCGGAAACCGGCCGAATGCCCAACCCTTTGCACTCAGTCGAACCCATCCGCCCATCCCGCCCCTGGTGAGGTCCGGGCCGGCGGCCTGTGCCGCCAGGTCTCCAGCTCCTCGTCGATCACGATGCCGAGCCCGAGCAGGGCCCCTTCCCGCTCGGGCAACCCGGCCAACGACAAACCGACGGGCAACCCCCGCGGATCGAACCCGGCCGGCACACTCAGCGCGGCGAACCCCGCAACCGTCCACGGCACCGACAACCGAATGTCCGGCCCATCAGGCCCGCGGCCGGTGTCGATCAACGGCGGCGGCGCATCGATGGCCGGATGTGCGATCGCATCGAGCCGATGATCAGCCATGAGCTGGCGCCACCTGCTCTCCCACTGGCTCCGCAGTTCGAGCGCCTTCTCGTACCTTTCCGGAGTCACCTTCTCGCCCAACTGCACCCGCCGTCGGACCTGCGGAGTGTAGAGGTGCCGGCTGGTCGGCAGCAGCGGGTCATGAATCTCCAGCGCCTCCACCGTGTTGATCGTGTCGAACACCCCGACCGACTCCCGCAGTACTTCGGCCGCGATGGCCGGCGAGCTGATCTCGACCAGTACCGCGCCGCGAGCGACCAGCTGGCTCAAGGCGAGCCGGCAGACCTCGGCGATGCCTTCGTCCACTTCCTTCCAGCTCATCTCGATCGGCAGGCCGATCCGAGTTCCGGCAAGGTCCTTCGGCGGCTCGGACGGGTAGCTGGGGATCGGGTCGTCGCGGCTCCCCGGATCGCGCGCGTCGTATCCCGCGAGCACTCTCATCAGAAGCGACAAATCCAGCATCCGCCGCGCCATCGGCCCGGTGACATCAAACGACCGGCTCAACGGAATCACGCCATACCGCGAGATCCGACCAACGCCGGCACGCAGAGTGGACACACCACAGGCAGCGGCAGGAATCCGCAACGAGCCCGCCGTGTCGGTGCCCACCGCCACCGGCGCCATCCGGCTGGCCAGCGCCGCCGCCGATCCACCGGACGAGCCGCCGGGTGTCCTGCTCGGATCCCACGGATTCCTGGTCGGCGACGACGCAGTGCCATAGGCGAACTCATGAGTCGTGGTCTTCCCGATCAACCCGGCACCGGCGTCCAAGAGCCGCTGCCACGCAGCCGCGTTCTCCCGCGGCACAAAGCTGGCCAGCACCTTGCTGCCGGCAGTTGTGAGGATGTGGCGGGTGAGAAAGAGATCTTTGACCGCCACCGGTACGCCGGCCAGCGCGCCGACCTCTGAACCGTCCACCCGCGCCTGATCCGCGCGCCGGGCCGCCATCAGCGCCAGCTGGGGAGTCTTGGTGACGAAGGCCTGGACGGTGGGCTCGAGCCGGGCGATCCGCCGCAGGCAATCGGTGACCAGCTCGTACGCCGACAGTTTGCGGTCCTCCAGGTGACCGAGGAGCTCGACCAGGCTGAGGTCCGCGGCGTCTTCGGTCACCCGTCGAGCCTACGAAAAGAACCCGCCCGGGGCTGCCCGGGCGGGGCGTCGCGAGGTCAGCCCCGGGCGACCGCGACGACGTTGTAGAGGCCGAAGCAGAAGACCACGATCACCCCGAACAGCAGGATGAAGAGGATCTGCCGCCAGAAGGAGATCAGCAGCACGGCGCCGGACAGCGCCACGATCGACACGATGATTTCGTTCTGAGGCATGATGTCCCCTCTTTTCTGTCCAGTCACGTCCCATCAGCACTTGCATTCCACCGGACTTGGGTTAGATTGGCCCGGTCTGTTCAGATAGCTTTTCCAGTTACCAGTAAATGTCAGATCAAAAGGCTGTCAACGCGCAAAGATGGCATTGGCCGGCAGCTTAAACCTTGGATTTCTGGCCGATTGTCCTCTGCACTTTCGCAGACTGTCGCCATAAAGGCTGCCAATTGGCAGCCGCCGGATACCTGTTGGCAGCCGCGGCATCCTTCAGTTCGTGATCCAGTCGAAACGTTGGCGACTGCTGGCGAAGGTGCAAAGGCACCCCGATTTGTCCGCTAGCATTCGGAGGTGCTCACGCATCCCGTCGAGACGACGGTTCCGCGACTCTCGCTTGATGATTGCCGTCGGCCCGGATCGCCTTTCTACGACCAAGTCCGCGCGGCTGCCCTCGGCAACGGATTGGAACCGCGCGCCTTGACCGTGCGGACCCTGCTTCATCTGCCGCGCATCGCCCGCCACAACGGCTCGGTGAGTCAGCGCCAGATCGAGACCGAGTTGCGCTTCTCCGGCAACGGTCTGCGCGCCGACCAGGCGGAGATCAAGTCGTTGATCCCGTTCAGGCAGTTCGCGCTGCAGGACCTGCGGTTCGTCGAGTACGAAAGCGGCAGAGCGGCCGAAGTCTTCAGTCGGCTGCACTATCTACGCAGCGCCCGGCCGGGATCAAGGAACTTCGCTCTGGTCGATCCCGTCGACGGACTGCCGGTCAGCCTGTGCAGCGTTTCGCCGCTGGAGTGGATGCGGGTCGGGCGCCAACTGAACAGTCAGTTCGGCGTGCCGCGTGAGCGCGCCTGGGACATCTCCAGGGTCTATTCCTTCGATGTCGCGCCGAAGAACGCGATCTCGTACCTGCTGGCCAGGGTTCGCACTGTCTTCCGGATCGAGATGCGCGACGTCGATCTGCTGACCACCGCGGTCGATCCCAATCTGGGCTTCACCGGCGCCAGTTACCGCTCCGCGAACTGGCAGCACTGGATGTCCATCCAGGCCAGGCCCTACCTCTATGTCGACCGGCGCTACGCGAGCCCACGGCAATTGCGAGAGCGCTTCGGAACGGCGAACCTCGTCGAACTGAAGGCCCGGCCGGGAGTCCTCGTCGAGCAGAGCCGGGCGAAGTTGCTCGACTCAAGGATCTTCTGCTGCCGGGTCCGCGGCGAGACCGAGTCCGTTCCACTCGACGACCTGCGCGTGCTCCGCCGCTGAGTTTCGGTACTGCGCGTCATTTTCGGGTACTGCGGTATTACCGCAGTTCTTTCAGGGTGCTTTCACCGTGAAGCGCGAGCGCTCGAGGAGCGCGTCGATGCGCTTGCGGTCCGGCATCGAATTCGAGAGTGGGAAGTCCGCGGTCGCGCACGACATCGCCGCCGCTGCCCAGAAGGCGGCGTGTTCGGAGAACACCTTGTTGTTGTCGATGAGCTTCGCGGCCAGCGCTGCGCAGAAAGCGTCCCGGGCGGCCGACGACTCTTTGTAGATCGACGGGAAATGTGGAACGCTCAGCGTCTCGTGCGTAGTTTGTGAATAGACGGTGCAACCGCCGTTCACCAGCAGGCACAGACTCTCGACGCCATGCGCGAGCATGTTGCGCGCGACCGGGTCGGGATCGAACCGCTCCTGCCCGCCGGGCGCATACCGTCCGAGCTCCCAGGGGTGGGCGACCAGATAGTCGATCTGGGCGAGCGAGTGTTGCGAGATGCCCTGGTCCGGATAGGGCTGCCCGGGAGTGACGATCACCAGCGGCCGGTCATCGTCTTCGGCGTGCACGACGGCAAGGGTGTGCTGGACCGTCTCTCTGGGGATCTCGAACGTGACCAGAACAGCGTCACAATTCGTCAGTTGCTCAGCCCGCCGGTCGATGTCGCGGACGTCGAGGTGAACTTCCATCTGATTACGCCAGTTGAGCGCGATGCTGTCGCCGAGTTCCAGCTCGATGACGCCGGTGAACGGCGTACGGGCCTCGTCGACGACTTTGATCATCGAAGTGTCGACACCTTCGTCGCGCAGGTGGTGAATGATCTCCTGGCCGAATCTGTCGTGGGCGACCGCCGCGACGAGCGATACGTCCAGTCCGAGGCGTGCTGCGGCGACTGCCTGCGTCAGCCCTTTGCCGCCGGGGGACAGATCGAAGCCGTAGGCCTCGCTCGAGGTGTCCCGGGCCGGCAGGCTCTTGCTCCGGAAAGTCGCGTCCATGCAGGCGCCGCCGATGACGATGACCTTGCCTTTGGTGATCTGTGAGTTGCTCGACGCGGTGTTGTCGCTCGGCGTGGGGATGACGACGCTCTTGGAGCCCGCCGAATACAGCTCGCGCCGGATCAGCTGGCGCGCCAACTCACGCAGTACGTCTCGTTCTGTCGTACCGCGGAGGGCGCGGTCGCTGGGCGGGTCAGTCGCTGGACAACCCATCGACTCGTGCAACCGGCGCCAATTCTCGAGCAAGGCCTTGCGTCGACGACCGACAGCACTGGACGTGAGGGACTGGATCACCCGACTGTCGACCTTGTGCTGCTTGTGCACCTCGATGAAGAGTCCCAGCGCGAGTATCGCGTCCGCGACGATCTGATCCGTTCCGTTCATCGTCCGCACGCACTGACCGACCACCTCCAGCGCCGCGTCGGGCAGTTCGAGGTTGTGGACCGTCGCATACCTGCGGGTCGCGGACAGTTCCAGGAACGGCGCGGACACGTCGCTCTTACTGTCCCGCAGCCGGGCCAGGGTCAACCCGTCGCGGGCCCGCATCTTCTCCAGCGCATTGAGCAGCACGCGGGCGTCATCCGAATTCAATTCACTGACTGCTGCCATTCGCCCCCCTGGTACACGACTCCGGGAAAGCCCAGTATGCGGTCAAGGCAGGGCCAGCAAAAGGCGCGCATCTGGTGTCGCACTCACCCTCCTCGCGACTTGCGGCCCCTGGAGCAGCAGTTGGCCTGCCTTTACCGCCGCCCGCGTCAGTTCACCCTGCCGCGGGTTCCCGTCTAAGCTGCTCCTCGATTCTCACAGCCGAGCCGTGGTCCAGGACGGTCGGACGCTCCCTCCAGGCTGAGGAACATTGCCGGATGTCTCCTTGTCCGGCCGCTCCAGAAGCTTTAGAAGATTTCTCTGAATTTCTGGTCCACTCGTTCTCGGCGAGGTGGGCTGGGGGCGAGGTAGTAGTCCTCGGCGAAGCTGGCCATGGCGGCGGCGGCCCAGCGGATGGCGTCGTCTGTGAGAGAACGGTCTTCGATGAGGCGTGCTGCGAGCGCGGCGCAGAACGCGTCGCGCGTGATCGAGGATTCCCTGAGGAATGAGGGCGGGGCGGCGATGGAGATGGGCTCTTCATGGCGGGAGTAGATGGTGCCGCCGCGGTTGCCGAGGATGCAGAGGGAGTTCAGTCCCAGGTCGAAGAGATCATTGCTCAGCAGTTGGGGGTCGTACCTGGCCTGGGACGAGTGGGCGAATTTCTCCAGCTCCCAGATGTGTGCGACGAGGTAGTCAATCTTCTTGAGTGCTGAGCCGGAGAGCCGATCGTCGGTGTATGGCTGGCCAGGCGTGACGATGATGACCGGACGACGTTCGGTTGACCCGGTGGCCAGGTTGAGGGTGCGATAGAGCACCTTCTGCGGGATCTCGAAGGTCAGCAGTACGACGTCGGAGGAGGTGAGCATGCTCCCGTGCTTGTCCAGGTGAGTGACATCGAG
Source organism: Kribbella voronezhensis (assembly GCF_004365175.1). Classification (NCBI taxonomy): domain Bacteria; kingdom Bacillati; phylum Actinomycetota; class Actinomycetes; order Propionibacteriales; family Kribbellaceae; genus Kribbella; species Kribbella voronezhensis. Next base: position 155,710 of record NZ_SOCE01000001.1, on the reverse strand, counting down.
TTCGACTCCATTTCGCCAGACCGCGGCCGCGCTTTCGCCGAAAGGTCGCTCGAAAACCCCGGTAGCCGGCGTCGACATCCCGGGGACCAGCTCCATCAGCGAGGTGTCGACTCCTTCGGCTTCGAGATATGCCTTGATGTCGAGGCCGTCCGAATCGTCCGTGAATGCTGCGATCAAGGAGACATCGAGTCCAAGCCGGGCCGCTGCAACGGCCTGATTGAGGCCCTTGCCACCTGGGGAGCGTGCGTAGTGGGTGGCCATCTTGGAGGTCTCCACCTCAGGGATAGTCTCGATGCGCCAGATGTGATCGACCGCGACGCCTCCGACGACGACTACCTTTCCTACTGCCTCCGATTGCACGCCTTGTGGAAGCAACATTGTGATGGTGTCGGCGGTCACGACAGGATCCGCACCCGATCCGGTGTTCAGCAGAAGCCTGGATAGCCGCTCGAAGACCTGCTCTTCGACCGGACCGCGGAGATTTCGGTCACTCGGCTGCTCCGGTGCCTCTACGTCGAATGCCCGATGGAGATCCTCCCAATTGGCGAGGAGCGCCGCGCGGCGTGCTCCCAATCCGCCGGCCTCAAGGATTCGAACAGTTCTTTTGGGGACCTGGTGCGATAGGTATGCGTCGGCGAAGATGCCGAGCCCGAGGACGGCGTCGGCGACCAGGCGGTCGCTGACGTCAACAAGCTTCTGCACCTGTTCGACGACCACGTGAACAGCTGCTGTTGCCGGTTCCTCGCCGGTTGATGCCACATGGTTCTGGACAGCCGCGAGGCGCAGCAGAGGCTGGATGCGGTTGCCGACCAGGCGGGTAGGTTTGAGGCCCTCGTATTTTCTGAGGGATTCGAAGATGGGCACAAGGTATGACGCGTCGGACGACCCCGGCTGAGAGTGGTCGGACATGCGTCCCCCGGTGGAAACGAATAGCTGAATATCCAGTATGAGGGATTGGGGCGTTAGACGAGCGGCTGTTCCGCGCGTCACTGGTGCGTGCGGAACAACCGTTTGATGCGCGTCAGCGGAGGGCGGAGATCCAGTGGGCGGCTTGTTTGGCGTTTTGGAGGCGGCGTTCGTAGGTGGCGCCCAGGGTGAGGAGGATGGCGCCGGCGGTGGCGAGGGTGATCCAGCGGGGGATGAGGGGGGCCACCTCGATGAGTTGCCAGAGGGCGATCTTGGTGAGGACGGCGGCGCCGATGACGAAGGGGGCCTGGAGGCCGAAGCGGGTGCCGAGGGCGACGATGGTGACCGCGGCTGCTACGACGAAGGTGATGCGGAGGAAGTCATGGTTGCTGCTGGCAACTAATGCGGAGGGGACGAGGCCGAGGAGGAGGCCGGGGCCCAGGTAGACCCAGCTTGGTTGGTCGCGCCAGCGGAGGAGGCCTAGGGCGAGCATGATGGTTGCTGGTGGGAGGGTGAACCATTCGAGGGTGGTGGCGCCGGCGCCGAGGACGAATGCTGTGTTGGCTATGACGAGCAGCGTTCCGGCCGCGAGGAGGGCGTCGCGGCGTTGGGGTTGCATTCCATAGGCGACCAGGGGTGCGGCTGCGATTGTCAGTACTACGCCGGTGCCGGTGTCGGGGGAGACGTAGAGGACTACGAGTTCGCCGAGGCTGATCGCGAAGATCGCGGAGAGCGTGAGAGCGGATTCGTGGAGCTCTCCGACCGAGACGCAGGCGAAGCCGATCAGGACGGCGCCGACGACCGAGAGCGCGATCGCGCCGGTCCAGGTGCTGAAGAAGCCGTCCGAAGTGGCGAACAGGATCGCGAGCTGTGCTGCGGATGCGGCGATCCAGACGGTCGCGGTCAGCGTCGTGCGCTTGCGCCAAGCGGCTATGAGGGACAGGCCTGCGATGAGCGCGGAGATCAGCCCGAGTTGGAGCAGGTCGGCGAGGAGCGAACACAGCATGAGGTCGACTGAGGCGACGATCACCGCAGCGATCCGCAGTACCAAGGTGACGACTCCCGTACGACGGTTGCGCAGGAGCACCGCGAGTCCGAGGGCCGTGGCGACGCCGGTGGTCACCCAGCGGTCGACGACCGGGAGTTGGGGGAGGAAGACCGCAATGGCGAAGGCGCCGAACGCGGTACCGATGAACTCGGTTGTGCTGGGCGGGAGAACGGCAGAGAGCGCTGTCTTGCGTGCGAGAACCGTTCCCAGCAAGGCTGCTAGGCAGACGACCGCGGTGGTCGCGAGGACGGGCCAGAAGGCCGTGGTGGAACCGGCGAAGACGTCACGCGTGTAGTCGGCCCAGGTGGGCGAGTGGGTCGAAAGAAGTCCGAAGAGGACACGGGTGGTGCCGACCAGCAGGACGATCGCGAGGAAGAGAGCTGCGCAGATACCGCCGGTGAGCTGGAGCAGGCGGGTGCTCAGGTTGGTCCACAGGACGGTGACGGCGACCTGGATGACGAGAGCGAACAGGTACAGGGGAAGGCTGACGTGGTGGATCAGGACGAGCGTCAAGGGGAGTTGACCCGCGATCACCGCGGTGAGGCCGAAAGTCTTGACGGTCGGGGCGATCCGGGTCATCAGCAGGTTGATCGCGGCGACGGCGGCGAACGCGATACCGGCGTACGAGAGTCCGCTGATCGCGCTCTCTGGGACCAGGCCGAGTTCCCGAGCGCCGAAGAGGTCGACGATCAGCAGGCCGCCGCCGAGAATGGCGAGAGCTTCGGCGGTACCGGCGAGCTTCTTCCTGCTCGCGGGGACGGCGCCGGCGAGGGCCAGCGCGGCGAGCGTTGCCATGATCGAGGCCTGCACGGGGACGGACAGGCTGTCCCAGGTGACGGCGAGGAAGGTGACGCCGGCGGCTAGCAGGAGGAGCACGCCGAGGGCAAGCAATGTTGCCTGGGGGCTCAACCGCCGAGGCGGGCGAGGTGGGCGAGGTGGGCGCGACTGTCGTTGCGGGGGCAGTGGTGGCGGACCGGCAGGTGGAGGTGTGATCGGCCCGAGGTTGCGGGACGCCGGCTGCGTGGGGCCGGCAGCAGTTTGCGTGGGTCCGGCAGCAGTCTGCGTGGGTTTGGCAGCAGGCGTCGTACTGCGGGCCGCTGGCCGGCTGCGTGGTTGGCTGGGTGGTGGGGCTGCTTCCGGGCGGACGCCGCGCGACGGCGGCGGCGGATAGTGCCCCGGAAGAACCGGGCCGGGGGCAACGGGTGGTGGCGGGTAGGGGCCGGGGGCAACGGGGTGCGGGGGGATGGCTACGTTGAGTAGTAGGTCCGTCTGGCAGACAGGGCAGCGCAGGTTGGCGGTCATCCGGCGTCCTCCTCAGGTGTCTCGTTCACTATCGAAGCTGGAACGAGATGACGCCTGAGTACGTCTACTCAATTCGTCGCGTAGGCTGCTGCGGGTCTGCCGGTCGTCCAGACCGGCGTGACGACCACGGGGAGCAAGATGAAGACTGGACACATCGAGCTCGCAAGAGCTCAGCAAGAACGGTGGCAGACCGCCTACGAGGGCAATCCACGGTTGCTCGGCGCGGAGCCTTCGGCGGCCGCGCGATGGACCGTCCGGCTGTTCGAGGCCGCGGGGATCGACGACGTGCTCGAGCTCGGCGCGGGCCAGGGCCGCGACGCGCTTTACCTTGCCAGGCAGGGATTCAGCGTGCACGCGACCGACTTCAGCGAGGCCGCGCTGAACCAGTTGCGGCTCGACGCGCAGCGCGAAGGGCTGGACGACCGGGTCACCGCCGCCCTGCACGACGTCCCGCGATCCGCTGCCGCCGGCCGACGCGACCGTGAACGCGGTCTATGCGAATGTCTTGCTGAACATGGCCTTCTCGCGGTCCGAACTGCGCTCGCTGGTCAACGAGATCCACCGCGTACTCCGTCCCGGCGGGCTGTTCGTCTACACCGTGTGGTCCACCGCCGATCCGTGCTTCGGCCGCTGCACCGACATCGGCGACGGGCTGGCCGCCAAGGACGGATTCGCCGGCCGGTTCTTCGACCTCGACCTGATCCACGAGCTGGCCGAGCGGTGGGAACTCGGCGGCGCCGACCCGTACGAGGAAGGGCCCGAACCGCGCCGGCTCTGGCGGGTCACGCAGGCGAAACCGGCCCCGAAGAGCTGAAGTCCCCTTCCGCTACGGCGCGTCAGGTTGCGGTGTGGTCACCAAAGCGAAAAGTTGCATTGACGAACCGGATGGGTTCCGACAGGCTCGGTCCGCGTCTCACCTTCGACCATCGGAGCAAAGCAATGCAGTGGTACACAGATGTCCTCAAGAAGTACATCCAGTTCAGCGGTCGCGCGCGGCGCAAGGAATTCTGGATGTTCGCACTGTTCAACGCGATCATCTCGATCGTGCTGAGCATCATCGACAACGCGGCCGGTCTGACGAACAGCACCGGCAACGGAGTCCTCGGCAGCATCTACAGCCTCGCTGTCCTGCTGCCGTCGCTGGCCGTCGCGGCCCGCCGCCTGCACGACACGGACCGGTCGGCCCTGTGGCTGCTGCTGATCTTCGTGATCGTGATCGGCTGGATCGTGCTGCTGGTGTTCTACATCCAGGAAGGCACCCCGGGCGACAACAAGTACGGTCCGGACCCGAAGGCGGCAGAGCGCTTCGGCGCCGGTACGCCGAACGCGGAGCCGGGTTACCCGACGGCCTGATCACGGCCGATCCGTACGACGGTCCCGCGACCCCCGTTCAGCACGGGGTTCGCGGGACCGAGTCGTTACGGCGGTCGCGACGAACTGATGTCCTCAGTTCGCCTGGCTGACGCTGGACATGTTGAAGTCCGGGACGAGCAGCGGCGGGGTCGCCGTACGGGAGAACTCGTCGCCCCATTCGCGGGAGAACGACGGGACGGTCGCGCCGGCCGCGGTGAAGCGGGCGAGCAGGTCGACCGGGCTCTCGTTGAAGCGGAAGTTGTTGACGGCACCCGTCACCTCGCCGTTCTCGACCAGGTAGACGCCGTCGCGGGTCAGGCCGGTGAGTAGCAGGGTCTGCGGATCCACCACCCGGATGTACCACAGGCAGGTCAGCAACAGGCCGTGGTCCAGGCCCGCTACCAGGTCGTCCACGGATCCGGTCGCGCCGTCCACCGACAAGGCGTAGTTGGCGATCGGCGGAGTGACCGCGGGCGCACCCGTCAGTGCAGCGGTGAACCTGCTCTGCATCAGGTTCTCCAGTTTGCCGCCGCGGATCCAGTCGGTCGCGGCCAGCGTGAGGCCGTTGTCGAACACGCTCTCGCAGCCGGCCGAGGACCGTACGACGACGAACGGGAACGTCTCCAGCCCGTGCAGCAAGGGGTCCGACCAGAACCTGACCGGGTGTGGCGACAACACCTCGCCGACCCGGGAACCACCGGCAGCCTTGGAGAAGACGCTGCGGCCCTCGTGTGCGTCGCGTCCGTCGAGCTTGACGTACATATGCGTCATCAGGTCCGCGACGGCAGCCGGCGGCAGGATGGTGGGGTGCCGGCCGGCTTCCACCGACACCGTGCGGGTGGCCCAGCTGAGCCGCCGGGTCAGTTCGGCGTCGATCGCGAGCGGATCGATGTCGCTGAAGTCATGGGTTGCCGCGCCGACCCAGGCCGACTGGCTGAGGTCGCCCGACTTGCCGTTCGCGGTGACGTAGCCGCGCGGGAGGGACTGCCGAAGCCGCAGGCCGGCCGACGACCCGACGTACAGGGTGATGACCTCGTGGTCGGCGAAGCCGTAGAGCCAGCGGTTCTCCTGGCCGGCCTTGGTGAGTGCCTCGCCGAGTGCGGGGGCGAAGTTCTCGTAGACGCTGACGTCGGTCTCGTCCGGCTCCTCGTCCCAGCCCGGTCCGACGGTGCCGTCGACGAGTGGGCGGGCGTCTTCGGCGGGACCGGACTCGCGAGCCGCGGCGACCGCGGCCGAGACGAGTTCGCGCAGCGAGGTGTCCGTCACGGACGAGCGCCCGACCACGCCGGCCGCGGTACCCTCGCCGGCGCCGACGGTCGCGATCACCGTCACGCTCGAGCCGCGCATCGCGCCGTTGGTGGTCAGCGTGTTGTTGGCCCAGCGCAGGTTCGCGCTGGAGGTCTCGGCGACCAGGACGACACAGCCCTGGGCGCCCTCGGCCGCGGCGAGTTCGAGCGTGCGCTCGATCGTGTCCTGCGGGGTCAGCTGAATGGCGGTCGTCACCGGCCGGCCTCCTGCGTGGTGTTGAGGATGCGGACATCGCGGAACAGGGCGGACGGGCAACCGTGGCTGACGGCACCGCTCTGCGGCGGTTGGGCCTTGCCGCAGTTGAGCGCGCCACCCAGGACGTAGGTCTGCGGGCCGCCGACGGCTTCCATCGAGCCCCAGAAGTCGGTCGTGGTGGCCTGGTACGCGACGTCGCGGAGTTGCCCGTCGAGCTTGCCGTCGGTGATCTTGTAGAACCGCTGCCCGGTGAACTGGAAGTTGTAGCGCTGCATGTCGATCGACCAGGACTTGTCGCCGACGATGTAGATCCCGTTCTGCACCCGGCTGATCAGTTCCTCGGTGGAGGGACCGTCTGTCGCGGGCTGCAGGGAGACGTTGGCCATCCGCTGGATCGGCACGTGGCCGGCCGAATCGGCGTACGCGCACCCGTTCGAGCGGTCGGTGCCGAGCACGTCCTTGTTGACCTGCGCCATCCGGCGATCCAGTTGATAGCCGACCAGTACGCCGTCCTTCACGAGATCCCATTGCTGCCCGGCGACGCCCTCGTCGTCGTACCCGACCGTCGACAACCCGTGCTCGGCCGTCCGGTCGCCGGTGACGTGCATGATCGGCGAGCCGTACTCGAGCGTGCCGAGCTTGTCGAGGGTGGCGAAGCTGGTGCCCGCGTAGTTCGCCTCGTACCCGAGGGCGCGGTCCAGTTCGGTCGCGTGGCCGATCGACTCGTGGATGGTGAGCCAGAGGTTCGAGGGGTCGACGACCACGTCGTACCGGCCGGCCTCGACGCTCGGTGCGGCCATCTTCTCGGCGAGCCAGCCCGGGATCTGCGCCAGCTCCTCGTCCCAGTTCCAGCCGGTGCCGGTCAGGTATTCCCAGCCACGTCCGGCCGGTGGCGCGAGCGTCCGCATCGAGTCGAACCGGCCGGTCTCCGGATCGATCGCGGTCGCCTGCAGCTGCGGGCCGATCCGGATCCGCTGCTGGGTCGTCGACGTGCCCTCCGAGTTCGCGTAGAACTTGCACTCGTTCACCGACGCGACGTGGACGGTGACGTGCGAAACGCCCTCCGCGTTCAACAGGCGATCGCTGTAATCGGTGAGCAGGGCAACCTTCTCGGCGCGCGGCAACGTGAACGGGTCGACCTCGTAGCTCGACACCCAGCTGACGTCGTCGTAGATCGGCTCGTCGGCGAGCTCGATCGGTTCGGAGTTGATCGGCCGGGAGACCTGCGCCAGGTTCACCGCCTGTTCGGCGATCCGGACCGCCTCGTCGGTGCTGAGCGCGACCCCGGCGGCGAAGCCCCAGGTGCCGTCGTGGATGACCCGGACGGCGAGGCCGAGGTCCTCGTCGTCGTGGGCGCTCTCGAGAACGCTGTCGCGCAACGAGATGGACTCCGACCGGATCCGTTCCAGCCGGAATTCGGCGTACGTCGCGCCGAGATCCTTGGCGCGCTGCAGCGCCGCGTCGGCCAGCTCGTGTCGGGGGAGGGCGAGGAAAGACGCATCGACATCAGGCACGGGTCCGACCCTAGGCCATCGCCAGTACCACGGCCGCGCGGCGCCGCCGGTGCGAGTTCGGGCTGCCGGTCGGTTAGCGTCGGCTGCGTGCTGCTGCCCGAACCGTCGATGCCAGGAGCGGACCTGCCCGTCCGTGCCGTCCTGCCCGCCACGGTCGAGGCGGCTCGATCGCACGGTACGGCGGTGCTGGTCGCGCCTCCTGGGTCCGGCAAGACCTCGCTGCTGCCGCTCGCCCTCGCCGACGCGCTGGACGGCACCGTCATCGTCGCCGAGCCCCGGCGGATGGCGACGCGTGCCGCCGCGACCCGGCTGGCGGCGTTGGTCGGCGAACCGCTCGGGCAGCGGATCGGCTACGCGATGCGCGGCGAACGCAGTGGCGGCAAGGACCTGCGCGTCGAGGTGGTGACGACAGGGCTTCTCGTACGGCGGTTGCAGCAGAACCCGGAACTTCCCGGCGTCGCCGCGGTCGTGATCGACGAGTGCCACGAACGTCACCTCGACGCCGACCTGCTGCTGGCGTTCTGCGTGGACATCCGGGCGAACCTGCGAGAGGACCTCGCCGTCGTCGCGACCTCGGCCACGGCGGACACGGTCACCTTGAGTCGCGCGTTGGCCAGTGGCAGTCCGGCACCTGTGATCACAGCGTCGGCCGCGCTGTTCGACGTCGCGATCGAATGGGCGCCACCGCCGGTCCCGGTGCCGTTGCTTCCGGGTGGGCGGGTCGATCCGCGGCTGCTCGATCATGTCGCGGCGGTGGTGCGACGAGCGTTGACCGAGAACGAAGGCGATGTGCTCGTGTTCGTTCCGGGGGAGGCGGAGATCACTGGGGTGACTCGCCGGTTGGCCGGGGAGAACGTGCTGCCGTTGTTCGGGCGGCAGTCACGAGCTGAGCAGGAGCGGGCGTTGGCGCCCGGTGCGACGCGGCGGATCGTGGTGACGACGTCGGTCGCCGAAAGCTCGCTGACCGTGCCGGGAGTGCGCGTCGTGGTCGACTCGGGGCTTGCCCGCGAGCCGCGGACCGATCAATCGCGCGGGCTTGGCGCCCTGGTGACTTGCCGGGTGTCCAAGTCGTCCGCGGATCAGCGGGCCGGGCGTGCTGGACGTGAGGCGCCCGGCCGGGTCTATCGCTGCTGGTCCGCCACTGACCACGCGCATCTGGACGACCATGCGGCGCCGGAGATCGCTACTGCGGATCTGGCTGCCTTCGCGCTCGATCTGGCCGCGTGGGGCGCGCCGGGTGGTGAAGGTCTGGCGTTGCTCGAAGCGCCGCCGGTGGTGGCGATGACGGCGGCGACCGAGTTGCTGCGTCGGCTGGACGCGATCGACGACGGTGGCCGGATCACTGCGCGCGGGCGGCGGATGGCGGCGGTCGGCGCGCATCCGCGGCTGGCTCGCGCGCTGTTGGACGGTACGCCGTGGGTCGGTGCTGAGCGCGCTCGCGAGATCGTGGCGCTGCTGTCGGACGATGCCGGGCGCGACTTCGGCGATGACCTGCCGGCGCGGTGGCGAGCACTGCGACGAGGGCAGGACCGTGCGGCGACCGCACGCTGGCGTGAGGAGACGAAGCGCCTCGCCCGGGGAGCCGACAGTGGGAATGAGCCTCAAGTGGCCGGCGGCCCGCGGTCGCCAGGCGGGGCTGCGGGCGGTGGGTCGCGGCCGGCGGGCGGCGTACCGGATGATCTTGCGGCGGGGATCGTGGTGGGGCTGGCGTATCCGGACCGGATCGCGCGGTCTCGCGGGGTGGACTCGACGACGTACCAGATGTCTGGTGGTACCGGTGCCGCGCTGGATCCGCAGTCGCCGTTGCGGACCACACCGTGGCTGGCGATCGCGGTGGCCGACCGGGCGCCCGGTCGCGCCGACGCCAGGATCCGCTCGGCCGCGCCGATCGACGAGGCGACCGCGCGGGAGGTCGCCGGTGAGCTCGTCTCCGTCACCGACCAGATTCGCTGGGACGACGGGCGGGTGGTGACCCGGCGCGTGGAGTCGCTCGGAGCGATCGTGCTCAACGACGTACCGCTGTCCAAGCCCGACCCGGTGCTCGTGCAAGCCGCCGTACGCGATGGTCTCCGGCGCAGCGGTCTCGCCGTACTGCGGTGGTCCGACGCCGCGGTCTCTCTGCGCGAGCGCCTCGCCTTCTGTCATGCGCACCTCGGCGCTCCATGGCCCGCGGTCGACGACGCGGCATTGCTCGCGACGTTGGACGACTGGCTGGGTCCGGAGCTTGCCTCGGTACGCCGTTCGCGCGATCTCACCAACCTCGATGTGGCGTCCGCCTTGCGACGACTGCTGCCCTGGCCCGCTGCTACCCGGTTCGGTGAACTCGCACCGGAGCGCCTCGCGGTGCCGTCGGGCTCGCAGGTGCGGCTGGTGTACGACGGGGCTGAGCCGCCGGTGCTCGCGGTGAAGTTGCAGGAGGTGTTCGGGTGGACCAAGACGCCGGTGGTCGCCGATGGCCGGGTGCCTGTCGTGTTGCATCTGCTGTCGCCGGCGAGACGTCCCGTGGCGATCACGAGCGACCTCGCGTCGTTCTGGGTGCAGGGTTATCCGCAGGTCCGGGCTGACCTGAGGGCTCGATACCCGCGGCATCCCTGGCCGGAGGACCCGCTGTCCGCGGTACCGACGAAGCGGGTCAAACCTCGGCAGTGAATGGCTGGAACCGACTGCTCACCCGCGGTGTAGTGAGGGATAGAGGACAGGAGGCGGGATCAGCGAGACCGACGAAGCGGCGATAGTGGCTCGTGTGCGAGGTGGGGATTCCACCGCGTATGCGGAGCTGGTGCTGCGGCATGCGCCGGTGGCCAAGCGGACGGCCGTGTTCCTGGGGGCCGGGTCGGAGGCCGACGACGTCGTGCAGGAGTCGTTCGTCAAGGCGTACCGGGCGCTTGGCGGCTTCCGGGATGACGCGGCGTTCAAACCTTGGTTGCTGCGCATCGTCGCGAACGAGACACGCAACCTGCAGCGCTCACGGAATCGCAGGGCACGCCGTGAGGAGTTGGCCGCGCTACCGGAGAGCGTGCTCGATCCTGCCGAGGAGGCGGCCGTCACCGAGCGCCGACGCGAGCTGCTGGCCGCAGTACGGGCTTTGCCTGAGCACTATCGGCAAGTGGTGATCTGCCGGTACTTGCTGGAGCTGGATGAGCAGGAGACGGCGACAGTGCTCGGCTGGGCGCGTGGCACGGTCAAGTCGCGACTGCACCGGGCGCTGGGACGGCTGCGGACACAACTACCCGACAAGGAGGTGCAGCGATGAGCGACGACCTCGCCAGAGAGCTCCGCTCGCTCGGGCGCTCCGCTGTCGTACCTCCCGTCGCGGAGGGCCTCGCCACCGCAGTACTGGAAGCTGTTGCAGGCGAACCCGTACGCCGGTCGCTCGCGGACCGCCTTCGCAGCCGGTGGCGTGCCCTGGTGTCGCTATTGGCCGTGCTGCTCGCCGGGGCAGTCGTGGTCTCGCCGGTGCGCGCGACTGTCGCTGAGTGGCTCAACATCGGAGGCGTGGAAGCGCGGCCTGTCGGACAGGGGCCCAGTACTACGCCGACCGTGCCGCCGGTGACGGGACAACTGGGGCTGCACGACGCTCAGCGTCTTGCCGGGTTCGCTCCGGTGGTTCCTCGGGCGTTGGGTGCGCCTGCGCGGGTCGCGGCGTCACAGGGGTTCGTGGCGATGAGTTGGACGACGGGGGAGCGGCTGGAGCAGTTCGGGGCCGAGCCGTCGCCGAGGTACCTCAAGAAGTACTACATGGAGCTCGAGGTGGTGGGCTCCGTCAACGGGTTCTGGTTCAAGGCGCCGTACGAGCTGGTGCTCGTCGACAAGACCGGTAAGGCGAAGACGATCCGGGCGGCAGGACCGACGTTGGTCTGGGTCCACGAGGGTCGCACCTACCGTCTGGAAGGCGTCGAGAGCAAGGAGCGAGCTACAGAGATAGCGCTCTCTGCCGTTTCTTGAGGGATCAGAAGTCGATCCGCAGGACCGCGCGGCGGTTGCCCGGGCGGCTGACCTCGGCGAAACCGGCATCGGTGAACATCGCGAGTGTTCCGACGTACCCGCCGTCGACGAGATCCGGGTAGCCCTCCACAGCGCGGGCGCCACCTTCCCGGGCGAATCCGACGGCGGCGCCCGCGAGAGCGCGGCCGACTCCCCGGCGCCGGTAACCGACCCGGGTGACGAAGCAGGTCACGGCCCACACGGTGGAGTCGGCCTTGTCCTCGTCGCGGCCGAGCCAGGGGACGCGGTAGTCGCGGAGCAGCCTCGGGTGGTCTGCGCGCGGCGCGACGGCGCACCAACCGACCGGCTCGCCGTCGAGATACGCCACCAGGCCGGTCGTCGCACGTGCCTGCCCGTTGCCGCAGGCGGTCTGGTCGCGGAGCCGGGCGGCCAGCTCCTCGGGTCCTTCGGACGCGAAGGATTCCTTGGGCAGCATCCGGAACCGCTGGCACCAGCACCGCGCAGTCTCGCCTGCCACGCCGAAGACTGCTTGCAGATCCTCCCAAGCAGCCTCGTTGGCCGGAATGATCCTGAGCTGCTCGGCGGTGATCGGTTCCCGCGAACCCGGCGTTCTCGGAACGGATGCTCGCTTCACCGGCCGTTTCTGTCGCTGGGGCATAGGATCGAACGTCAGCCGGATGTCCACCGCATCGCCTGCGTCCAGTCCAGCGGGTTTCCGTACGGCGTCCTTCAACGGGAGCAGATAGCTCCCGTCCTTCGGCCAGAGCACTGTCTTCCACTCGGCATTCCCCAACTGAGCGCGGATCGGAAGTGTTCCCCAGCCGTAGCCCGCGCCGGACGCGGCGGTTCGCAGCGCGGCACATTCCTGCTCGGGAACGGGAACGAAGTAGTACGGCGCCGGACCGCGCCACTCGATGATCTCGCCGGTGAACTCCTGCTCCATGGCCCGATGTTAGGCGTCATTCCCGACGGATCGCTTCCGGATTCGGTGCCGGTAGCGGAACTTCTGCGGCGGCGGCGGTGTATCTGGGGTGCATCGTTGGCTCGGCTGAGGAGAACTGCCATGAACCGTTGGGTACGCCGTACGTGTGGGCTGGTGTTCGCAGTGTTGATCAGCGTTGCCGGGGTGGCGGTGCCGGCTTCGGCCGGTGGGCCGACCAGCGTGCTGCTCAGCGCTCCGCCCAAGGTCGTCGCCGTCGGCTACGACGATGCCCGCTACGGCCAGCTGCAACGCTTGACCGAGGTCGAACTCACCGGTCCGAAGGAAGCCGGCGACCACGCGCAAGGTCGCTTCATCCGGGCACTCTGGATGATCCATGACATGTCGGCCTGGCGGTTCGACCTGATCTATCCGAACGCGCCCGGGGGACCGTGGATCGCGACGTACGAGAATCCGAACGGTGGCCCCTCGCTGCCGGCCGAGCCGGTCTGGCACCGCAGCAGTGACTCCGTCGCGCTGACCAAGGTGCTGGTCTCCCTCGGTCTCATGAACGGCCAGTTCTACGGCGGCCCGACCGGTCCGCCGAATACTGCCGAACCGGCCGCGCTGCCCGAGCCCACTCCGGTTGCCACGCCACTTCCCGCGCCGGCCGCGCAGACCATCGAGACTCACCAGAGAGCGCTCTCCGGCTGGCGCTGGGCGATCCCAGGCATCGTCCTCGGCGGCCTTGTCACCTACGTCGCGCTGCGTCGGATCCCGCGCCGCCGGCCCTGGGAACTGACCGACGTGGAGTGACCGCCGGGGCCCGTCACGCACGGTGTCCGACAATCTCCAGTACGTAGATGGACATTCTCACGATTCAAGACCGGGACCGGATGGTGGGAGACTCTGGCCTACCGTTTCTCGGCTGGGTTCCGTCCATCGTTGTCAGGAGTGCGTGTGGGTTCCGAGGTCGTTTCGGCCGTCTCACCGACCCGGCAGGCTTTTCGCCGGGTCCGCCGGGATCGCAGCGCCCGGCTCGGCGCCGTGCTGGTGGTCGTCCTGGTGTTGATCGCGATCGCGGCGCCGTTGCTGGCGAAACTCGAGGGTCAGGACCCGTACACCTACAACATCGGCCTGCTCGATCCGCTCCGCGGCAATGCGCCGAGGGGAGCCGTCGGCGGGCTCAGCGGCGATCACTGGTTCGGCATCGAGCCGCTGACGGGACGGGACCTGTTCTCGATCGCGGTGCTCGGACTGCGGACGTCGCTGTTCATCGCGATCGTCGTCACGTTCGTCACCACCGTGGTCGGCACGCTCGTCGGCATCAGCGCCGCGTACTTCGGCGGCTGGTACGACGCGGTCGTCTCGCGGCTGCTCGACTTCCTCTTCGGCTTCCCGTCGCTGCTGTTCATGATTGCCTTAGGCATCATTGTGCCGGCCGGGTTCCCGCGCTGGCTGCTGCTGATCATCGTGCTGAGCGTGTTCGGCTGGGCCGGGCTCGCCCGGCTGATCCGTAACCAGGCCAGGTCCCTGGTCGAGCGGGAGTTCGTCGAGGCGGCCCGGTCGTCGGGGTCCAGCGGCTGGCACATCGTCAGCCGCGAACTGCTGCCCAACCTGCTCGGGCCGGTGCTGGTGATCGCGACGATGGCGGTGCCGGGAATCATCGGCGCGGAAGCGGGGTTGTCCTTCCTCGGGGTCGGCGTACCGCCACCGACACCGAGTCTGGGCCGGTCGATCTCGGACTCGATCGTGTGGGTGTACACCGGCGCCGACCCGTGGTTCCTGGCGTTCCCGGGTGCGATGTTGTTCCTCGCCGTGCTCGGGTTCACCCTGCTCGGCGACAGTGTTCGCGACGCGTTCGACGTACGGCTGCGGAGGACTCACTGATGCCGGACCTGGTGTGGTTCGTGATCCGGCGGCTGCTCGCGACCGTGCTGGTGATGCTCGCGCTGAGCCTGGCCGTCTACCTGATCTTCTACGCGCTGCCGGCGGACCCGGCCCGCCTGGGCTGCGGCAAGCCCTGTACGCCGGACCGCCTCGAGCAGGCCCGGCATTTCATGCAGCTCGACCAGAGCACCATGCAGCAGTACCTGCAGTTCCTCAAGGGCATCGTGGCCGGCCGGACCTTCGGCGAAGGCACCGCCGCGGTGCAGTGCAACGCGCCGTGCTTCGGCTACTCGTTCCCGCTCGCCCGACCGGTGACCACGTTGATCCTGAGCAGGTTGCCGATCACGGCGTCGATCGCGATCGGTGCCGCGGTGCTGTGGCTGGTCGCCGGTGTGTCTCTGGGTGTCGGCGCCGCGCTTCGGCGAGGCCGGTTGTTCGACCGGTTCGCAGTCGGCTTCGCACTCGTCGGCGTCGCTTCGCCGTCGTTCCTGGTCGGGCTGCTGGCGATCCTGGTCTTCGGGTTCTGGCTGAACATGGTCCCGGTGAACGGGTACGTGCCGCTCACCGAGAGCCCGGTCGACTGGGCCTGGCACCTGGTGCTCCCGTGGCTCGTGCTGGCCGCGCTGAACGCCGCGTCGTACATCCGGCTGACGCGGGCGCAGATGCTGGAGGAGATGAACCTCGACCACATCACCACCGCCCGTGCGAAGGGTGCGGGGGAGGGCCGGGTCGTCCTGCTGCACGGGCTTCGCGGCGTGCTGGTGCCGATCGTGACCATCTTCGGGCTCGATCTCGGCGGCCTGCTCGGTGGTGCGATCCTGACCGAGAAGGTCTTCAGCATGCAGGGCCTCGGCGAACTGCTGATCAGCTCGGTGGGCCAGCTCGACGTGGCGGTGGTGGTCGGCGTGACCTTGTTCTCGGCGTTCCTGGTGATTCTGGCGAACCTGGTGGTGGACGTGCTGCACGGAGTACTGGACCCGAGGGTCGGCCATGCCTGAGCCGCGCAAGACACCGAGCGAGACCCCGGTGCTCGAGGTGCACGACCTGCACGTCACGTTCCGGACCGAAGGCGGCCTGGTGCCGGCCGTCGACGGCATCGACTTCGCCGTCGCGCCGGGCAGGACGCTCGCGATCGTCGGGGAGTCCGGTTCCGGCAAGAGCGTCAGCTCGGCGGCCGTGATGGGCCTGCTTCCGCCCAACGCCGACGTCAAGGGCGAGGTGCTGCTGGGTGGTCGTGAGCTGACGAAGCTGACCGCCGAGGAGCTGCGCAAGATCCGCGGCAACGAGGTCGCGCTGGTGTTCCAGGACGCGCTCTCCGCGCTCAATCCGTACTACAGCGTCGGCTGGCAGGTCGCCGAGGCGTACCGGCTGCATCACGACGTCTCCAAGAAGGAGGCGAACGTCCGGGCGGTCCGGATGCTCGACCTGGTCGGCATCCCCTCGGCCGCGCAACGCGCACGGGCCTACCCGCACGAGTTCTCCGGCGGTATGCGGCAGCGGGTCGTGATCGCGATGGCGCTGGTCAACGACCCGAAGGTGCTGATCGCCGACGAGCCGACCACCGCCCTCGACGTCACCGTGCAGGCCCAGATCATCCGGTTGCTCGAGGACGTCCAGACCGAGTTCGGAACCGCTCTCGTGCTGATCTCCCACGACCTCGGCGTGGTCGCGGAGGTCGCGGACGACGTACTGGTGATGTACGCCGGGCGCGCGGCCGAGCAGGGCTCGGTGAAGGACATCTTCTACCGCGCGGCGCATCCGTACAGCCTCGGGCTGCTCGGCGCGATGCCGCGCGTCGACGTACCGCCCAAGCATCGCCTCACCACGATTCCCGGCAGTCCGCCGTCGCCCGGTTCGATCGAAACGGGCTGCCCGTTCCAGCCGCGGTGTGCTTACACGGAACGCGTCGGAGAGCGCTGCATCACCGAGCGCCCGGTGCTCACGCCACGCCCCGGCGAAGGCAACCACGAGGCCGCCTGCCACCTCGGCCGCCGCCCGGAGATCGCCCAGGAAGTAGCCCTCACGGGCATCCAGGAGAACGCCGCCCCAGAAGGCGCCCCGCTCCAGCAGAGCGCCGCGAAGGAAGCGGCCCCGCTCCAGCCGAGTGCCGAGGAGAGTGCACTGTGAGCACGATCGAGCAGAGCACCAAGGACGCGATCGGGCAGGATGCAGAGGAGCTGCTCCGCCTGGACGGCGTGAAGAAGTACTTCGGCTTGCGCGGCGTCCCGTTCCGCAAGGCGGCCGCGGTGAAGGCGGTCGACGGTGTCGATCTCGTCGTGCGCCGGGGCGAGACGGTCGGCCTCGTCGGGGAATCCGGCTCAGGCAAGTCCACCCTCGCCCGGCTGGCGACGCGGCTCCTGGACCCCACCGAGGGCCGGGTCACCATCTCCGGCCAGGACGTCACCACCGTGCGCGGCCGGCGGCTCCGTCCGGTCCGGCGGAAGATCCAGATGGTGTTCCAGGATCCGCAGGCCTCGCTCAACCCGCGGCAGTCGGTCGGCACGATCCTGACCACGCCGTTCCGGGCCCAGGGGATCCGCCCGAGTCGTGCCCAGCTGATCGAGTTGCTGCACCAGGTCGGTCTGTCGGAGGAACACCTGGAGCGCTATCCGCACGAGTTCTCGGGTGGTCAGCGGCAGCGGATCGGGATCGCGAGAGCGCTCGCCGTACGGCCCGGTCTGCTGATCTGCGACGAACCGGTCTCGGCGCTCGACGTCTCGGTCCAGGCGCAGGTGCTGAATCTGCTGGCCGACCTGCGCGACGAGCTCGGCCTGTCGTACGTGCTGGTCGCGCACGACCTCGCGGTGGTCCGCCAGGTCGCGGACCGGCTCGCGGTGATGTACCTGGGCACGATCGTCGAGGAGGGCCCGGCCGCCGAGGTGTACGCGGCGCCCGCTCACCCGTACACCCGAGCGCTGCTGTCCGCGGTACCGGTTCCCGATCCCGGAGCTGCCCGGGACCGGATCGTGCTGACAGGTGATGTGCCCACCCCGATCGACCCGCCCTCCGGGTGTCCGTTCCGCACCCGGTGCTACAAGGTCCAGGACGTCTGCGCCACCGTCCGGCCCGTACTCGAACCGGTGGCGGGCGGCGATCACCGGGCCGCCTGCTACTTCCCTGAACTCTCGAGCCCCCCCACGTCTGAGAGGACACCATGAAACGCACTACCCGCGCGTTCGCAGTCGCGGCCGCACTGGCGTTGGCGGCCACCGCCTGCAATGCCAACGACAAGTCGGCCACGCCCGGCGGCGGCAGCACAGCCGCCGCCGAGCAGGGCGGCACCTTCCACATCCTCACCACCAGCAAGGAGCTGAGCCTGGACCCGGCCAAGAGCCAGAGCCTGGGCATCAGCGCGATCCACCTGGTACTGCGGGGCCTGACGTCGTGGAAGACCACTCCGGACAAGGCTGCCGAACTGGTCCCCGACCTGGCCACCGACACCGGTCAGGTCAGCGACGGCGGCAAGACCTGGACGTTCAAGCTGAAGCCGGGCCTCAAGTACGCCGACGGCTCGCCGATCGTTGCCGCTGACATCAAGTACGGCGTGGAGCGCAGCTTCGCGCCCGAGCTGTCCGGTGGTCTCAACTACCACAAGACGCTCCTCGCGGGCGCCGAGAAGTACACCGGTCCGTACAAGGGCGGCGAGCTCGCCTCGATCGAGACCCCCGACGACGCCACCGTCGTCTTCAAGCTGAACAAGGCGTTCGGCGACTGGCCGTGGATCGTCAGCATGCCGGCCTTCGCGCCGGTGCCGAAGAAGGCCGACACGGATCCGGCCCACTACGGCGAGAAGCCGGCCGCCAGCGGTCCCTACCAGGTCAAGTCGTACTCGCCCGGGTCGAAGCTCGAGCTGGAGCGCAACCCGTCCTGGGACAAGGCGAGCGACCCGGCCCGGACCGGTCTGCCCGACGCGGTCGTCTACGACATGGGCCTGCAGGCCGACGTGATCAACCAGCGGCTGATCGCGGACGCCGGTGACGACAAGTTCGCCGCCACCACCGGTACGTCGGTGCCGGCCGCGCTGATCCCCACGGTGACCGGCAACCCGGCGGTGAAGGCGCGCGTCGCCACCTCGCCGTCCGGTGCGCTGGAGTACCTGGCGATGAACAACAAGCGCCCGGCGCTGTCGAACCCGGCCGTCCGCAAGGCGATCGAGTACGCCGTCGACAAGCAGGCCGTCCAGGTCGCCGAGGGTGGTCCGGAGTTCGGCGGCGAGATCGCCACCACCCTGATCACGCCCGGGATCGACGGCTACACCAAGTACGACCTGTACCAGGCGCCGCCGAACGGTGATCCCGAGAAGGCGAAGCAGCTGCTGGCAGCGGCCGGCGTGAGCAACCTCAGCCTGGTGCTCGCCGCCGACAACTCGCCGGGCGGCCTGAGCGTCGCGCAGGCGATCCAGCAGGGACTGAAGAAGGCCGGCATCTCCGTCACCATCAAGCCGTACGACTCGGACGCGCTGACCGAGGTCCAGACCGGGCCGAAGGGCGACTACGACCTGACCGTGTCGAGCTGGCTGCCGGACTACCCGAGCGCGCTCGGCAACATCCAGCCGTTGTTCGCGTCGTCGGAGATCGGCAACGGCGGGTACAACATGTCCCGCTACTCGAACCCGGCGGTGGACGCCGCGATCAACGCCGCGACGGCGGAGACCGACCGGACCAAGGC
Source organism: Kribbella voronezhensis (assembly GCF_004365175.1). NCBI lineage: Bacteria > Bacillati > Actinomycetota > Actinomycetes > Propionibacteriales > Kribbellaceae > Kribbella > Kribbella voronezhensis. The sequence continues at coordinate 136,662 of NZ_SOCE01000001.1, read as the reverse complement.
CGCCGCGGCCTGGGGTGCGATCGACCAGCAGATCATGAAGGACGCTCCGCTGGTTCCGCTGATCTACGCGCGCAACGCGTTCCTGCACGGCTCGAAGGTGCAGAACTTCTACCTGCCGCCCTACCCGCCGTACCCGAACACCCTGATCGTGGGCCTGAGCAAGTAACTCAGGTCCGGCCTTCGGTCTCCTGCGCTTCGAAGAGGGTCGGCTGGGTCTCGGCATCGAGTCCCCAGTCGGCCCTCAGCACCGTGTAGCCCGCCTTCTCGGCGGCAGCGCAGACCTTGACGTCGTCATCGACCAGTACTGCGACCGGCCGCTCCTGGGCGAGCGTTCGCAACCGCGCCAGCTTCATGACCGCGGACGGGCGCCGGTCGTTGTTCCCGCGCATCAACAGCTTCCCGTCGGGAAAGCCGTTGTCCTCGAACCACTTCACCGTGTCCCGCCGCAGCCGCTCGGGCCGCCCGGTCAGGTACACAATCTCGTGCTCGGCCGCCAGGGTGTTCGCCACCGCCAGCCCCTCGTCGAGCACCGCGTCGTCCTTGGCCGCCGCGAAGAACGAATCCCAGTCCTTGGGCCGCTTGGCGAGGAAGTGGATCCGTTTGCTGGTGTCCGACAACGTCGCGTCGACATCCAGTACGGCGTACGGTCGCAGGTCTTCGGGCACGTCGCTCAGTGTCCCGCATCCCGGGAACCGCGGTCGTCCCGGGCCGGTGGGGTGTTCGCATGCCGGGCATCACGCAGGGTTGTGGGTGTGTTGGTTGGGAGTTGTCGGCGGCGCGGGTTAGCGTTCTCGCGCGATGGAAGACTCGATCACGTTTCTGCACAGTTCGGACTGGCAGCTGGGGATGATGCGCCGGTTCCTGGGGCCGGACGGCCAGGCCCGGTGGGCTCAGGCGCGGCTGGACGCCGTCATGCGGATCGGCGACGTCGCGAAGGCGACCGGAGCGGCGTTCGTGGTGGTCACCGGGGACGTCTTCGAGCACAACCAGGTCGAGCGGCAGACGATCTTGCGAGCTTGTGAAGCGCTGAAGCGGATCGAGGTACCGGTGGTGCTGCTGCCGGGCAACCACGACGCGCTCGAGCCGGGCTCGCTGTGGACGTCGGCCCAGTGGACCGGGCACGCCCCTTCGCATGTCGTGGTGGTCACCGACACCAAGCCGCTGGAGATCGTGCCGGGCGTCGAGATCGTCGGGGCGCCCTGGCGTTCGCGCCGGCCGCTGTCGGATCCGGCGGCGCCCGGGTACGCCGAGCTTGCTCCCGCGCCGCCTGGGATCAAGCGGATCCTGCTCGCGCACGGCCAGTTGACCAGCTTGAGCGGCGGCATGTCCGACGTACCGACCATTGATCAAGCCGCTCTGGAGGCTGCGGTCGCCGACGGGCGACTGCACTACGTGGGTCTGGGGGATCGGCACTCGACGACCGAGGTGACCGACCGGATCTGGTTCTCCGGGACGCAGGAGGTCACCGCGCCTGAGGAGACACATCCTGGCAACGTTCTCGCTGTGACGCTCGGCGAGGACTCGATCGAGGTGGAGCCGCACCACGTCGGTGCCTGGCACATGGTCGAGCACCACGCCGAGCTGGACGACGAGGAGTCGATCCGGGCGCTGGAGGACTTCTTCGCCGAGCTGCCGGAGAAGGAGCGGACGTACGTGCGGCTCGCGGCCGACGGGTCGCTGCCGTTGCCACTGCTGAGCCGGCTGGACGCCATGGTGGACGCGCAGGGCGAGGTGTTCGCGAGCGTGGAGCGGTGGGCCAAGTTCTGGACGGTCCGGCCCGCTCCGGACGCGGCGGACCTCGACGCGTTGCAGTTGAGCGGGCCTGCCCGAGCGGCGATGGAGGAGTTGCGCCAGGCGCTGGCCGGCGGCGACGAGACAGCCGGCGCCGCGCTGACGTTGATGCACCGCCTGGCCCGGGACGCAGGATGAGGCGGCCGTGAGATTGCACAGCCTGACGCTGCGGAACTTCCGTGGCGTCAAGGACCGTACCGTCGAGCTGCCCGCGATCGGCACCACCGTGGTGGTCGGCGACAACGAGGTCGGCAAGTCCAGCCTGGTCGAGGCGTTCGCGCTGATCTTCGACTACCCGGACGACTCCAAGTCCAAGCGGATCGTCGACATCCAGCCGGTCGGCCAGGACGTGGCTCCCGAGGTGACGGCGCAGCTGACGCTGGGCGGCCGGGAGCTGACCTATACGAAGCGCTGGCTGAAGAACAAGGCCACCGAGCTCACCATCCTCGAACCGGACGGCCGGCGGCAGTCCTGGACCGGGCGCGAGGCGCACAACGAGGCCGAGCGGCTCTTCAACGAGCACGTCGATCCGGTGCTCTGGCAGACGTTGATGGTCAGTCAGGGGCAGTCGCTCGTCCTGCCGACCCCTGCCGATGCCGAGCCGCTGATCACGGCCGTGACCGCGGAATCCGGTACGCCGGTCGACGGCGCCTCGATGCCGCTGGTGCTCGCGGTCGAGCACGAGTACCTGCGCTACTGGACCAGAGGCGGCCGGCCGACCGGTGACTTCGCCAAGTCGGCCAAGGCCGTCGAGGCAGCCGAACTCACCGCGGCCCAAGCGCTGAAGGCGATGGACGAAGTCGTCGCCGACATCCGCCGGGCCGAGCGGCTCGCACTGGACCTCGACGAACTGAGTGCCCGGCTCACGGAGCATCTCAAGTCGGTCGAGGAACTGCGCGAGCGCAAGCAGGCGACCGACGAGATCCTGCTCCGGCGCGATTCGGTCCGGGCCCGCGCCGAGACGGCCCGGGCGCGGCTGGAGAACCACACCCGGACCAGGGTCGAACGCGAGCGGCTGCTCGCCGAGGTGGACAAGCTCACCAGGACCGACGCGGAGCTCGCCGAGCGGCGCAAGGACGCCGAGACCGTCGCGAAGAAGGCCGCCGAGACGGTCCATGCCGCCGAGGCGGCGCTGGCCGAGGTCGTCGAGCTCAGGGACGAGCGTCGCGGCGACCTGCAGGTGGCGGAGCGGCTCGTCGCGAAGCTGACCGATCGGGCCGAGCTCGACCGGCTGTTGGTTCAGCAGGCCGAGCTGGTCGACGTCCGGGCTCGGATTGCCTCGGCGGGCTTGGTGCTCGACGGGGTCAAGGTCGACGAAGGGCTGGTTGCCGCGCTCGAGGACGCCCGCGCGCGGGTCGTCGAAGCACGCGCGGCACTTGCCGCCGGCGTACCGGAGGTGTCCGTACGGCGGGTTGGTGCTGAGGCTGTCCGGCTTTCCGGGACCGGGCTGGATGCCGGGTCCGCGAAGGTGCCGGACGAGCTGGAGGGCGAGATCCAGGTCCTGGTGTCCGGGGAACTGGTGATCGACGTACCGGGGCAGATCGAGGTCAAGGTCCACGCCGGGGGCGAGGCGGCGACGTTGCGTTCGCGGCTGGACGAGGCCGTCCGGCTGGAGCAGGACCTGCTGAAGCGCGGACGGGTGAAGGATCTGGCGGCCGCGCGGGAGCTGCTGCGCAAGGTCGACACCGTCTCCGCGGAACTGCAGGAGGCCCGGCGGACCGAGCGTTCGCTGACCGCCAACGGTGACCCGAGCGAGCGGATCACCTTGTTGTGCGCGCGTCTGGGCGTCGCGTCGACCGGCGAGGAAGAGGAAGAGACGAAGTCGGCCGGCAAGCGGCAGGCGCCGGTCGAGGACGTTCCCGGACAGATGTCGCTCTTCTCGCAGTTCGAGGAGGAGGAAGGCACCTTCGACTTCGAGGACCTCGTCGTCCCGGCGCTGGAAGGTGGCGAGCTGGGTGCGGCCGAGCGTTCGCTGGAGAACGCCCGGGCCGAGTTGGCCGTCGCCGAGCGGTTGTTGTCCGACGCGGAGTTCGCGGCGGCACAGGCGCGGAAGGCTGCCGAGGAGGATCGGTCCGAGGCGCAGCAGGCGCGGGCGCGATCGGAGTTGGCTCAGGAGCGGCTGGCCGCTGCGGTCGAGGCGTTGGACGCGGCCCGCGCTGTGCTGTCCGACGAGGACGTGGACGCCGAGGAAGAGAAGGCGACTGCTGAGGTCGAGGCGGTGCTCGAGGAGCTGACCGCAGTACAGGCTCAGGCCGATGAGGTCGGGGCGGACGAGGCGGCTGGTCTGCTGGCCGACGCGCTGGCGGTGGCGACGCGGCTGCAAGGCGAACGCGACGTACTGCGGGACTCGTTGCGCACCACCGAGGGCAGGCTGGAGCAGTCGGGGCGGGACGGGCTGGGGACGCGGCGGGAGCTCGCCGAGCTGGAGTTGGCCGCGATCCGGGCCGAGCACGAAGGGCTCAAGCGGCGCGCGGACGCGGCTCGCCGGGTGTACGAGACGCTCGGGCGGCATCGGGCCGAGGCGCAGACCAAGTACTCCGAACCGCTGCAGACCCGGATCGAGTCGCTGGGGCGAAGCGTGTACGGGCCGTCGTTCAAGGTGTGGCTGGACGACGATCTCGCCGTCGCCGAGCGGGAACTGGACGGGAACCGGCTGCGCGTCGAGGCGTTGTCGACGGGCGCGCAGGAGCAGTTGGCGATCATCACCCGGCTCGCGATCAGCCACCTGGTCAGCACCGGCGACAACTCCGTGCCGGTCATCTTCGACGACGCCCTCGGCTGGTCCGACAAGGGCCGCCTGCGCGACATGGGCGCCTTGCTCGGCCGCGCCGGCGACCACGGCCAGGTCATCATCCTCACCTGCATGCCCGAACGCTACGAATACGTCCCCCGCGCCACCTTCATCAAACTCGAGTCCTGAATCGGGGCTTGACCTGGAGCGCGCTCCAGGTCGGAGGGTGGGGGTATGACGAAGACAACGACGACGGAACGGCGGCTCGGACGCGACGGACGGACTACCAGCGCCTTGGGCGTCGGCTGCTGGGCGATCGGGGGACAGTGGGAGTCCTCCGGCCGGCCGGCGGGCTGGGGCGAGGTCGACGACGAGGTCAGCGTCCGGATGATCCACACGGCGGTCGATGCCGGGATCCGGCTGCTCGACACGGCGGACGTGTACGGCACCGGTCACAGCGAGCTGGTGGTCGGCAGGGCGCTGAAACAGCTGCCCGCGAGCGTGCGGGCCGAGGTGACCGTGGCGACGAAGTTCGGCAACCTGTTCGACGAGGCGACGCGGAAGGCCTCGGGACAGGACGTGACGCCTGCGGCCATCCGGCGGGCGTGCGAGGGAAGCCTTCGCAGGCTCGGTGTCGAGGCGCTCGACCTCTATCAGCTGCACGGCGGCGCGGACACCCCGGCCGAGGTCGAGGACGTGGTGGCGACCCTCGAGAAACTCGTTGCCGAAGGCAAGGTCAAGGACTTCGGCACGAGCGTCGACGCCCCGGCGGTGATCGCGGCTTTCGGCAAGTCGACGGCAGTCAGCGTGCAGTCGCAGCTGAACGTCTTCGGCCACAACCCCGAGGTCCTCGGCACCGCTCACGAGCACGGCCTCGCAGTACTGGCCCGTACGCCGCTCGCGATGGGTCTGCTGACCGGTAAGTACAACCTGTCGAACCGCCCGTCCGAGAACGACGTACGCCGGGACACCCCGTGGTGGACCTACTTCGACGACGACGCCATGGCCGACTGGCTCGGCCGGCTGGAAGCGGTCCGGGAAATCCTGACCACGGACGGCCGGACCCTCACCCAGGGCGCCCTCGCCTACCTCTGGGCCCTCGATCCGGCCATCATCCCGCTTCCCGGCGCCCGTACTCCGGAGCAGGTCGCCGAGCACGCCGCGGCCATCGGCTTCGGCCCGCTGGCCGACGCCGACCGACAGCAGATCGACGAGCTACTGGCCGATTCGCCCGAACGTCACTGACGGCTCAGACCATCGGGATGACGCTGGCCGTGGAGAGGTTCGGTTCGGTGGCGCCCGGCTTGTTCTCGATGGTCAGGCCGAGCGCCACCTTGCCGACGATGCCGCCCTGGATGAGCTTGGAGCCGTCGTGGGTGGTGACGCCCACGGAGTGCATGGTGCGGCCCTTGTCCTCCAGCCAGAGCTGGTAGGTCTTGTCGTCGGGCAGCTTCGGGAGGTCGTGCAGCAGGACGATCGCGGTGTCCTTGGCGGGCGACATCACCACCGTCGCCTGACCGCCGCTCTTGAGGTTGCCGCGAACTGTCTGCGCGTCCGACTCGGCGAGCAGGGCGGCGAGTTGCTCGTTCTGCCGCCGGGTCTGGGAGTTCTCGCGGTACTGGTCGATCGCGATCCCACCGGCGCCGGCGACGGCGAGTCCTGCCGCGGCCAGGCCGAAGAACGAGCGTCGGCTGAAACCCTTCCGGCGCAGCGGCTCCGGCTCGGCGGCCGGTTCCCTGACCAGGGGGGAGAGTTGCCGCGTGGTCGAGATCTCGGCCATCACGCGCGCCTTCAACGCGGGCGGCGGCGGCGCGGCGACCGCGGTACCGAGCTTGTTGGCCGCTTCGCGCAGCTCGGAGACCTCCGCGCTGCAGGACTGGCAGTCGGCGAGGTGCTCCTCGAACCCGATCCGCTCGTCCTCGGGCAGAGCGTTCAGAACATAAGGTCCGGTCAGCGCGTGCACCTCCGGAGTCGTCAAGGCCCTCACCTCCCCGTCACACCCAGGCAGTCGCGCAGCCGGATCAGGCCGTCGCGCATCCGCGCTTTGATCGTCGCGAGCTTCGCATCGAGGAGCTCTGCCACTTCTCGATACGAGTATCCGCCGTAGTACGCCAGCGTCACCGATTCCCGCTGCAGTTCGGTCAGCGAGCCCAGACAGTGCCGGACCTGCTCCACTTCGAGGTTCGTGGTCACCGTCTCGGCCACCTCGTCGTACTCGGTGGTCGACGACGCGGCGGCGACCGCCTGCTCCCGATCGGTCGACGACTGCTCGGAACGGACCCGGTCGATCGCCCGGCGGTGCGCCATCGTGAGGATCCACGACGTCGGCGAGCCCCGGTCGGCGTCGTACCGGGTGGCGGTCCGCCAGATCTCGACCATCACCTCCTGGGTCACCTCCTCGGACTGGGCCGGGTTGCGCAGGACGCGCCGGATCAGCCCGTAGACGCGCGGCGCCATCTGGTCGTACAGCTGCGCGAACGCCGCGGAGTCGCCGCGCGCCACCCGCGCCATCAGGTCGGCCGGTGTGCCGCTGCCGGCATCGACGATCACGGGCCACGGGAGGGCCGTCGACTCCTCGCTCACAGGTCGCATCCTTTGGTCGGTACTGCGGTTCGGATGCACTTCGGAGCCGCACAGCACTCGGATGGGTGCCTTGTCAGCGCAGTACCCGTTCCGGTGCGCTGTAGACGACGCAGCGCTCGCCCCGGGCCCAGCCGACCACCGTGACGCCGAAACGACGGGCCAGGTCGACGGCCAGGCTGGACGGCGCCCCGACGGCGACGATCATGCCGATCCCGGCCGCGACCGCCTTCTGGACGATCTCGTACCCGGCTCGTCCGCTCACCGCCAGCACGAGACCCTTGCGGCTGTGCTGATTGAGCACCGTCCAGCCGACGACCTTGTCGACCGCGTTGTGGCGACCGACGTCCTCCCGTACGACGACGCGCTCGCCGGCTGCGGTGAACAAGCCGGCCGCGTGCAGCCCGCCAGTGCGCCCGAAGGTGGGCTGCGCCTCCCGCAACAGGTCGGGCAATCGGCGTACGACGTCCAGCTCGACCTCGACGGGATCGACGGGGTCGTAGTTGCGCTCGGCGAGTTCGTCGAGGCTTTGCTGACCGCAGACTCCGCACGCGGCCGACGTGACGCCGTACCGCTGGGGTGGGTCGCGATCGGGCGGGCCGTCGAAGCTGACGGTGACGGTGTTGAACTGCTGGTCCCGGGTGAGTCTCACATCGGTGCAGTAGGCAACGGTACTGATCGCGTCGGGCCGGACGGCGAACCCTTCGCCGAGGCAGAACCCGGCCGCCAGTTCGAAGTCGGCGCCGGGCGTGCGCATCGTGACGACCAACGCTTCGGCCGGCCGCCCCGGCCACTCCAGCCGAAGCTCGAGCGGCTCCTCGGTCACCACCACGTCCTCGCGCCGCGAGGTCCGCTCACCGTCCAGCACCTCGACCTTGAACCTGGCAGTAGGCCCTTTACTCATACCTCCAACCTAAGCCTTCACCAACCACGTCGCATGGCCAGCCAGTCGAGACAACACCAGCCGAGCAGCCGCCGGTGCCGCTGAATTTCCGGCGTACAGCCGGGCGGAGGCGGAGCTTCGACGAACTCGAGCACGTATGCGACGAGTGCGGCTATCAAAGAGTCGAGGTGATCGTCCGCCACGTTTGTCGTCAGCCGATTCGTTCTGATCGCCGTCAGCGTGTTGATTCCCTGGTGCTGGGCGCGGGGGAGCAGGCCGACCCAATCGATCCAGGGTGCGCCGACGGTGAGCCAGTTCCAATCAACCGTCCAGCATTGACCGGCGTTGTCTATCAACAGGTTGTCGGGGCGTAGATCGCCATGTACTGCGGCTGTTCCCGCGAGCGCCTCGGGCGTCAGGTCGACCAGGTGCTGGATTTCCTCGAGCCGTTCGGGAAGCCAGGGCTGGAAGCCGGGTGGAAGTGGTCGTGCGCCGGCACCGATCTCGGCCGGCACGCGGCTGGGTCCGTCCGCGCCGAAGTCGCTGACGAACGGCTTGAGCTCCGGGATCGGACTCGGCGAGAGCGCTTCCGCCGCGATCTCGCAGTTCGCTGTGACCAGCTCGAAATCGGCCTTCGACCACGGCATGCCGGGCATCCGCGCCGTGATCCCTTCGCTGACCACCGCGAACCATTCCGCCTCACCATCGCTGCTCCTGGCCGTTGTCGTGGTGAGGATGCACGGAACTCGGATGGCGGGCGGGAGTTGAGGGACGATCTCCGCCTCGCGCCGGTAGGCGGTGTAGGCGTGCATGGTTGCGGGCGCCGACTTGATGAAGACGGTCCGGCCATTGGCGAGGTGGGCCGGAGCTGCGAAACCGCCGGTGAAGCCGGAGCTGACCGACGGGCCGACCGAGGCGATCTCGGTGCCCAGGGCAACGGACACCGCGGCGTACACAGAACGCTGCAGTTCACCCGGGAGAGCGCTCCACGGCGGTCTCGCGGAAGTGGCTGTGTAGTCGACGTTCGGAGGTTCGGTCATTCGCAGACCCTAGAGGTTGGCATGTTTGCTGGCCTGTCGTTTTCGGTGTGGGGCGTGGGGGGTCGTACCGTGCGGGGGTGGATGGGTCGAAGGTGCTGGTCGTGCTGGATCTGGTCGGGATCTTCGTGTTCGGGATCACGGGGGCGCTGGTCGGCGTGCGGAAGCAGTTGGATGTGTTCGGGATCCAGGTGCTCGCGTTGGTGACCGGGCTCGGTGGCGGGTTTCTGCGCGACGTACTGATCGGGGCGACGCCACCCGCGGCGCTGGCCGACTGGCGGTATCTGGTCGTGCCGGTGGTGGCGGGGTTGCTCACGTTCTTCCTGCATCCCGGGATCGGCCGGCTCGAGCGGTTGGTGAACGTGTTCGACGCGGCCGGTCTCGCGCTGTTCTGCGTGACGGGTGCTCGCAAGGCGCTCGACTCGGGGTTGTCGCCGCTGTCGGCCGCCTTGCTCGGCATGATCTCGGGGATCGGCGGCGGGGTGATCCGCGACGTACTGTCCGGCCGGGTGCCCGTCGTGCTGCGAAGCGAGATCTATGCGATTCCGGCCTTCCTCGGCGCGGGGATCGTGGTGCTGGCCGACGTCGCTGGCTTCCAGGCGACCTGGCCCACCTTCGCGGGAGCGGTCGTCTGCTTCCTGATCCGCCTGATCGCTATCCGCCGAGGCTGGAACGCCCCGCTTCCCCGGCCGTCGTAGCGCGGAGGGCCCGGATGGTCCAGGTGTAGGTCGGGGTGAGCGGTGGTTGGGGCTCCCAGCCGTTGGTGATGGCGAGGAGATGCAGGTAGCGGGCCCAGCGTGGGTCGTTCGCGGTTTCGAGGACGCCCGCGAGGCGGTGGCGGAGCTCTGCGCTGTCCAGCTCGCCCAGCGCCTCGGCGTACCGGGTGACGACGGCGGTGATGACAGGGCTTGCCTCGGGCGAGTCGGGGGCGATCTCTGCGTCCAGAGCGGGGCGGACCTGGTCGCGGATGCCGGCGACGAGATCGGGGCGGAGGGCAACGGTTCGGTAGTCGTCGACCATCCGGCGGACGGCGGTGCGGAAGTCCGGGTCCTGGGTGAGCTCCGCGAGTTCGATCCACGCCTCGACCTGCTCGGGCTCGGGGTGGTCGGGCAACTCGGGTGTCAGCGACCGGCGTACGGCGGCGAATCCGTCGAAGTCGCCGGTGAGAACCGCGTCGAGGAAGTCGGTGATCAACTGGTGGCGTTGGGTGGTCGAGAGGTTCGACAGGCGGTGCATGAGGTTCAGGTCCTCCGGGGTGGAGTGGCGTTCGGCGACCAGGGTCAGCATCGCTCGGCGGAGTTGTAGGGTGCGAACCTGCACGGCCAGCGCCTCGGCGTGTGCGGCGGCGACGTCGGAGAGCGCTGTCTCGTGATCCAGCACCTTCCGGATCGTCGCCAGGTCGAGGCCTAGCTCGCGCAGCGTGCGGATCAGGTCGAGCCGAGCGACGGCCGCTGCGTCGTACCGGCGGTAGCCGGCCGCGGTCCGGTCGGCCGGCGTCACCAGCCCGCGGTCGGAGTAGAACCGGATCGCCTTCACCGTCAGTCCGGTACGGCGGGCCAGTTCCCCGATCGAGTGCAGGTCCTCCATGCCGACCACCCTGGTGTCTCCCCCGGGAGGAGACTCAAGTCGTCCGGCCGATCTTTCCGGCCGGAGTACGGAAACGAGTCAGTTGTGGGCGAAGCGGGTGCGGGGCCGGGCGAAGGTGACGGCGATCGCCGCGACCAGAGCGCTGGTGATGCCGACGACGACGGGGACCCAGTACGCGTCCGACGCGCCGACCACGTCGACGGCATGGCCGGCGACGGCGTTACCAGGGGCTACTCCGAGCAGCATGCCGGTCACTGTCCAGGTGATCGCCTCGGTCAGGCGTTCGGGCGGGACCCATTCCTCCACGCACGCGGTCAGCGCGACCATCGTCGGCGCGATCGTCAGACCCGCGCAGAACAGCAGCACGCCGAGCAGCCACACGGTTCCGACCCACGGCAACGGAGAGAGCGCGATCGCGAGCAGGACCGTGCCGAACAGCAGCCGTCGCTCGACTGCCGCCCGCCAATGCACCGAGCCGTACCAGAGCCCCGCCAGCAGGCTTCCAAAGGCCCACACAGCCAGTACGACGCCTGACATGGCTGGCTGACCCTCGGCCGCGGTGAATGCCACTGTGACGACCTCAGTGCTGCCGAGCGTGGCACCGAGACCCAGGCCGATCAGGCTGAGCAGCATCAACGAGAGCCAGGGGAGTGGCGCTTTCTCCGTTCCGTCCGACTTTCCGCGCCCGGGCGGATCCGAGCCGCGCAGCGACGCGAACCAGACACCACCGACCAGCCCGAGCGCACCGGCCGCGCCGAGAGCGGCGTACGGGCTGACCTGGGTGGCGAGCACGGTGACCAGGACAGGGCCGACGATGAACACGACCTCGTCGCCGACCGCCTCGAGCGCGAACGCCGTCTGGAGAGCGCGACCCCGGCCGAGCAGGTGGTTCCAGCGGGCCCGCGCGAACGAGCCAACCTGGGGACGGGTGCCCCCGGCAACGAACCCGAGCGCGTACAGCGCCCAGGACGGGGCGTCCAGCCGGACCGCGATCAGCAGGCCGAGCAGGGCGACCGTACAGAGGAGGCTGCCGATCAGGGTCAAGGACCGCTGACCGAAACGGTCGACGAGCCGGCCCTGGATCGGCCCGGTGAGCGCTCCCGCGATCACGGCGACGCCGGAGACGGCGCCGGCCAGACCGTAGGAACCGCTCTCTCGCGAGATCAGGATGACGATGCCGAGGCCGACCATCGAGATCGGCATACGCCCGAGGATCCCGGCGAGGAAGAAGGCACGGGCGCCGGGGCGGCGCATCAGGTGAACGTAGGGCTTCAGCATGGGGGATCGACCACACCCTAGCTTTCGCGCGACGCCGCTGCCCGGCAATTCCGGCCGACCGGCCCGGCCGCGTCGACGGGACCGTGCTCGGGTGATTCCACCCGGCCTGAGAACATCGGTACATGCCCGACCCTCAGTCGCCTGACCCTTCGCCGTACGACGCCGTCCTGCTGCTCTCCTTCGGTGGTCCCGAGAAGCCCGAGGACGTGCTGCCGTTCCTGCAGAACGTGACCCGTGGCCGGGGGATCCCGGACGAGCGGCTCAAGGAGGTCGGCGAGCACTACTACGCGTTCGGCGGCCGCAGTCCGATCAACGACCAGAACCGTGAGTTGCTGGCCGCGCTCAAGGCGTCGTTCGCCGAGATCGGGCTCGACCTGCCGATCTACTGGGGCAACCGCAACTGGGCGCCGTACCTGACCGACACGCTGCGGGAGATGACGGCCGACGGCGTACGGCGGGCCGTCGTGATCGTGACGAGCGCCTACCCGTCGTACTCCGGCTGTCGGCAGTACCGCGAGAACCTCGCGGACGCCGTCGCCGAGGTCGAAGGCGCGCCGGTGATCGACAAGCTCCGCCACTACGCGAACCACCCCGGCTTCGTCGGATCGTTCGTCGAGTCGACCGCCGCCGCGTTGAGCGAACTGCCGCAGGGTTCGGCGATCGCTTATGTGACGCATTCCATCCCGACCAGCATGAACGCGACGAGCGGCCCGGACGGGAACGGGTACGTCGATTGGCACCTCGACGTCGCCGCGGAGATCACCGCCGAGCTCCAGCGGCGGACCGGGGTCGAGCGCCGGACGGATCTCGTCTACTGCTCCCGGTCGGGACCGCCGCAGGTGCCGTGGCTCGAGCCGGACGTCAACGATCACCTCGAGGCGCTCGCGCAGGCTGGGGTGCCGGGCGTCGCCGTCGTGCCGATCGGCTTCGTCAGTGACCACATGGAGGTCATCTACGACCTCGACACCGAGGCGGCGGCGACGGCGGAGAAGCTGCGGCTGCCGATGGCGCGGGCGGCGACACCGGGCACGGACGAGCGGTTCGTGACGATGCTGCGCGACCTGGTGGTGGAGCGAGCGGCTGCCGAACGCGGTGAGCAGCCGGTTCGCCCCTGCGTCGGCAAACTCGGCCCCGGCTGGGATGCCTGCCGGCCGGACTGCTGTCCCGCCCCGCGCCGGCCCGCGGCACGCAGTACGGACGAACCCGCAGTCGAGAGCGGCGGCGCGCCCGCGGCACGTGGTACCGACGAATCCAACGAGAAGGAATCCGCATGAGCTCCGAGAATGCCCAGGACCTGCTGAAGCTCGCCACGGAGGTGGCGACCGAGGCGGCCCGGCTGATCGTCGAGCGCCGTCGCGGCACGATCACGGTCGCCGACACGAAGAGCACCGCGACCGACATCGTCACCGCGGTGGACCGGGAGTCCGAGGAACTGATCCGGGCCCGCGTGCTCCAGGCGCGGCCGGACGACTCGTTCCTGGGTGAGGAGGGCGACGACGTCAACGGCTCCAGTGGCGTGCGCTGGGTCGTCGACCCGATCGACGGCACGGTCAACTACCTGTACGACATCCCGACGTACGCCGTGTCGATCGCGGTCGAGGTCGACGGGCAGACCGTCGCCGGGGTCGTCGTGGACGCGCCCAAGGGGGAGGTGTTCACCGCGACTCTCGGCGGCGGCGCGTACGTCGACGGCCAGCCGATCCGCGTCTCGGACTGCGCCGACCTGGCGAAGGCGCTGGTCGGCACGGGATTCGGGTACGACGCGACGCGGCGGCAGGTGCAGGCCGAGGTGATCCAGCAGTTGATCACCAAGGTCCGCGACATCCGGCGGATCGGCGTCGGCGCGATCGACCTCTGCTACGTCGCCTGCGGACGGCTGGACGCGGTCTTCGAACGCGGACTGAACCCGTGGGACTACGGCGCGGGCGCGCTGATCGCGGCGGAGGCCGGCGCGATGGTCGGTGGGATGGACGGAGCACCCGTTTCCCCCGAGATGTCGATCGCCGCCACGCCGGCCGTCTTCAAGCCGCTGCACGACGCTCTCGCGGCCACCAACCCGCTCAGATCGTGAAACTGCTTGTTGCTGCGCGGTAGCGTGCACTAATGAGCAACCTGTTGTTCGGTCCTGACACAATTCGCGACACGCGGGTCACAAGGTGGACCCCGACGCGCGCGAAGGGCCCTCGATAGGGCACAATCTCGGCCTCGGGAGCGGTATGACGCCGGTCCCGGCCTGTCTGTCAAGGGTTTCGGGGGACCGGGGATTCCAGGGATGGAATTTCTGGGCCGCATTACCCGTTCAAGGGCTCAGCAGGCAACACCACGGGTACGAAGAGGGCAGGGAAACACCATGGCGACTGACTACGACGCCCCGCGCAAGACGGACGAGGACTCCAGCGAGGAGTCGATCGAAGAACTGAAGACTCGCCGTCACGACAAGAACTCCGGCAAGGTCGACGAGGACGAGGCCGAGGCCGCTGAGAGCTTCGAGCTGCCCGGCGCCGACCTGAGCCACGAAGAGCTGGCAGTGCGGGTGCTCCCGCGCCAGGCCGACGAGTTCACATGCTCGAGCTGCTTCCTGGTGCATCACCGGAGCCAGCTCGCGAGCAGCAAGAACGGCCAGCTGATCTGCCGCGACTGCGCTGCCTGACACGACAGCACTCTCGCCCTGCTCGGCTGAGTCCGTACCGAACGGAACGGGACCGACCCCTTCGCGGGGACGGTCCCGTCCTCATGTCCGCGAGCAGGTCCGGCTGGTCAGGCCTTCTCGACGTCCTGACCGGCCTTCTTGTCGTAACCAGGCGGCAGGTGGCCGGTGGACTTGAGGTAGTACTGCGCTGCTCGGCGCTCGGCGAAGAGCTTCGCTGCCGCTGCTGCGCCACCACTGGCCACGGCCCATGTCACGACCTCGGCATAGCCGGCCTGGTTGCCCTTCGGCGGCTTCCCGCCGGACCCGAGCTTCCAGGCCGTGGTGACCGCCTTGTTGGCGACCAGGCCCACCACGATCGTGAATGCGGCGAGCACGAGCTTCCAGCCGATCTTGGCTCCGACCACGACTACCTCCCAGGTACGAGTTCCCCGACACTCAGGATCTTGCCACGCTGCTCTGCGTCAAGGCGGCAGCGAGCTGCTCCGGGTGCTTGGTGGCGACCAGCCAGTACGGCGTGGGGTCGTGCGGGTCGGTGAGTTCCACCCGTACGGCGCCGGGCAGGTAGCTCCGTAGTACGAGGTAGGCCTTGGGGTCGCAGTCGCGGCCGAAGGCGCTGCGGGCGTCCTCGCCGGTGAGGGCGACGGCTTTGCCGAGGTACGCCCGGTCGATGGAGGCGCGGCCGGCGCGGAACTTGTCCGCGTCCACCTCCACCAGCGCACCGCCGTACCGGAGGAACAGGACGATCAGCAGTACTGCGGCGACGCCGCCGACCGCGGTGCCTGCGATCGTGCCGGCCGGTACTGCGGTGATCACCCACAGCGTCACGACAGCCGCGGCGGCAATCAGCCACCAGCGCACCGGCACGCTCAGACGTTCCCTGTAATGAGCTGCATCGGCCACGAGGAACAGCCTGGCATGAGAGCTGTCGGAGCGCGTAGGTAGGGTCGCCTCTCGTGATCGAGCCACCGACCCGTACGGCGACGCCGCAGCGCGAGCTGGAGCCGGCAGAGCGTCACCCGGAGGCTCCTGCGCCGGGCACGGTCCTCCCGTCGCACTACGAGAACTGCGTGGCCTGTGGCCCGGCTCATCCGACCGGTCTGCGGCTGGTCACGACGGCAGGGCCTGGCGTGAGCGTCACCGCCGAGTTCACCGTGACCAAGGAGCACCAAGGCGCACCCGGGCTCGCCCACGGCGGCGTACTGGCCACTGCGATGGACGAAACGCTCGGTGGGCTCTCCTGGTTGCTGCGGCGCCCGATGGTCACTGGGCGGCTGGAGACCGACTACATCCGCCCGGTGCCGGTCGGAGCCACCCTGTTCCTGAGAGCGCTGTGTCTGGGTTTCGACGGCCGGCGGATGTACGCGAACGCCACTGCGCGGCTGGGTGGTCCGGACGGGAGCATCGCGTTACGAGCGAACGCGGTGTTCGTTGTAGTGCCGCCGAAGCATTTCGTCGAGCACGGTACCGACATGACCGCTGAGAACGTCCACGACTACGAGGTGAACCCATGACCGAGGTACTGATCCAGCGGCTCGACCCGGAGCTCGCAGTACCGGCGTACGCGCATCCCGGTGACGCCGGCGCTGACCTGGTGACGACGACCGACGTCACGCTGAAGCCGGGGGAGCGGGCGCTGGTCGGTACCGGCATCGCGATCGCCTTGCAGGACGGGTACGCCGCGTTCGTGCACCCCCGCTCCGGACTGGCCGCCAAGCACGGCGTCACACTCGTCAACGCGCCTGGCACCGTCGACGCGGGCTACCGTGGCGAGATCAAGGTGTGCCTGATCAACACCGACACCTCGGCCGAGGTCACGTTGCGCCGCGGCGACCGGATCGCCCAGTTGGTGATCCAGCGGGTCGAGAAGGCCAGGTTCGTCGAGGTGGCGACGTTGCCGGGTTCGGCCCGGGGTACCGGTGGGCACGGATCGACCGGTGGATTCGGTGATGTGACACGCTGACCGGGTGCACTCCGCTGACCTGCGGAATGCGCGAGACTACGGCGGCCGCGACAAGGCACCCGTGGATATGACTGACGATCGAGGAAGTAGGCAAGCGCAGTGATCTTCCGCCGCAAGGCCAAGAACGACGAGGCCGAGACGACTGGTGGTTTCTTCGGCGACGACGAGGCGACGGCCGAGGAGACCGGTGCCGGGACGGGCGCTGAATCCGGCTCCGGGGAGCCGCGGGGCGAAGGGCCGTTCGACTCCAACGAGGTGGACCCGGCGATCCTGACCGCGGAGGACCGGATCGACCTGGGCGCGCTGGTGATCACCGGGATGCCCGGGATGGAACTGCGGTTGCAGGTCGACGAGGCCACCGGCGACGTGCAGGCCGTCCTGCTGGTGCTGGAGGACTCCGCGCTGGAGTTGCGTGCCTTCGCGGCACCGAAGACCTCAGGCATCTGGGCCGAGGTACGCCGGGAGATCGCCGCCGAGGCGACCCGGATGGGCGGCACCGCATCGGAGACCGAGGGCCCGTTCGGGACCGAACTCGTGCTCGTCGTACCGGTCGAGGACCCCGAGGGGCAGATCTTCAGCCAGACCTCGCGCGTGATCGGCATCGACGGGCCGCGCTGGCTGCTGCGCGCGACCGTGCTGGGCCGCGCCGCGGTCGAGCCCGACGCCGCGCCGCCGATGGAGCAGTCGCTGCGCAACGTCGTCGTCGTCCGGGGCAGTGAGCCGATGGCGCCGCGCGAGTCGCTGGCCCTGCGGCTGCCCGCCGGCGCCCAGCCGGTGGACGAGGAAGAGGCCTGATCCGAGATGTCCGGATACCGGCCGAGCACGGTCACGAGCGGATTACACTGGGCCCATGGGTAGCGACAAACCCGCGGGGCTGTGGAAGCGCGCCTTCCGGGGCCTTGCCGGAGACCGGGACGAGCAGGACGCCGAGGTACTGAAGGACTACGCGTCCGGCTGTGGCGCACGGTCCATCACCGGCTGCCGTGACCGCGAGATGGTCACGCTGTACGGGACGCTGCGGACGATCACCTTCAGCCCGCGCGGCGGCGTACCGGCTCTCGAAGGAGAGCTGTACGACGGCACCGGCACGGTGAAGCTGATCTGGCTCGGCCGGCGCAAGATCGCCGGGATCCACCCGGGATCGGAACTGATCGCGTCCGGGCGGATCGGTGTCGTGGACGGGGACCGGGTGATGTTCAACCCGAGGTACGAACTCCGTCCCGCGGCAGCCCATGGCTGAGCCGACGAAGCGTCAGCACGAATCGCTCGAAGAGAACCTGGACGAGAAGCTCGTCGAGATCTTCAAGCCTGAGATCGAGGCAGCCGAGTCGTTGCTGACCGACGAGTCGTCTGCTGCCTCGTCTTCTGGTACCTCGTCTTCCGCTACCCCGTCGTCGGATGCTTCTTCGGCCGAGGCGCCGGTGGCTCGCCCGGCGACCACCGACAAGGACTTCTTCCACGCACTCGGTGGCTGGGGTGCGTTGCTCGACATCGGGTTGCCGTGGATCGCGTTCCTGATCGTCTACGGCGCCAGCGACCACAACCTGAAGCTGGCGCTGATCGTGGCGGTCGCCTCGGGTGCCGCGGTCGCGCTGCTTCGCCTCCTACGCCGCCAGCCCCTTCGCAACGTGGCCGGCGGCTTCGTGGGCGTCCTCATCTCCGCTTGGGTCGCCAACCGCAGTGGCCGCGCCGAAGACGTCTACCTGCCGGGGCTGCTGGTCAACCTCGGCTACGGCGCCCTCTACCTGCTGACCGTCATCTTCCGCTGGCCGCTGTTCGGTGTCCTGTACGGCGTGATCACGCAAACCGGCACCGCCTGGCGCCGCGACCCAGCCATGCTCCGCGGTTTCAGCCGGGCAACCCTCGTCTTCGTGGGCCTCTTCGCCGTCCGCCTGATCGTCCAGGTGCCGTTGTACCTGACCCACAGCCTGAACGCCCTGGGCATCGCCAAGGTCGGCCTGGGCCTCCCGTTCTACGCCCTGGCCCTCTGGCTGGCCTACGCAGTCCTCCGCGGCTCCCTTCCCCCGGACAAATGGGACGAAGCCCGCGACCACGTCACCCACCTCCTGCGCGGCGGCAAGAAGTAACACCAACCACGAAAACGCGCCCCGGGATCCAATCCCGGGGCGCGTTTGCTTCGACTGCATTCCGTGGATCCCGGCTGGGATCGTCTGGGATCCGCCTCCATCGAACGGCCTGCGCAGCAAGGCGGAATTGTCCGAGGGAGGTGCACCCGGCACCACGCCGCGGTTGTCAGCCCGCGACGTAGGAGCGGCGTCTTCGGGTGGGTGGGAGCGCCGACGGAGGAGGTGCGTGGGTTCGCCGTACGGGTTAGAGCTGGTCTCGGCGGTGGTGGGGGGAGAGCATGTCTTCGAGTTGTTCCTCGGTTTCGTCGGCGGCGACGAAGAGGAGCTCGTCGTTGAGTTCGAGGGTGCCCTCGGGGTCGGGGCGCAGGACGCGGCCTTCGCGGATGATGGTGACCAGGGCGGTGTCGACCGGCCAGTCGATGTCGCCGACGCGCAGGCCGATCATCGGGGAGTCCTCGGGCAGGGTGAGCTCGACGAGGTTGGCGTCGCCCTGGCGGAAGGTGAACAGCCGGACCAGGTCACCGACCGAGACGGCTTCCTCCACGAGTGCGGACATGATCCGCGGCGTGGAGACCGAGACGTCCACCCCCCAGGCCTCGTTGAACATCCACTCGTTCCGAGGATGGTTGACCCGGGCAACGGTTCGCGGTACGCCGAACTCGGTCTTGGCCAGCAGCGACACGACCAGGTTGGTCTTGTCGTCGCCGGTGCTCGCGATCGCGACCTGGCACCGCTGCAGCGCGGCCTCCTCCAGGGACGACAGCTCGCAGGCGTCGGCCAGCAGCCACTCGGCGCGCGGTACGGACTCCGCCTTGATCGCGCGGGGGTCCTTGTCGATCAGGAGTACTTCGTGACCGTTCTCCAGGAGTTCGGCGGCGATCGACCGTCCGACGTTCCCGGCGCCGGCGATGGCTACCCGCATCACAGCTCCTCAGGCTTGGCGCCGAGCTGGGACTCGATCGCCGCGGCTTCCCGTTCCAGCATGACGACGTGCACCAGATCACCCTCCTGGATGACCGTGTCCGCCTTGGGCAGCAGCCCTTCGCCGAGCCGGGTCAGGAAGGCGACCCGGCTGTTGGTGGCCTTCTCGATGTCGAGCGCCACCCGGCCGACCCAGTCCGGGTGCACGTGCACCTCGGCGAGCCGGACGGTGGCCGACGGGTCGCGCCACTCGGGCTCCGAACCGCTCGGCAGCAACCGGCGGACCATCTGGTCGACCGTCCACTTGACCGTGCCGACGGTGGGGATGCCGAGCCGCTGGTAGACCTCGGCGCGGCCCGGGTCGTAGATCCGGGCGACGACGTTCTCGACGCCGAAGTTCTCCCGGGCGACACGCGCGGCCAGGATGTTGGAGTTGTCACCGTTCGAGACGGCCGCGAACGCCTCGGCGTCCTCGATCCCGGCCTCGATCAGTACTTCGCGGTCGAAGCCCATCCCGGTGATCGTGCGGCCGGAGAAGTTCGGGCTCAGCCGGCGGAACGAGTCCGCGGACTGGTCGATGATCGAGACCGTGTGGCTACGCTTCTCCAGGGTGCGGGCGAGTGTCGACCCGACTCGTCCGCAGCCCATGATGACGACGTGCACTCTGTGATCACTCCTTGCCCTTCACAGGGCCGCTGGCATCGGGTTCGGCAGGGATAGACGCTACACCGGACCGGGCGTGGCTCTAACATCACCGGTGTGACTCCCGCTCTAGGCGACATCGGTAAACGCATCCTCATCGGGCGCAAGCTGCGCAGTACGCAGCTCGGCGAGACGTTGCTCCCGAAGAAGATCGCACTGCCCGTGTTCGCCAGTGACGCTCTGTCGTCCGTCGCCTACGCTCCGGACGAGATCTTCCTGACCCTGTCGGTGGCCGGTCTGGCCGCCTACGGCTTCTCCTGGAAGATCGGTCTGCTGGTCGTCTTCGTGATGCTGGTCGTGGTCGCGTCCTACCGGCAGAACGTGCACGCGTACCCGTCCGGTGGCGGTGACTACGAGGTTGCCACCGTCAACGTCGGGCCGACCGCGGGGCTGACGGTCGCGAGCGCGCTGATGGTGGACTACGTGCTGACCGTGGCCGTGTCGATCTCCTCGGGCGTGCAGAACGCGAAGTCGGCGCTGCCGTTCCTGGCCGGCCACGAGGCTCCGCTGGCGGTCGGCCTGGTGCTGGTGCTGACCGCGTTGAACCTGCGCGGGGTCCGCGAATCCGGTGCGCTCTTCGCGATCCCGACGTACATCTTCATGGCTTCGATCATCGGGATGGCGATCTGGGGCTTCATCCGGCTCTCGGCCGGGACCCTGCCGATGGCCGACAGTTCCCAGTTCGAGATCCGGCCCGAGCCGGGGCACGAGCTGTTCGGTGGTCTGGCGGGCGCCTTCCTGCTGGCCCGCGCCTTCTCGTCCGGCTGCGCGGCCCTGACCGGTGTCGAGGCGATCAGCAACGGCGTACCGGCCTTCCGCAAGCCGAAGAGCAAGAACGCCGCGACCACGCTGCTGCTGCTCGGCACGATCGCCGTCACGATGCTGATGAGCATCCTGTTCCTGGCGAGCAAGATCAAACTCCGGTACGCCGAGGATCCGGCGACCCAGTTGCTGCGCGACGGCCGGCCGGTGGGCGACACCTACACCCAGAAGACGGTGATCGGCCAGATCGGCGACTCGGTGTTCTCCAACTTCTCGCCCGCGTTCTACCTGGTGATCGGCGCGACGATGCTGATCCTGGTGCTCGCGGCGAACACGGCGTTCAACGGGTTCCCGGTGCTGGCCTCGATCCTGGCCAAGGACGGCTACCTGCCCAAGCAGTTGCACACCCGCGGCGACCGGCTCGCCTACAGCAACGGCATCATCCTGCTCGCGCTGTGCGCCGTCGGGCTGATCGTTGCCTTCGACGCCGAAGTGACCAAGCTGATCCAGCTCTACATCGTCGGTGTGTTCGTCTCGTTCACGCTCAGTCAGTTCGGGATGATCCGGCACTGGACCCGGCACCTGAAGACCGAGGCCGACGGTGCGCGACGGGCGCAGATGATGCGGTCCCGGGTGATCAACGCGGTCGGCCTGACCATGACCGGGATCGTGCTGGTGATCGTGCTGATCACCAAGTTCACCCACGGGGCCTACATCGCGATCATCGCGATGGCCCTGTTGTTCCTGTTGATGAAGGGCATCCGGCGGCACTACGACACTGTCGGCCGGGAGATGGCGGTGGACCCCAGCGACCAGCTGATGCTGCCGGCCCGGGTGCACGCGATCGTGCTCGTCTCGAAGCTGCACAAGCCGACTCTGCGGGCGCTGGCGTTCGCCAAGGCGGCCCGGCCGTACATGCTCGAGGCAGTCACGGTCGACGTCGACCGTGACGAGTCGGAGGCACTACAGGCCGAATGGGACGCCCGCGACATTCCGGTGCCCCTGAAGCGACTGGCCTCGCCGTACCGGGAGATCACCCGGCCGATCGTGCAGTACGTCCGCGACATCCGGCGGCAGTCGCCGCGGGACGTGGTGATGGTCTACATCCCGGAGTATGTGGTCGGGCACTGGTGGGAGCACATCCTGCACAACCAGAGCGCACTGCGGCTCAAGGGGCGGCTCTTGTTCACACCTGGTGTGATGGTTACGTCCGTGCCGTACCAGCTGATCTCGTCCCAGGCGGCCGAGGAACGGCAGGACCGTGAGGAACGGGTAGCCGGCCAAGTACGGCGCGGCGCGCGCAAGAGTTCGGGAGATCGGTGACGGACGACAGCATTGTCGGGACGGTATTGGAGCTGGAAGTAGGCCCAGTGGCCCACGGCGGGCACTGTGTCGCGCGGTACGAGGGTCAGGTGGTCTTCGTACGTCATGCACTTCCCGGTGAGCTGGTGCACGCCCGGGTGACCGCGCAGACCAGCAAGTACCTGCACGCGGACGCGGTGACGGTGCTCACGCCGTCACCGCACAGGATCGAGCCACCCTGCCCGTACGCCGGTCCGGGGCTGTGCGGCGGCTGCGACTTCCAGCACGCCAACATCGTGGAGCAGCGCCGGCTCAAGGCGACCGTGGTGTCCGACACACTGCGGCGGATCGGCGGCATCGAGCGCAACATCGTGATGGAGTCACCGGGCGACGACGGACTCGGCTGGCGGACCAGGATGCGGTACGCCGTGGTCAACGGCCGGCCGGGCATGTACGCGCACCGCTCGCACGACCTCGTCCCGATCGACCGGTGCCTGATCGCGCACCCGGACTCGCCGCCCGTACTGGACCAGCAGTGGCCAGAGACGTCGTCTGTGCAGGCAGTGGTGTCGTCGGAGGGCAAGAAGGCCGTACTAACGGACCTGGATTCGGCTGGGCGAGTGGTGGAGGTCGTGCACGGCCGCAGGTTCCGGGTCGAGGCCGGTGGGTTCTGGCAGGTGCACCCGGCCGCGCCGACCACGCTGGTCGACGCAGTACTGGCTGGGCTGGAGCCGGCTGAGGGTGAGACCGCACTGGACCTGTACTCCGGTGTGGGGCTGTTCGCTGCCTTCCTGGCTGAGGCGGGGTGCGCAGTGCTCGCTGTGGAAGGCGACCGGGATGCGGTGAAGAACGCCCGGCGCAATCTCCACGACCTGCCTGCTGTGACGCTTGAGCAGGGTGACGTGAAGAAGGTGCTCAACGTGGCCGTCGGCAAGGGACTGGAGTCGGTGGACCTCGTAGTACTGGATCCGCCGCGCACAGGTGCGGGAGAGGCCGTCGTACGGCGTATTGCGGACCTCACGCCTCGCAGGGTCGCCTACGTGGCGTGTGACCCGGCCGCGCTCGCGCGGGACCTGAAGACATTCGGGAAGCTCGGGTACGGGATCAGCTCGCTGCGGGCCTTCGACCTGTTCGGGATGACCCATCACATAGAGTGCGTGGCCGTACTCGAGCCGCGATCGGGTGCCACTGGTTAGTGTCGGTCGGCTCGGGTACCGTTCAGGGCTGGATTGACCCCTGAGCAGGATTGGTACTGGAGAGACCCCGATGCCGCTCGTCGACCTGGACGACCCAGCCGAGCTGCGCGCCCGTTGGAGCGCCCTCGCTGCGGTCGCCCATGCCACCGGGTTCGACCGGCGCTGGTACGCCGACGACAACGGCTGGTACCACCAGGACGAGACCGGATCCGATCTGCGGATGGTCCGGCTGGACGGGGCCCGGGCGGTCCTGTTCGGGTTCCACACGCAGCACAGTCGCACCGGTGGCGCCGACCTGCTCGCTGGTTCGCCGGAGTGGATCGGGCAGCCCGAGGTGAGGCGGCGGATGGCCGCCGGGCAGCTCGGGTTCGTGTACGGGAGCTTCAACGGGACCTGGGCGCGGGCGGCGTACCCGGGGGATCCGTGGCAGCCGCTGGACGACGGGTTCGCGCCGATCGCTTCGTGGGTGACCTCCGACGAAGAGGCCGCGCGGGAGTTGGTCGAGTGGGCTGCTGAATGGGCCGACTATCTCGGTGGACTCGACGACCTGTTGCCGGTCGGGGTGGCGCTGATCCGTACCGCGGGGTCCTCTGGGCTGACGGGCGAGGTGCTGCGCGATCTGTTCGAGCGGCTGGGGATCGGGCCGCGCTCGCCGCAGGACCCCGACCTGCGCGCCGGGTTGGTGGCCGCGGCGCAGTTCGGTGACGGCGTGGTCGCAGCGGGCGCCATCGAAAGCCTCGGCCGCACCGGCCGAATGTCAGCCACCTACACCGACAACCCGTCGTACGGGGAGCCGGCCGGCTTCGCCGAGCCGCCGTCGTACGGGGAGCCAGCCGGGCACGCCGAGGCGCCGTCGTACGGGGAGCGGGGCGGGTACGCTCAGACTTCGTCGTACGGCGAATCGGGTGGCTACCCGTCGTATGGGGAGGCGGGCGGCTACGCCGAGACGCCGTCCTATGGGGAGGCGGGCGGCTTCGCCGAGACTCCGTCGTATGGGGAGCCGGGCGGGTACGCCCAGGCGCCGTACAGGGAGGCTGAGGGGCCGGGGGAGACGACTGCGTTCGTGGCGGCGGTCGACGACGACGGGGCCGAGGAAGAGCTGTTCGTCGTACCGCCGGGAGTCAGCCCGTTCACCGGGCAGCTGATCGACGACCAACTGATCGGCGAACCGTTCATCCCCGAGCCGCCGATCACCCCGGAACCGCCGTTCCCGGCCGAGCCACCGCTCCGGCCGGAGCCGCCGTTCACCCCTGACCCACCGCCATACCAGCCGGAGCCGCAACCCGAGCCGGAGCCGCGCCGCGATGCGGACAGCTACGGCGTCACCGGCAAGAAGCGCCGCTTCGGCCGGAAGAAGAAGCACGAGGACAACGACCCGCTCGCGATCCTCGGCCTGGCCGACCCAGCCGAGTACGACGAGCAGCCGTCGCCCGCGCCGGAGCAAAGCGGGCCGCATGAGCAAGAGCAGACCTACGGCCCCGCCGCCCCGCAGCACAACCAAGCGCCGTACGGCGAGGCGCAGTACGGGCCGGCGTCGTATGGGCAGAGCCAATACGGGCAGGCGTCGTACGGGCAGGACCAGTACGGGCAGGACCGGTATGACGACGGTCAGGATGCCTCGCCGGAGCAGTACCTCGGCGACCGGCGACTGCCTTCGGCCGAACCGCCGCGCGTGGGTGGACCGGTGGAGGACGGTGAGGACTTCTACGCGAGCTTGTTCGTCGACGCCCCTGCCGCCGCGTCCTACACCCCGGACGTCCCGACCGACGTCGCCGCGGACTGGTCAGCCGACGCCCCCAGCCCGTTCACACCCCTCACCAACATCCCGCCATCACCCTCCGACGACACCGGGGTCCTCTCGCCTGTCGACGACACCGGCGCCCTGTCGCGTGCCGATGAATCCGGGATCGTGTCGCCTGTCGACGACACCGGCGCCCTGTCGCCTGCCGATGAATCCGGGATCGTGTCGCCTGTCGACGACACCGGCGCCCTGTCGCCTGCCGATGAATCCGGGATCGTGTCGCCTGTCGACGACACCGGCG